>JAFWMI010000224.1 GCA_017513965.1 Atopobiaceae bacterium
AAGGGGTGACGTGTTCACTTCGTCATCTGACTGGTACTACGCACCCGCGGGCTGCGCGTCCCGAGCGGGGTGGTGGTCCATATGTCCTTCACATTCGCTACAGGCACAGCGAAAGCAGGGAAAGGAGCAGCACGTTTGCCGCGGGAACCGTCACCGTGTCGTAGCCACCCCTGCTGCACACTTCCACAAGGCTCGAAACCACGCCCACCAAAAGCGACACGAGCAAGCTCCCTCCCAGGGAATATGCCGAGCACGCCAGCAAGCTCACAAGGCACGCCACGAACGACACAGCTGCCATGGCCGCCGTTCCCTCCCAAGACTTCTTGTGGTCGGCAAGACGCCAATGCACCTTATGCTTGCCCAACGGCCTGCCCACCCACGCAGCGGCAATGTCGCCCAAGCCCCAAGCCGCCGTAGACGCAATCAAGATGTATGGCTTTCCCATAAGGCCGCAGGCTATGGCCACAAAGACCGCCTGAGACAAGAACAGCAGCAATAGGCTCTGCTTCACCTCGCCCGCGCTCTTCTCCACGAACAGGTTGCCATAGCCAGACCATCGCTCCGCGACCGACAACAGCGGCCACACCGCAACCGCAAAGAGCACGAGCGTAATGGTCACCGCCTGCCAGCTCTCGCCAAAGACGACCAGGAATATCGACGAGGTGAATGCCGCCACATGCAGGAGCTTTCGAAAGACGTTGCGTGGTATGTGCAAAAGCATATGCATAAGAATGAGCGTAAACGCCAACGGCACTATGTAGCAGAGGTATCGCCAAAACGTGACCAGCACCTCGTGCGGTAAAGAGCTGGCACGCAGTACGTCTTGGTAGTTAAGCGCGATCATGGACGCGCCCAGCACCGTGAGCACGGCACCCGTAACGAGTCCCACCGTCCGATTGCTCACGCTGTTGGCAAAGCGCGCGGAAATCAGGCTCGAAACGGTGGCGATTGTCATGCAGAGCAGCAGAACGCCCCATTTCTCCAGCACAATGGCCGGATGGATGACTATGTGGCTCACCGAGGCAATGAGCGCCGTAAACGTCATTATGAAGGTGCTGGTACCCACTGCCGTTTTGAGTTCCATGCCCAAGAAGGCCGTAAACACAACGAGCATCATCATGCCGCCGCCCGTACCCACAAAGCCAGTGCCAAATCCAATGGTGAGACCAAAGAATACGGATATGGCTATGCCTTTGGCATCCAGTCGCTCCCCACGCGCCGCCTGATCGCTTCTGCTGGTGTCGGGACGCATAAGAAAGCGTATCCCTATGCCAAGGGTAAGAAACAGGGTAAAGCCACCAAGTACCACGTTACCCACCCGGTACGCCGCATAGCTTCCTACCGTGCACATGGCAAGAATGCATACGAGCATAACCCAGCCTCGCCTAAGGTCTATGTTCTTGTGCCGTATGTAGGTGGCCGCGGTTACCGCAGACCCAAGTATGTCCGATGCGAGCGCGATGGCGGTTGCCTGATACGCTCCCGTTTCGCCACTAAACGACGGACAGAGCACAATGAGAATGGGCACCATAACGGTTGCCGCAGACAGCCCGGCCAACCCAGTGCCCACTCCTGCCCCTATTGAAGCAATGATGTACCAGAGGTACTCCATGCGCTACACCGCCCCAGTCTCGTGACCTGCGCATTTGTTGCCTATGGAGACGACACGCCTCTCGTACCAGTTTACAGCCCAAGCGTCGTTACTTGTTCTGCTGCGCCACCCACCTGCGATGAGAGACCGTACGCGGTGCCGTCATGGACCGAGGCTCGTCGGGGAACGTAATCACGTTTTGGGCGCCGTTGTTCCACAGCTCCAGCACGTCCTCGGCCTCCTCGATGAGATTCTCGATGTCCACAAGGCCATACATGCGCATGGGCAGCACGAACACGGGAATGCGAAGCTTTCCTTCCTTAACGGCCGTACGCGCAGGATACTCAAGATGCGGGCAGAGCAACGCCACATCCACCTCGTCTTGGCGGTCTCGGTGCGCGTTGGTTATGAACGCCGAGTCATCGCCATACAGGTTGGCAAACGGTATGAACTCAAGAAAGACCTTGTCCTCCAGGTGCTTCTCTTTGAGCTGCTTGTTGAGGTGTGCCGCCATGGTGCTCGACGAGAACCCGCCACCACAGCAAATCGCGATCCTGAGCATGTTGCCACCTTTCGCCATGTAATCCCTTATACCAAGTCTTATGAATAAGCATCTCTCATTATGCAGCAAGCAGAACCCGCAACTCGTCACCGATGGGAGCAACGGCGGAACAAAGTCCGCTTTCGCATCAAGAAAAGGGCTGTTTGGCGTATTATGGTTTGCATGTATAACATTCTTTTCATAGACATAGACGGTACGCTCCTCACCAAGCGCGACGGGCGCCAGTACATTCCACCTTCAGCAGCAGACGCCATAACCGAGGCGCGCGCACGCGGAGCGCTTGTCTACCTGTGCACGGGTCGCTCCCTTGCCGACGCGCAGTTTATTTGGAACCTTGGATGTCCCCACGCGAACGTGGATGGCATCATTGGCGCGTCCGGAGGCATGGTGCTCGACGGCAACAGCATCCTCTTTCACAAGACGCTGGGCGCGCCCGCTGTCGAAGATCTCGAGCACTTTATGCAGGCCCACAACGTGCATTACTACATGGAATGCAACGAGGGCATCTTCTTTGATGAGGAATTTATGGCACTGGCACGCCGTACGTGGGGCGTCGCACACATTAAGAACTGGGATACCATCGCAAGGCCTCTGGATGAGGCCGACCGCAGCAAGGTCAACAAGCTATGTTTTCGCACGTGGAATGCGGACGTTACCATGGAGGAAGTACGGGCGCAATTTGGTGAGAGGTTCTACATTGTGCCTGCCAGCCATGGAGACCCAACGGTCGTTGCGGGAGAGGTTTCGTGCAAGGGCGTAAACAAGGCAACGGCCATCGAGCTCTTGCTCAAACACCTTGCGTTGCCAGACGTTCGCACGTTTGGCTTTGGAGACAGCTCAAACGACATCGAGATGCTCGACGCATGCGACGAGGCCATCGTGATGGGAGACGCCCGCGAGCCATATGTTAAGGAGCATGCAACCTACGTGACGTCACCCGTGCTCGACGACGGCATCGCGCATGCCATGGCTCACTTCGGCCTCATCTCGTTATGAACAACGACGACTCACGATAAGGTACGGCGGCAATAGGGGGACCGCTCCCTTATTGCCGCCAAAGACAGTTCTCTGCGTTAGTCCACCTTCATATCGCCAGGCTGTACAAGGCCCGCTCGACGCAGCCCCAGTGCGACCAGCCACGCAACGACGGCAGGGATCACCACGCACACCAGCACCATGGCAAGCCATTCCCTCGCTCCTGGCACAACGCCGTTGGCCACCCAGCCCGAATACAGCCCAATGGGACCAACCAAGCCGCAGGTGCCCATGCCGCTCGCGATAGCCGCACCATTCTGCTGCAGGCCAAACACCACGGTCGCCACCGGACCGCCCACCGCACTCGCCACGAGGGCGGGAACCCACGTAATCGGCTTCTTGAAGATGTTGGGTACCTGTAGCATGGACGTTCCCAATCCCTGAGAAACCACGCCTGCCCAGCCATTGTCCGCAAAGCTCGCCGCCGCATACCCTACCATCTGGGCGCAGCAACCAGCCAGGGCCGCGCCACCCGCAAGACCGGTGAGGCCAAGGGCGGCACAGATGGCCGCGCTCGAAATGGGCAGGGTAAGCGCAGCGCCAATGGCCACCGAGACAACGACTCCCATGAGGAAGGGCTGCAGATCGGTCGCCCACATTACCAGGTTACCCAACGAGGATGCGGCGGCACCCACCCAAGGGCCCACCGCTATTGCCAAGGCACAACCCACACCTACGGTGACGCCTGGCGTTACGAGGATGTCTACCTTGGTCTCCTTGCTCACGGCCTTGCCAAGCTCTGCGGCCACAATGGCGACCACGAACACTGCCAGCGGGCCACCGGCACCACCCATCTCGTTTGCGGCAAAGCCCACGGCCGCCAACGAGTACAGCACCAGCGGCGGGGCGGCGAGCGCCGAGCCAATGGCGATCGCCATGGCGGGTCCCGCCACGGCCTTTGCATAGCCACCTATCTGGGTAAGCAAAGCAAGGCCAGTGAGGTCGCCAAGCGTAGAGAGTATGGTGCCAATGAGCAAGGAGGCAAACAGACCCTGTGCCATGGCGCCAAACGCATCTATTGCGTAGCGCTGGAATCCCGGACGAATGTCCTTACGCTCAAAAAACGATTGAGAGGCTTCTTCGTTCATGATCTTCCTGTCGAATTGAGATGATTGATGACGAACGGGAATGATTGTCGGTATTCATCTCGGTAATTGCAACAAGCTGGCACGTTTTGTAACATGCGACACATCGTTGCCTGCAATCGGTGTTTCACCTTCAACAGGGGGTTGTCTTGAGCCTATACGAACAAATCGAGCACTACGCGCCAGGGTGCGAGCAAGAGGCACGCGACCAGCAGCAAATGCTGCGTTTTATGCGCGAGCACGATGATTGCTTGAGTCGAGACAACCTCGTGGCACACATGACCACATCCATTTGGACCGTCAATCCCCAACGCACCAGGACACTGCTGGTGTACCACAACATCTACGACTCGTGGTCGTGGATAGGCGGCCACGCAGACGGCTCCCCAAACCTGTGTGCCGTAGCCCTGCGTGAGCTTGCCGAAGA
>JAFWMI010000225.1 GCA_017513965.1 Atopobiaceae bacterium
GACGCGAGGTGGTGGTTCTGGGGCAGGAAGGCGTAGAGGTCCTCGACCATGATCTGCGTCGAGCGCATGGTGGGCAGGATCTGTGGCCTGAGCGTTATGGCGAGGTCGACCGAGCGGTTCATGAGGCGCCGCTCCACCTCGTCCTCGGGCAGGGTGACGGGGTTGAGGAGCGTGCCTGGGAAGCGCTCCACGGTGAGCGCGGTGAGGTGCCACACCGGCGCCGGGGCCACGGTTCCCACCAGCAGCGTGCGCTGGCGGCGCGCGAGGTCGGCGAAGGCGTCGAGCATCATACGCTCGTCACGCAGGAGGTTGCGCGCGTGATCGACGGCCAGGCGCCCGGCGTCGTTGAGCGTGGCGGAGTTGTGCGTGCGGTCGAAGAGCTCCTGCCCCAGCTCCCGCTCCAGGCGCCTGATCGAGCGCGAGAGCGCCGGCTGCGAGAGATGCAGCTCCTCCGCGGCGGCCGAGATGGTGCCGCAGCGCGCGATGGCGTCCAGCTGCCGCATCTGCTCAAGCTCCATTCCAACTCCTTCCCAAGGTATGCACCCATGGTACCCCAGATTGTGGTCGAATGACATCGTTATGCGCGGACGACATAGTCGCATAGCGCAAAGGACGACAAAGCGAACAGGATTCACCCGTATAGTTGTAATCAGCCAGTACCCGCAGCAGAGGAGGAAGACCATGCAGTACATCACGCTCAACAACGACGTCAGGATGCCGGCCGAGGGCCTGGGGACCTTCCTGATGAGCCCCAAGGAGGCCGAGGACGCCACGCTTGCCGCTATTCGTGCAGGTTATCGTCATATCGACACCGCTAACGGCTACTACAACGAGGCCGGCGTGGCCCGCGGCATCCGCCGCTCCGGCGTGCCGCGCGTTCAGGTCTTCGTCTCCACCAAGCTCTGGCCGTCCGGCTACGCCCATGCCGCCGAGCACATCGACAAGACGCTCGCCCGCATGGGCCTCGACTACGTCGACATGCTCATCCTGCACCAGCCGTGCGGTGACTACCTGGCGGCCTGGAAGGCCATGGAGGACGCCTACAAGGCTGGCAAGGTCCGCGCGCTCGGCCTCTCCAACTTCCCCGTTGAAAAGATTCAGGAGGTCATCGACGCCGCCGAGGTCAAGCCACAGCTGGTCACCGTCGAGAACCACCCCTACCACCCCAACGACGAGCTGCGCGAGTTCCTCTCCCAGTACGGCATCGTGATCGAGGCCTGGTACCCGCTGGGCCATGGTGACGCGAGCCTGCGCGAGGAGCCCGTGTTCGCCAAGCTTGCCGAGAAGTACGGCAAGAGCCCGGTGCAGGTCATCCTGCGCTGGCACATCCAGAAGGGCAACTCCATCATCCCCGGCTCAAAGAGCCCTGCCCACCTCGCCGACAACCTGGACATCTTCGACTTCGCCCTCACCGACGACGAGATGGCCGAGATCGCGAAGCTCTCCGAGCCCGGCAAGACCTACTACACCGCCGACGAGTCGGTCTACGAGCGCTACCTCTCCATCCCCGACGACTTCGACGTGCAGGAGGCCAAGTACCAGGAGGAGCTCAGAGCAGAGATCCTCGCCGCCTCTGACGAGTACTGGAGGGCCCAGTTTGACCTCGACGTGGAGCAGCTCCGCAAGACCTGCGACTCGAAGGCGCCATTCGTGCACATGGGCATCACCATGGACCGCGGCGCCGAGGAGGAGGCCATCGCGCAGAGGCACATCGTCACCGTCAAGCGCGACGACAAGCACATGGACGTGCGCGTGATCGACGACGAGATCGCCATCGTCCTGCGCCAGCTCGAGCTCACGGCGCTGGTGGGCGGCAACGAGGCTGTCAACCCCTTCGTGGCCACCGAGACCTACCATCGTCAGGCCGACGGCAGCTGGAAGCTCATCAGCTTCGTGTACACCCACATCATCCCGGATAACTACCAGTTCCGTTTCCTGAGCAAGTAGCGAGTATCGCCAAAACAGGCAACCCAACGGGAGGAGCCCTGCGGTACGTCACACTCAACACAGGTGCGCATCGCTGAGATCTTCGGCATTTGGGAATTCGAACTGACCGCGGACAAGATGGCTTCTATTTGCGCCCACGACATGTGCTACTCCGGCAGCCGCGCCAGGCACTTCGAGCCAGGCTTCGTGCGCATGTGCCTGGGCTAGGCATAGGACAGAGTCAATACACCCCGCGCATCCGCCCCACCTCATCTGCGAGGTGGGGCGGATGCGTCTGCCGCAACAATCCCAAGGTTTACCGCATCAACCCCAGTCGCACGCTCTGGTGATGCGCGTGGCGACGATTCCCAGTATCATATGCGGCGTGGTTCTTGCGGCCTGCTTCATCTATGCCATGCGCTCGCGATGGAGCTGAGGAAACGGGATCTGCCCGTGCGACATCAACATGGCGCGTATGCCGTAGGGGATTGATCTCACACCGAGGCGTCCCGGAAGAAGAGCGGAAGCGCGTTGAACATGAATTCCCGAACGGCCTCGAAGTCGTGGCTGCCGCCCTGGTCGAGGTCGTGCTCCTCCACGGGCTTCTGGATGAAGTCGCCGTAGCCGCCCGCTTGGTGTGCGCCGCACTCAAACAAGGAAAACGCCGCGATGCCTCCCAAAGCAGTGTCCATGATCCTTCTCTAATGTACGCATAGCACCAGTATGCTTGCAATACATGCTGAGTTGACGAGAGCGCAATGTTCAACTGCGTCCGGACATGGGAGGATAGTGATCGTCAACAAACCGTGAAGGGAGTCGCTCGTGTCCATCCTGTTCGTCAACGCCAGCCCCAACCCCCCGTGGCACCACCGCCCGACTCGCCGCCCAGCTGCTTGCGGGGCACGCCTACGACACCATCGAGCTGGGCACCACCAAGGTCTACGACTACGGACAGACATTCGATGACGACCGCTTTGATGAGGTTGCCGACGCCATGCGTGCCGCCGACACCATCGTGTTTGGCTCACCGCTGTATTGGCACTCGTTCTCGGGTATGCTCCGTAACCTTATCGATCGCTGCTACGGCACCATGGAGGGCCAGCTCGATGGCAAGCGCCTCTTCTTCATCCTGCAGGGCAGCGCCCCAACCAAGGAGCAGCTCGATACCGCCGAATGGACCATGGAGCGCTTCGCCGGCCTCTACCGCATGCGGTACGAGGGAATGGCGAGCAACGTCGCCGAGGTCAAGACACTCGCACGTCGCTTGTAAGCCTACGGTCAGGGTGCTCAAGGATATGTGCGTCGCTCTGCGAGAGGGCTTGTGGATTTGCGCTTCACGAAACGTGGCTTTCCAGCTTCTGGTCGTGACCCTAGGCTTGGCATGCGTGTCGGGCTGCGGGGTCACGACACATGAGATGGCTGCGGCGGGCATGGAAGAGGCATCAGAAGAGCAACCTGAGGAGGACTTTGTGGAAGTGACATCAAAAACGCGTATCTCTGACGTCATCGCTGACCCTTTGCTGGGGGAGTGGGGGCGCCTGCTTTTCCCGGTGGATCGGGGCTACATGCGGGGCACGACGCTTGGGGACGTGCAGCTCACCTGGTACATGCCCTGCGATGCGCAGATGACGCTGGACGTGGTGAACGACGTGCGCCGTCGCGCCTCGGCGGGGGAGACCGTGTTTATCGACATCTACTCCGACACGGAGAAAGCCGCTGATCCCTGGAAGGCCGACACGGGGCTCTTCTTCTTCCCAGGGGAGTCGGGTGCGCCGACCGCCATCGTAAACGCGGGTGGCGGCTTCGCATACGTGGGCGCCATGCAGGACAGCTTCCCGCACTGCCTTGAGCTCTCCCGCCGCGGCTACAACGCCTTCGCGCTCATCTATCGTCCTGGTGCGCAGACGGCCTGTGAGGACCTCGCCCGTGCCATCGCCTTCGTCTACCAGCACGAGGGTGAGCTGGGTGTGACCATGGACGGCTACTCCCTGTGGGGAGGGTCGGCCGGCGCCCGCATGGCGGCGTGGCTGGGCAGCTACGGCACCGAGTCCTTCGGTGAGGCGGCGTACCCTCGCCCTGCGATGTGCGTGGTCAACTACACGGGCCTCTCGGAAGTCACGGGCTATGAGTCACCCACCTTCAGCGCTGTGGGCACCAGCGACGGCATCGCTAGCTGGCGCACTATGCAGCGTCGCATCAAGGTGATACGGGCCAACGGCACGCCGGCCCAGATCGAGGTGTTTCGCGGTCTGCCCCACGGGTTCGGTGTTGGCACGGGCACCGTGGCCGAGGGTTGGCTCGACGATGCCGTGGCTTTTTGGGAGGAGAACCGATAGCAGTGCGGCATGCGAAGATGCTCCTGCCGCCGTGATGCGAACCGTAATCACCCGACGGTCTCCCACTGGGCGTCGCGCGATTGTTCAGTGTTAGAATGGTGCGGCAAATAGCTCGCTCTGAAGGAGTGCACATGAGAAGCGCACTCGTTAGCTGTGTCTTTTGCGGTGCCGTATACTTTCATGCACAGCAATCGACCTATGCGATTTGCGGAAGGGAGTGGGTCTCATGAGCTTTTTGGGAAACGTGCTCTGGCTGGTGTTTGGCGGTTTTCTCAGCGGTTTGGGCTGGCTGATTTCGGGCGTCATGTGGTGCGTAACGATCATCGGGATCCCGTACGGCTTGCAGTGCTTCAAATTCGCAAAGGTGTCCTTTGTCCCGTTTGGCAAAAGGGTCGAATATGGCGGGGGAGCGGTGTCGTTCCTGGTCAACGTCATTTGGCTCATCCTTAATGGCTGGTGGATGGCGCTGGGCAACTTCCTTATCGGGTGCTTGTGGTGCGTCACGATCGTCGGGATTCCATTTGGGAAGCAGTTCTTCAAGATCGCCAAGCTTTCGCTCTCACCGTTCGGTACAACCGTCGAATAGGCGATGCGCGGAGAACGGGGGATGATTCATTCCGTGAACAAATCATCCCCCATTATCACTGCCTGAATGCTACACGAGCAGGTTAAGCTTGCCTTTTATAGATTGCGGAATGTGGTTTGGAAACAGAGATTCCGCGAGTAATAGAAGCACATGCGGGCAAGCGTCCTTCTTGGGATGTCTGTTTTACGAGGCGTTTCTGCGAAACAGCAATCTTGGAGCCCGTCTTTTTCAGAGGCAGCGAATCAGCGAGCGGCCATGTCAGCGGACCCAAGTGACGTGAAGCTCTTTTCAGTCGTACACCATGAGGCGCTGGGCACCGTCGTCAAGGACGAAGCAGGCGTTGTAGCACTTGAATCTGAATTCACACAGCCATTTGACATGCGCCTCGTCCTGGCCCACGCGAGCCGAGAAGGCGGTCTCGGTAAGGCCGCCCCCGTACGCCTTGGAGTAGTATGCGTAATCGACCGCCACGATGCGGTCCCGAGGGACGGCGAATCGGCAAACGTTTGTCCTCGACGAGGCGCTTAAATGGTACCTTGATTCCCCTCTGAAAAGTAATCATCATTGCCTCTAAAAGGTATGAGGAGGTGTCGATGGGATACGGTTAACTCAAGCCGGACAGATACATCCCCCTTGACATTCTTCTTCTCTACACCACGTGTGCCATGTAGAGCGGAAGGTACATTCGCTCGCTATCCACCCTGAGCTGCCTGGGATGCAGGACGTACTGGGTGCCCACGCGCTTTTGGAACTTGCCCTTGAACTTGTCCAGAGACTTGGTGCTATACCTGCTCGTGGATTTGACCTCTATGGGGCTGACCCGTGGCTTGAACGCGGCGTTGTCGAACTCCCTTACGACGAGGAAGTCGATCTCCATCGTTTGCGACGAATCGTCCCTGCTGTAGCTGGAATAATAGAAGAGCTTGTTTCCAGACGCCTTGAGCTGCTGGGCAACGTAATTCTCGACGAGCATCCCCTCGTTGATGCCCAGTTGCTCGGATAGAATGGCAGCGTACACGGGGTTCTTGGTCACATCGCGATCGGAAAACACGCTCGTGACGAGCAACCCAGTGTCAGCAAGATAGCACTTGAAAGTATTTTCCAGAGAGCTGAGCCCGAAGCCCACACTGGGATCGGAGGCTTTTCTGCATATGTTTGCAATATGTGAGTCACCAAGCCAATAGACCGCCTCCGCATACTCCCGATAGCGTGCCTCGCTTCCCAACGATGCAAAAACGAAGCGTTTCTCATGGCGCGAGAGCTGTCCGGGAATCTGGTCAAATATCGCCGCAACCTTTGCCGCGTTCTCGCCCCCGTATTTGAACATGTCGGATTTGTAGACGTCCAGTATCTGCCGCTTTGCCTGGTCTGCCGCAAAGAAGTCCTTGTCTGCTCCATAGGCTTGTATGGACTGGGGCATGCCACCGACCAGCAGATACTCCCTAAAGGAGCGCATCGCGAGCTTGTGGAGCGCATCTGGTAGCGGGACCTTTGCGCCAAATGCTTCTTCTATTGCGCCGGCGAGCAGCCCCGAACCATCCGTCGCCCACAGCCACTCCTCGAAGTCGAGGGGATTCAAGTCCATTCTGCGTTCTTCCGAGGGGATGAGGATGCTTTTTACGTTCCTTCGGAGTGAGATGAGTGACCCCGTCTCCAAATAGTCGAAGCGACCGTCGGCGACGAGGTGCTTTATCGCTTCTCGAGCGCGTGGAAATGCCTGCACCTCATCGAAGATCACCAGCGATTTGCGCGGTTCAAGGCGCGTGCCGGTGAGAATTTGGAGTTGGTTTAAGAACGATGGGATGCTGTGAAGCTGTTCCTCAAAGAGCGTGCGAATCTCTGGCCGGACCACCGAGAAATCCAGATAGAGGCTCGATGAGTACTCACGTCGAGCAAACTCCTGTGCAAGGGTCGTCTTGCCCACGCGCCTCGCTCCTTCGATCAGCATGGCGGTGCGCCCGCCCTCGGCTTTCCAATCGAGCAGCTTCTCATAGGCTTTTCTTTTGTACATGTTACCTCGCACTATCACGAAACCAAGAGTATGATAGTGCGATATTATCACGAAAACAGAAGTATAGAGAATACGATTTCCCACGATACGGAGGGCTCTGCGACAAGCTTCCCGGGATGCACGCGTTGTCAAGCATGTCCTGCTAATGTCCCATGGATGGGGACCGCGCCTTTAGGAATTGCCTGACTGTCCGGCTTATACTCTGAAGGGACTCGTGGACCATCCCGATGGTCCTTACGGTGGCTGGTTCAATTGGCACAGCAGCTAGTTCGGCGCGTCGTACCCAGCCAAGGTGCATGTTGAGAGCGAAGGTCACGTTCTTCCCAGATTCGAGCAAGGGGATGTGGGGTTTCAGGCCGCTCATAATTATCTCCTTGCCGATTCCCATCTCGAGGCTGCCTACCCCCTTTCTTGAGGGCTTCGTCGTCGAGGCCACATCATGGAGAACGTCGTCTACAACGAGCTCGGGTGGCGTGGCTGGTCGGCCGACACCGAGACTATGTTGCAAGCGTCGTGCGCGCATGCGAAAGGGGTTGCATGCGCGCACGAGCTCGGTGTCGGAGTCCGTAGCATTGCGGGATTTCGTACCGTCTCCCGTTCTCAGTATCCTGTGGGACTGTGGTGCGATTATCGTAACCCTGCAGGGGTTAGTTCATCTTTTGCGCAATCTCCGACCTTATCGCCGGTTGCGAAGTGCTCCAGCTCGTAGTTCCCGTCCACTTCGCACTCGATGGAGACCTTGGCCTCGTCAATGAGGGGAGCGCCGGTCTCGCCCATGGTCCAGGCGAACTGCTCGGACTTGTCAACCTTGTTGCCCCAGACGGTTCCCATCTTGTCCCCATGCTCGACAGGGAGTGGCGCAAGCACGCGAGGGTGTACGGGAAGCTCGGCTACCAGATGGCGGCTGAGGGGGACCTCGGGCTCGTCGGCCTCGAGGGGAGGTCGGACGGTCGGATGCC
>JAFWMI010000226.1 GCA_017513965.1 Atopobiaceae bacterium
ATGGCAATCTCATCAAAAAAGACCTTCTTGCAAGCTCGCATGCCAAAGGCCTTCCCCAAATTCAGCAGGTGAGGAAGATGCACGAGTTCGCGCATATACTCTGCAAAATCACGTTCGGATGCCCCGAGAAAGTCGGATCGCATGCGACCTACAAACGCCTCTCTAAAGGCACCCGAAACAAGGACGCCAAGGCCACAGTTCTCTTCAAGCGCCTCAAAGAACCTCGCTGAGTCGCAACCCGAGAACCGCCAAGCGTCCAAGAACTGAGCCTCGAGTTCGAGAGCCATCAATCCCTGGGATTGGGTCGATGGTTGCGAGAGCACGGTAGACGCCCGCTTCACGACATTGCTCGTATCGCATGCCAGATTCGTCTTGCCTATGGGCTGGAACAGACGCTCAAGCAAGTCTCCCCTAGACTTGCGTGCGTATTTTGAGGCCTGAGCCTTGAGGTTGCGTTCGGGTATGGGTGTCCCGGTTCGCTCGTCCACAAGAAGTGACGGAAACAGCTCAGCCCACAACGCATAGACGTTTTTGGGCCGAAGCAACATAGCGTCTCGAAACGTCATCACAAAGTATTTGAGTGCATTGTTGAGCTGCGGGGTAGCCACCACCAGTCGCCTCCTCGTCACGAAGCTGTCGCTAAGCCGTGTCCCCAACACCATAGAACAAAACAAGGCCCGGCGCATTCAGCGTGTGCCGGGCCTCAATGGGTGTGCCACTACGTCTATGCAGCCAAGAATACGAGTTCCCTGCTCCCTCCACCCAACCGCAATACGTCCCCGTTCCTAAGCTCCCATGGCTTGCCTTCCTTAAGGACCGATACGTGCGACTCCCGTACCACCCTCGTTCCGTTTCGGCCTGTAGAGACAAATGTCCAGTCACCCTTCTCGCCGCACGTAAAACGACCATGCAAATGCGAGACTAGGTCAAATCCAACCTCATCCTTCAAATCAATGCATGGCTGTTCCCTTCCTACATAGCGGCTACGCCCTATCGTCACACCGTCCTTCAGGTCGTAGCGTCTCTCCCCCAAGCTCAGGCACGCGCCGGCAGTCGGAACCGCAGGCGTCGCGCACTTGTTGTGCTCACCCTCCTCGTATCGTACCGCCGAGGCAGCGGGACGCATGGTCTTAGCTATGCCCTGTTGGGACGAGAAACGCACGCTCACACGCACCGCCTCATCGCTGAGCAGGGGGTCAACCGCAAGCACAACCTCAGGCACGCCCATACGCCCCTTTTGATCCCTCACGTGCTGCACAAGTGCCTGGCCTATCCGATCCTGTGCCTCCCTAGTCAAGAGCCCAAAGCAACGATCCCACGCTGCCTGACCCACCAGCACCTCAATGTGATTGGGATAGTCCACCTCGCCAAGCCCCCAATCCAAAGCGCCTTTGTCAACCTCCACACACACCAGCTGTATAACTGACTTGGGCGAGAGAACAGACGTTTCGAGCTCTCTCTTTGGCTCTATGCTAAACCACCTCGAGAGCGTTGACTCCACCAGCGCAATCAGCGAAGCAAAGGCGGCACCTAGCTTACGCACCCACTCACGGCAAACCGTCATTATCGTCTGCATGTGTCCTTCCTCCTTAGGTCTTCGACTTCGCCTAAGGCAACCTTATCAGCGGTATGCAGCAACCGTTACGTAACGGTACACAAAGGCATGGGTAACAATCGAACTCAACGAACGACAGGTCATACGGAGCGGAGATCAAAATGAGCGACGAGAAGACACCGCATAATGAGAAGACGATGCGAATCACATCAACAGCGCCACGGCCAAAACGCGTGCACAAGGAGCGGACGAATCACGATGACACCTTCCGTCCGCGCGCGAATCCGCCAATCCCCCAAGTTGCAGCTGCCATAAGGTCGTACTTTGGAGACGGGGCGGGTACATCCCACACCAACTGCAATCTTGTGCGAATTCTCGTATCCAAGAAGATTGAAGAAGCCTATGGACTCGGCGCGGTTTTGCATGAGGCGTGCAGGACACTCAAAACAATAGGCATAATCGATCGCTTTACATATGGTACTACCATCGTTGCAGAAGCAAACAACCGGAGAATTGGCAAATCCGTGCGCTGTACAACCAGCATCGTTGCACCCAATGACTCAGAGAGCATCCTCGATGAGCTGCGCTCGCGTGCTGCATCTGGTTTGTGCGCCATGGTCCAAATACCCATCTCTACGATCGCGCTCGTCATGGATGACGGAACGACCCTGCACTCATCACGTCCAGTCCTCATCGGAAGATCGCAAGCATGCGATGTTGTGGTGCCACAAGCGTGCGTCTCCGCCCATCATGCGCGTCTCTCTTGCAATATCCAAGGCGAATGGATCCTCTGTGACACAGGCTCGTCCTATGGGACGAGCGTCAACGGACGGCGCGTAAGCATATCCAAGCTTAACGAGGGCGACCTCATCACGCTGGCTGAATCGTACAACATCAGTATCCTTAGTTGTTAATAGAATGAGCTCGGCCATCATGGCTCAGAAAACGAAATGATAACGTAGGCGGTCCCCGTTTGATTGACTCATCAAACGGGGACCGCCCCTTTAACGTCTACCAATCGCCCGCACGCCCAGATACCAAGATTACCACAGGCGGAGCTATGAGCGCGCTTTATGCCATGATCTTGCGGAAGAGCTCCTTTACGGTCTCGTGATCGGCCTCGCGAGGATTGCCGGGATAGCAGGCGTCGGCAAGCGCATCGCTTGCGAGCTGATCGAGGTCGCCCTCCACCAAGCCGTCGCAGGTCTTGGGAATGTTGACGTCGGCCGAGAGCTGCTTGACGGCAGCGATGGCGGCGTCCGCGGCCTCGTCGGTGCTCATGCCCGTGGTGTCAACTCCCATGGCAACGGCAACGTTGGCAAGGCGCTCGGCTACGACGGGCTTGTTGTACTCCATCGCAATGGGCAGCAGCATGGCGCAAGCAACGCCGTGCGGGGTGTCGTAGTGCGCAGAAAGCGTATGGGCCATGGCGTGGTCAATGCCCAATCCCACATTGGAGAAGCCCATGCCGGCAATATACTGACCAAGTGCCATGCCCTCGCGGCCGCTGCCAGGCTCGCCGCTCTTGGCCTCGGCATAGCTGTCGCGCAGGTTGCTCGAGATGGTGCGGATGGCCTCGAGATGGAACATGTCGGAGAGCTGCCAGGCGCCACGGGTGGTGTAGCCCTCGATGGCATGCGTGAGCGCGTCCATGCCAGTGGCAGCGGTGAGGCCGGCGGGCATAGAAGCCATCATGTCGGGGTCGACGACGGCGACGTCGGGGATGTCGTTGACGTCGACGCACACGAACTTGCGCTCCTTCTCTGGATCGGTCACGACGTAGTTGATGGTGACCTCAGCCGCAGTGCCAGCGGTAGTGGCGACGGCGATGGTAAAGGTGGCGTGGTTCTTGGTATCGGCAACGCCCTCAAGCGAGACGACGTCGGCAAACTCGGGATTCTCGGCAATAATGCCAATGCCCTTGGCGGTATCCATGGCACTGCCACCGCCAACGGCAACGATGCAGTCGGCGCCAGAGGCCTTGAAGGCCGCCACGCCGTCCTGGACGTTCTTGATCGTGGGGTTGGCCTTGATGTCGGAGAAGAGCTCCCAGGCAATACCTGCCTCGTCGAGCAGGTCGGTTACCTTGGCAGTAACGCCGAACTTCACGAGGTCGGGATCTGAGGCAACGAAGGCCTTCTTGTAGCCACGACGGATAATCTCGCCGGGAACCTCCTGGATGGCACCCTTGCCATGATACGAGATGTTGTTGAGGACGAAGCGATTAGCCATTCTTGGCCTCCTTGGCAGCATGCCCACATGGGCTCTAACGAAAACGAACGCACGTAATTATACCGCGCGTTCGTTCCCATCTTATGCAATTAATGTGTCAATCGGACCACACGCAGCCGTTACGCTTTTTCCTCGCCCTTTCGGCGACCAAAGCGCCTCTGCCGCTTTGCGGGCGGACGGTCAACGACCTCATACGTTCCACGAGCCGCCACCTTACGTGGAGAATCGTCCTCCCACTGCAAGTCAAAGAAGGACGCCCACGGGTCTCCCCTGCTCACTTCAACACCGTAGCGCGCATCGGAATGCGCTTGTTCCACGCGCATAATAAACATGCCCAGAATAAAGAAGATGCCCGAGAACAAGGACGGTGCCAACCACACGGCATAGTACAGAATGTCCGAGGTCTGCATGAGCATGTCGAATATGCCCGTAAGGAACACCGCGTACATAACCACAAAATGGAAGAGACCCAAGCGCCAAGACACACGCCCCGACGAGCGCGTACGATGCTGCACTACCTCACCCATCACAAAGCCAAAGGGGACACACCCAATGGCAAAGGGCATGAGGAACAGGAACACCCAGTGGCCTCGCCCCAAACCACCATACCGCGAAAGCAACGGTCCCAAGGCAGCCAAGGCGAACAGGATCACGTAAGAGATCCACAATGGCGCCATTCGCTTGAATGATCTGCCCATGATTTCCTCGCTTCGCCGACACTCACGCTTAAGAGCATAAGGCAAGTATTACGATTCGTGCAAGTTCGCGCCATAATTTCCATGTCGGGCGGTGGTTTTTGACTGTTTTACGCCGAGCCAGTAACCACGGAGGGACAGTCCCTCCGTGGTTACCTTCTTTGCGAGCGCGCTAGTGCGACTGCCGACGACGCCAAGCATGCAGTAGACTCACGCCACACAATGCGGCAAGCGCCGCGATGGAATACGTCGTAGAGTCTGCAGTTCTTGCCAACGTCCCGTTGCTGGTCCTCACCACGTTCGATTGATTATTGGAGGTGTTGTTCCTGCTCCATTGCGCATAGAGCGTCACGTTGCCATTCACTTCCATGCTCGCGCGATCCTTTATAAAGGTGCCCGTTCCGTCGGACCTTGTGTTCCAGCCCGTAAAGGTATAGCCCGCGCGCGTGAATATGTTGGCCTTGACCGATGTTACCTCACCAGCGTTTACAGACTGCGGTGCCATAGTGCCCGAGCCACCATTCGCGTTGTATGAAACCGTGTAGACAATCCTCCTCCATTGGGCAAAAAGCGTGATCGTCTTGTTTGCCGCAGCCAAATCCTTAACAGCCTGTCCGTTGGCATAAGACGTGCCGGAACCATCGGCAGCCGTGTTCCAACCAGAGAAGGTATAGCCACTGCGCTGGAATTTGTTTTGCGTAAGCTGGGTGGACACACCACGCGTAATCACTTGGTTCGTCATCTCGCCACTCGCATCGTTGGCGTTTTTGCTAAACGAAACCGTGTACGTTTGCGGCTTGGGCGCAGGCTTTGCCTTAAATACCGCCTTCACCTCAACGTTGGCCGCGGGCATGGTAAACGCGTTGCCCGAAATCGTAAGGCTGCTCGGGCTTACGACCTTCCACTTGCTAAACACATACCCAGATTTTGCCGTAGCGCTCAAGGTGATGGTTTCTCCTTGCGTCGCGGTACTCTTGCTCGCAGTAGCACTTCCATGCCCGTCGTTGGTAACCGTAACGCTATAGCTCGTGGGCTTGGGCGCGGGCTTCTCGGCAAAAATAGCCTTCACCTCAACGTCACCGGCAGGCATGGTAAACGCGTTGCCCGAAATCTTGAGCCCGTCTGGCTTCACGACCTGCCATTCCTTGAACTCATAGCCGGAGCTTGGCGTGGCGGTAAGCGTTATGGACTCGCCCTCCGTTGCGGAGGTCTTGCTTGCCGTGGCACTGCCATGGCCATCGTTGGTGACCGCAATGGAATACGACGTGGGTGCAGGTATAGCCTCGAAGTAAGCCGTTGCCTGCACATCCTGATCGGGCATGGCAAACACCCCATCGTCCGTAATCTGCAAATCCTCGGGAACCGTTACCCAATGGTCAAACACAAAACCGGAACTGGGCGTCGCGGTAAGGGTGACCTCTTCGCCCTCAGCCGCGGACTCCTTGTCTGCACTAGCAGTACCGTTGCCAGCTGTGGTAACAGATATGGTATGGGCTGGCGCCTCCTTAAAGCTCGCGGTAATGTTGACGTCATTGTCGGGCATGCTAAACGTATTGTTTTCGCTTATAACAACACTGCCCGAGTTCACTGTCCACGCGTCAAACACGAAGCCGGGATTCGGCTCCGCAGCAAGTGTAATCTCAGTCCCCTCAATAGCCGAGGATGGATTCGCAGAGGCATTGCCTTTCGTTGCTGAATCCACGTTGACCGTCACAAAATGGATAGGCGCATATTTGGCCGTAACTGTCACTAAGGATGCCGGCATGTTGAACCCAATGGTCCCTCCGTCCTCGGATTTCTCCAAGTTCTCTGGATCCACTTCCCATCCAACGAACTGGTAGCCGGGGTTTTCTGCGGTAGTAATCGAGACCGCATGACCCTCTTCCACGCTCTCCCCAGACGGGTTATTAAACGACCCGCCCTCTGGTGGATCTACCGTAACCGTCAAGCTGTACGAGTTCGCCTGTGCGCGTAACCCATCCTCTGTCGATTTTGTGTCGCGCACAGCAACAGAGAAGGTCACCTTCACGTTAACGACTGGACCATCCTTGCCCTGTTGGACGGTGTAGTAGACAGGGTTCTTGGCATAGGACGCTTTCTCCACCTTACCGCTCGTGGTTAGCTTTGTCGGACTGTTTTTAGGGGAGGCGCTTTTATTAAAGTTTTTATCAGTTTCCACACACAGTAGATCGGTTTTTGCGGGGACCTTGAGCTGTTCCCGCACAATCTTGTTCACAAGATACTCCGGCGAGTTGCCTGCATCTTTGGAAAGCGAGATCTCGGCGGGCAACGTATCGCTGTGGTCCACAAAAGATGCGCTGCCCTTAATCTTCTTCTCGGGGGACTGGCTATTATCCGTCCCCGTCAGTTCGCATGTTACGGTAATCTCGTAACGGCCGGTCTTTGCGGCAGCAGCAGGCGTGGAAAACACGCCGTATAGGCCCAAGGCAGCTACCAGACCGATAAAAGCGATGCACACTCGTGCCAAAACACGCCAGTCTTTTTTCATGAGCTGCCTCCGTTTCCACAAATAAAACTGCACGTAAAGTATACCATGGCTAGCCTGTGAGAACGCACCACGAGACACCCCGTCATCCCCACCAAGTGCGGATGCTTTTTCGCCAACCACTGAGGGACAGTCCCCTTTTGGTTAATTCGCGAATTAAC
>JAFWMI010000227.1 GCA_017513965.1 Atopobiaceae bacterium
AAAGGCACCTTTCCGCCGTCTGGGCCGATTACAAACCCGCAGGTAGAAGCTGGTGCGCAGTATCATCAAAAAAGCAATCATATGCAGCAAGTCGAAAATCCTGCCACGAGGGTCCGAAAAAGCCCGTTACCCCCTCAGTTAACGTGCAAGTCGGCATCTTCCACCTGCGTGAGCTTGAGCAGCCTATTGAAGAGCGCTGCATTTTTGCGTCGAAGCTCGCGATCGACGGTGCGGAACCTCATCCCCAGATACCTATAGGCGGTTCGAGCAACCCTGGCCGTCTCGTTTGTGTCCTCAAGCTGGCCAATCGTGACGGTGAACACGCGGATACCAACCTCATCACAGATCATTCGACGTATTGCGTCTCCAACAATGCGATCTCGCCCGGTATGGTCGAGCACACTGTCAAACTCAAAGGCAAACTTGAGCTTCCTCCAAACGAGATCGATCTTGCGGTCATCCTTGACTGCATGCCCAAGTATCTCGCTTGCCCACAGATTTAGTTCCGGAATTGGGACGTCAAATCCTCCGAGACGCCTCGGCAAGCAAAGCATCAGCACAAGTATCGATTCCATAGGAGAAGCCGAGTTATCTGCGACATACCTCAGTGCCTGCTTCGCGACCCTGATCCCTGGGGCGTGTGGGCAACCTTCTAGGAATTCGGTCAATTCCTTCAGAGTGGTTTCTGGCTTGGTATCCGATACGAAGCCACGCGGGTCATCCTTATCGATGACATACGTGCCGCACAGTTCGAGACCAAACAGGGCAAGCTCCTCCACACTGAGCAGTCGCGCCAGAAGGAGAAAGGTGAACTTCGGAGTGCAGACACGAGTGCCATCCTTTAGCAGGCCATAGGCCCCGTCTGGTATAGGGCCCCTCCAGACGGAGAGGTCCTTGATTGCCAGATAGTCATCGATGAGATACTCGGGAAGGTGCACTCCAAAAGCGGCACTTCGCCAAGAGAGCGGCCCCGTTAGCGTAAGGCCCAGATCGATTGCCCTGTCTCGAATCTTGAAGAACGTATCGCCCGCCACCAACCTCATGATTCCTCCTTTGCCGCGTCAGCAGAGGCGCACATGCTACAAGGAGGACCTGTTAACGAGCTGGCATATAGCTGGCACGAATCTAGTTTTTGCAGGTAGATGGCATTGCCAAGCAAACTCGCCGTACAAAAGTCACATAACCGGAAGCGTTGGAATCAAACAGCGTCCAGGGCGCCGTCCGCGCGTTCTGTTTCTTTGAGATGGCATTTCACGTCGCTCCGAAGCTTCCCCGGCACATCTTCCGTACTATGATTTACAGGCTCCAACACTTCTCGCAGCTGCAAGCAGAGCTGGATGCGGGAGGCAAGCGCTTCCACCAGCTCACCGCACCATTCGACGCGACCGGAGGTACGCATGAAAGGCATCATCCTCGCGGGTGGCTCCGGCTCCCGTCTCTATCCGCTGACCGCCGTCACCAGTAAGCAGCTGCTGCTGCCGGTCTACGACAAGCCGATGGTCTACTATCCGCTCTCTACCCTCATGCTGGCCGGCATTCGAGACATACTCATCATCTCTACCCCCTCTGACCTGCCGAATTTCGAGCGGCTCCTCGGCGATGGCTCAGACTATGGCATCCGTCTCTCGTATGCGGAGCAACCCTCTCCCGACGGCCTCGCCCAAGCCTTCGTGATCGGCAAGGAATTCACCGAGGGCTGCCCCTGCGCGCTAGCGCTGGGCGACAACATCTTCTACGGAAACGGCCTTGGCAAACGTCTGAGGCTCGCGACTGCCTCCGCATCGGCCGGCAGGTCCACCATCTTCGGCTATCGGGTTGACGACCCCGAGCGCTTCGGCGTGGTCGAGTTTGACGAAGACTATAACGTCATCTCAATCGAGGAGAGGCCCGCGCAACCAAAGAGCAGCTATGCTGTCACGGGTCTGTACTTTTTCCCAGCAGACGCGTGCGAGCGTGCGGCACAGGTCGTGCCCTCGGCGCGCAACGAATACGAGATTACAGACCTCATCCGAATGTACCTTGACGAGGGCCTCCTCGACACCATCACCCTCGGCCGCGGCTTTGCATGGCTTGACACCGGAACCATGGAGAGCCTATACGAGGCGTCGGCCTTCGTGCGGACGGTCGAACGCGCGCAGGACCTGCTCGTTTCTGTCCCCGAGGAAATAGCCTTCGCGAACGGCTGGATCACGCGCGAGCGGTTGCTTGAGTGCGCGGAGCGTTACGACAAGAGCGACTACGGCCACCACCTGCGCGACGTTGCAGAGGGCAAGGTTGCTCCGGATCGCCACTTCGACCAGTAATCCACCAGCCCGTACGCAGCAAACAGTCCCTTACCTCTGAATTCGCACGAGATGCACGCGCCCGGTTGCCGTGTCGCGCATCGGCCGCAAGCCCGCCGCATTCAGAGCGCGCAGTGCCGCTAACGTGGCATAATCACCCAGCGTGAGATATGGCGCAATCGGAGCGCCCACGTCGGACTTGAAAAAACGCATCCCGTCGGTCATTCCCGCAAGTAACAGCGCCCGCTGACGACACCCGCGCATTGCCGCGTCGTGGTGCTCGTGATCGGTAAGGGCATCAATCGTATGCATCGTCTCGATGTAGCCGCGATGATGCTTCGCCAGCACATCTACGTCGCCCTCGGCCGCTGCCGTCCAAGATTGTGCAGCCATATAGCGATACGCGCTCATGGCCTCGGGCATGAAGTGGACCGTGCTCGCGTGGGAGAAGTAGCACAGCCGAATGTAGTCACCAGCGCTTGCCCCCAGCTGCCAGTCGCGCGCGTACGCCTGCTCGACCTCAATGCGAGAGAAGCAGCTTGACGGATGGACTGACCAGATGCCATCGCGTGTGGTACGCGCCCACAGCTCCATGACCTCGTCGCAGGTGATGTCTCGCTCAGTCGGACCGCACGTGAGCAGGCCACCGTTGCTTTTTGCATCGGCCTCGCCGTCCCGTACAATCTTTACGGCATGGCCGCAGAGCCCACATTCAGGATGCTCCTCCATGTAGTCGAACTGCCGCTGCAGCTTGGTAGCGCAGGTCCAGTAGTCATCTCCCTCGCAGGTAGCGAGGTAGCGAC
>JAFWMI010000228.1 GCA_017513965.1 Atopobiaceae bacterium
GCACCTGGATGGAAAGGTCATCCTGTGCGTCCAAAATCTTTATGAGCAGCGGGAATCGGTCGCCCTCAATGTTGCCAAACAGCTCGCGGTGCTCGTCCCACAGCGCCGAGAGGTACTCGCCGTCCCAAGCTCCGCCCGCAACCTTGCAGTCTCCGTTGGGGTGGGCGCTGATTGCCCAGCACTCTCCCACCGGGCCATCGGGCAGCTCGTATCCATACTCTTCTTCCAAACGCCTGCCGCCCCACAGCTTCCCGTGGAACACTGGCTGCACAAAAATAAGGTCGTTCATGAGCGCCGTTCTCCTCTCTTCACGCATCGCACTCGTCCAACATTTGTTATACCAGCAATGCGGCACCAATAAGGCCGGCATCGCCACCACATTGGGCGAGCGCAAAGTCCAACGTCTTGGGATTGAGCACATAACGCTGTGCGTGCTCGCGCACCAGGTCCACAAAAGACGTGTTGTGCAGCGCCACCGAACCGCCAAACACGAACCTGTTGGGGTCCACAACAAAGCTCACGCACGCAACGGCACGCGCAAGGTTCTCGGCGGCAAGGTCCACAATCTGGTGTGCCTTCGCATCCCCGGCCGCATCCAGCGCAAAGAGTTCCGCCGCATCCATGGGCCGACCAAAGCGCTCCGTGGCCATGCGCCCTATTGCCGTACCACTGGCGTGATCCTCCAAAGCACCGGGATTCATGCCTGGACGACAGAACTTGTTATCGGCAACCATCATGTTGAACACTTCTGCAGCGCACGAATTGGCGCCACCCACCACCTTGCCGCGGTAAATATATGCACCGCCAACACCGGTGGATACGGTAAAGAAGAACACCGACTCCAGCCCCGCGCCAGCTCCCACGCGCGCCTCTGCCAACCCCGCAACGTTGGCGTCGTTATTGAGCAACACGCGATGGCCAGACCGCGTGGTGAGGTACCGTACGAGCTCGAAGTTCTCCCAACCGGGCAGGTTAGGTGGGTTGAGCACGCGCCCCGCCGCAAAGTCCAGCGGTCCCGGGCAGCCTACGCCGATCCCCTCATACGAGATGCCCCATTCGTCCACGCACGCCATGAGCTTGTCGAGGTTCTCTCGAGGTCCAAGCTCATGGTCATGTGCCATTGAGACGCGCTCGAGCAACTCGCCCTCTTCCGAGAATGCCGCGACGCGCAGCTGTGTGCCACCTATGTCCATGCCAATTCGGTTCATTCCCTTGCTCCTTTCAATCCCCTCGCAAAAAATGAGCCGGTCCCTCGAGGCTGAGGAGCCGGCTCATTGTTGTTATGCTGCTTAGGCCTCGGCCTCTTCGAGCGCCTGCTGCTCTTGGACGCGCTCGTGCACCTTCATAAAGGGCAGGTAGATAAGCACGCCGAGCACGACCAGAATTACCTGCAGGATTACTGCGCGGAAGTCGCCGGCCGTCGCAAGGAATCCGCTCATAAACACCGGCGTCGTCCAGGGAACCATTACCACGCAGGGGTTGATGAGTCCAGCCGTGGTGGCGAAGTAGGTGATGATCATGAACAGGTCGGGTATGAGCACAAACGGAATCATGAGCGGCAGGTTGTACACGATGGGGTAACCGTAGATGACCGGCTCGTTGATGTTAAAGATGCCAGGGCCCGCTGCGAGCGACGCTATGGTCTTGCTGGTCTTGTTCTTGGAGAAGAGGAACGTGGCAATGAGCAGGCACAGCGTGCAGCCGGAGCCGCCAATGAGACCAAAGGTGTTGACGATCTGCATGTTCATGTAGTGATCGGGCTGGATGGCTGCAAAGCCGCCGGCAGCATAGGCCGCCATGTTGTCGGTAATGAGGATGGTGAGCATGGGCTCGGCGAGCACGCCGGAAATGGCGGACTGGTGAATGCCCAGGCAGAACAACAGGTTGGCGAAGGTGTAGATAATCACGACGCCCCAGATGTTGGAGTTGAGGGTCTGCAGCGGTGCCTGCACAAACTGCTTGATGAGCGTGGAGAGGTCGGTGTTAAAGCCCACGAAGAGCACGGCCGAGAGCAGGCCAAAGATGGACAGCGTGAGCAGCATGGGGATCATAACGTTAAAGGAGCCGGCAACCGCAGGTGGCACGCCCTCGCCCAGGTTGATCTTGAGCTTCTCGATGCTCGAAAGCTTAATGAACAGCGCCGTGGCGGCAAGACCGATGATAATGGCACCAAACAGGCCGTTGGTGCCGGTGTTTGCCGTCGAGAACACGCCGGTGGCCAGACCGGTCACGTCGTCGATGGCGACCTCCACGCTCTGGGGCATGGTAACGAAGAACGAGGCGATGGCGACGACCACGCAGGCGATGTCGCGCTCGTAGCGCATGTTGTGCGCGTGGCAGTAGCCAACCACGCCAGCGAGCAGGATGGCACTGATGTTGAGCGTTCCCAGCGTAAGTGCGTTGCCCCAATATTGGGCGTTTGCCAACATCTGGTCCTTAAGGAACAGCGGAAACACGACGTTGTTGATGAGAACCGCAATACCGGCCAGGATATACAGCGGCATGATGGTCGCAAAGGCATCGCGCAGCGAACGCAGGTGAACCTCCGATCCAATACGACCCGAGATGGCAGCGAACTTGTCCAAGAACGCTTGGCCCTTACTGGCAGTTGCCTCTTCACTCATGGGGATCCTTCCTTTCCCTCTGCTTTGTCCATTGGGGCTTGTCCCCTTTGGACGGTTTTCCTATTTGTGAACTACGCCACCACGTGCGTGTGTGCCACCTCACGCATCCAGTCCGACGACTCCTTGGGAACACGACGATAGTTGTGGCTGAGGTCGACCTCTACAAAGCCGTATCGGTTCTTGTACGCGTTGTTCCAGCTCCAACAATCGATGGCGCCCCAGTAGTGGTAGCCACGGCAGTTGGCGCCCTCCTCAATCGCGCGCGCAATCCAGCGCAGGTGCTCGCGAACAAACGGCACGCGGTAGGAGGCGTCGCGAATACGGCCCTGCTCGTCGCGCTCGGCGGCGTCTTCCTCAATGCCAATGCCGTTCTCGGACACGAACCACTCGAGGTCGGGGTAGTCGCGCTTCATGGTCATGGCAAAATCATAGATGCCCTTGGGGTAGATCTCCCAGCCGCGCGACTCGTTCATAACCGCCTCGGGCCACACGTACTCGCGGGCAAACACCGGGTTGCCAAACTCGTCCTCGTTGCGCTCGGGCGCCTGCACACGGGCGGGGTGATAGTAGTTAAAGCCCAGCCAGTCCACCTTGCCCTGCGCAAGGATCTGCTCGTCGCCAGGGCGCACGGGAAGCGTAATGCCACGCTCCTTCAGCGTGTTAATCACATCCTGGGGCAGCGTGCCCTTGGTAACCAGGTCCAACCACCAGCGATTGTTGATGCCATCCGTCATGCGTACGGCCTCAAGGTCTGCCTCGCTGGGATTCTCACGCGTGTAGGGCGGGGTAAAGCAGTTGATAAGGCCAATGCGGGCGTCCGCACGCACGGTACCAGCCGCCTGTAGCTCGCGGAAAGCGTGCACGGCAAGCGCGTGAGCGAGCGAAATGCCGTATTGCACGTTGCGGGCTCGCGAGAAGTCCACGTGGAACGGATACCAAGTGCCATGCTCGTAGCGCTGCTCCGGCTCCACGATGGGCTCGTTGAAGGTGAACCAATGCTCGATCTCTTGACCAAACTCGGCAAAAGCGGTCGCGGCGTAGTTCGCGTAGGCCTCAACGACCTCGCGATTCTCCCATCCACCGCGGTCGAACAGATACGCAGGCATGTCGAAGTGATACAGGTTGACGAAGGGCTCCACGCCCGCCGCGCGAGCATCTGCAAACAGGCGGTGATAGTAGGCAGCACCCTCTGGATTGAGCTTGCCATTGGCGTCCAGCAGGCGCGACCACTGGATGGACGTACGAGCGGAAGAGAAACCAAGAGAAGCAAAGAGCTCAAAATCCTCGCGTGCATGGCTCGTCATGTCGTTGCCGCCGTACGATCCAACGCGGTTGAAAAACGCAGTGAGGTCCAAGTTGGACCAACGGTCCCAGAGGTTCTCAAGCTTGCCGCCTGTCTGCCACGCTCCCTCAGTTTGCGGACCCGAGAGGGCCGCACCAAAGAAGAAATCCTCCGGAAGTCGCGCTGGTGCTGTGCTCATATTCGCTCCTCTTTGCTAAGTAATTGCTTGTTGTGTATAGATTAAACGCTCTTAATTCTAAATGCAAGTGCTTTTTCTAGTTATTCCAAACGGCTTTTTTTGCCTACGAACGGCAACGCCCCAACGCGTTCTATAATGGTGACCAACGAAGAGGAGAGACCATGAGCAAATACATCGAGCTCGCACAGGCGTTACGCCTGGCCATGGAGAACGGCACCTACAAAGCAGGCAGCCGCTTGCCTACCACTCCCGAGCTTTGCGAGATGTACCAGGTGAGCAATACCACGGTAAAAAAGGCTATGGACGAACTCGAGCAGCAGGGACTCGTGGCCCGTCGACGCGGATCGGGTATCTATGTTAAGAGCACGTCATCGCTGCTAGGCAGTCCGCGCTCGGGGCAAAGTATGTCTGGCCAAATGACGGGTTTTTCTGCAGAGCACGCAAACAGCAACGTTGTGGTTACCAGCGAAGTACATGGGTTCTCGGTCGAGCATCCCAGC
>JAFWMI010000229.1 GCA_017513965.1 Atopobiaceae bacterium
ACGAGCGGCGTCTGCCGGTCAACGTTCAGCCATCTGGCCTCATCGATCGATGGATGCACCGCGCCAATGGCGCGATGGGCGCTTGCCACCTTGAGACCAAGCTGGTCCTCTATATAGCGATCTAGCGACCCCTCCATCATGGATCGCTTCAGATCAGGGGCTACCCGCAAGGGCACATAGGTATGCTCTACACGGTCAGGTATGCCATCTGTAAACCTCGTACGGCAAATGTAGTAGGCAAATGACTCGGAATCCATGTCGAGAATCTGGGCAATGTCCGTGGGCGGTTGCACCACCAAAAACTCGTGGACCTGTCGCGTGACCTGGGCGCCAAGTATCTCTGAGTCGGGGATAACATTCTCAAAGTGGTCATAGGTGCTGCGTGCGCCGGTTAGGGTGCTGGTACCCGCGATGCCCTTCACAAAGGTGCCCGAGCCACGGCGACGAGCAATGAGCCCCAGGGACTCAAGGTCATCCATGGCGCGTTTTACCGTGATTTTGCTGACATCGTACTGGTCACAGAGCTCAGGAATAGTGGGAAGCTTCTCGCCCTGTGTGTACTCGCCCGATGAGATCTTGTGGCGAATGTCCATCACGATGGTCATGTACTTATGCATGGAAGCCTCCTTTCAGAAAGCTGACGCTCCTACAGCTCGATGAAATACTTGTAGCATTGATACATGGGGCAGGTGCTACAAGAAACATAAAAGACATGTTTACATTCTCGAGTCAGCATGTCCTTGAGCGCCGATGGCCTGTGGGGGATCTTCAGTCGATTGCTACCATGAGCGGGACAGAATGAACAGTTGCCAAAACGCAACGGGCGCAAGACACGTCATCTACCTGCGTTTATATGAAACCGAGACTATACGCGACAAAAGATTCGCAATCTGATAGAAAAATAGTACTTGCAAAGTTGCCAGAAAAATGTAAATTGTGTGATGGGCATGTTCCGCAAAAGGAAAAGACATGCCTAATTTTCATCTGCATGGGTCAGTCCAACAGATAGGGAAGAGAGAGAAAGGAACCCCGCTATGCTCACCATCCGTCTGTTCTGCGCCGCCGGCATGTCCACGTCGCTCCTCGTCCGCAAGATGATCGAGGCCGCCGAGGCCGAGGGCACCGAGGTCGACATCATCGCCTACCCCGTGGGCGAGTTCGACCAGCACATCGGCGGCATCGACTGCGCGCTGCTCGGCCCGCAGGTCGGCTACATGAAGGCCCAGATGCAGGCCAAGGCCAAGGCCGCCGGCGTGCCCTGCGACGTCATCCCGATGGCCGACTACGGCATGGTCAACGGCAAGAACGTCCTGGCCTTCGCCAAGAAGCTCATCGGCGCCTAAGCTTTCACGCTGGTAACACGCACTCGTTTGTCTCGGGAAGGGACGGACGACTGCATGCGGGGCCTATCCCGTAAACACATCGACCGTATGACATACGTAAGGAGTGCACAATGACTGAGGAGCTCGAGCTCACACTGTTCCAGATCATCACCGCTGCTGGTGGCTGCAAGTCCAACTACATCGGCGCCATTCAGGAGGCCAAGGCCGGCAACATCGACGTTGCTAAGTCCCTCGTCAAGGACGGCGACGCGTTCCTGAGCCAGGCTCACGATCCTCACGCCAACCTCCTCACCCAGGAGGCTCAGCTCGCGATGGAGGGCAAGAACTCTGCCGACCTCATCTGCCTGCTCCTCATCCACGCTGAGGACCAGATGATGAGCTGCGAGGTCTTCAAGCAGATGGCCGTCGAGTTCATCGAGCTCTACGAGAGGCTGAACGCCTAATCACTTGCATTGAGCGTCTCAGAGGGGAGGGGGAAGCGATTCTCCCTCCCCACTTTGTTTAGCTAGGGTTCTGAGGCATTGCGGAAAGGACACTTCCATGGCAGTTCTCGGCGTATCCGTCTATCCCGACATCCGTCCGTTGAGCGAGATTCGCGAATATCTGAAGCTAGCGTCGAAGTATGGCTTTACCAGGGTCTTTACCAGCATGTTCTCTGTTGAGGGGACACCTGAAGAAGTGCTGGCCTACTTCCGTGACCTTGACGGCGCGGCGCACGAGTATGGCATGGAGATCTCTCTGGACATCAATCCTGAATGCATGGATCGGCTGGGAGCAACGCCGGGGGACCTTTCGGTCTTTGACGAGATCAAGGCCGATATCCTGCGCATGGATGGTGCCTACGGCGAGGAAGACAACTTCCTCATGCTGCAGAATCCTTACGGTATGAAGATTGAGTACAACGCGAGCGCGCTTGACCCTGCGGCGATTGAGGCGCTTGTCGCGCGTGGCGTCGACAAGAACCGTATCCTCGCGTGCCACAACTTCTATCCGCAGCGCTATACCGGGTTCAGGTGGGACAAGTTCCGCGAGGTCAACGCCCGGTTGTCCAAGTTGGGCATTCGCATCGGAGCGTTTGTCGCTTCTCAGGCGCCGGGAACCCACGGCGTATGGGATGCCATCTGTGGCTTGCCGACGGTCGAGCGCCTGCGCGACTATCCGGCAGACCTGCAGGCGCGTATCCTTGCGGCTGCGGGTACGACGGACGTCTTCTTTGGGAACGCCTACGCTTCCGAGGAAGAGCTGGCGGCCGTCGCACAGGCTTTGGCGCCGGTTGAGCCGCACTATGTGACTCCGAAGGTGGAGTATGCCCTCGCGCACTCTGACTACTTCGACATGTCTGCGACCATGGCAAACCAGCGCAAGGTGCGCGTCGAGCCGCTCTATGACATCACGGACGTAGAGCGCGAGATCCTGTTTGACTTCTTCCCGCATCTTGATATGGGTGACAGCTCGGAGTGGATCTGGCGTACGCGCATGCCGCGCATGTTCTATCAGGACCAGGTCATCGCTCCGCGTCGCTATCCCGAGGCGGAGTTCCCCGTGGGTAGCGTTGTCATCGTGAATGACAACTACAAGCACTACGCCGGAGAGGTACAGGTGGTGCTTGAGCCCATCGTCAACGATGGCACGCGCAACCTTGTGGCACGCATCGACCGCGAAGAGATGACGATGTTTGACATCATTGGGGACAACGATTTGGTCGTGTTCCTGCCTGCGCGATAACGTCTGGGTGAGGTTGGTACGGGGACGCCATGGGGATTCACACCTACGTGACTGGAGACATTCACGGCAGCATTGACATTGGCAAGCTGATTCCGTATCGCTGGCCCGAGGGGCAGAAGCTGCGTCGCTGCGATTACCTGCTGATTTGCGGGGACTTTGGCTTGGTGTGGTCAGAGAATCCGCCCGTGGAGGACCGATACTTTCTCGGCTGGCTGAACAGCCAGCCGTGGACCACGCTGTTCATTGACGGGAACCACGAGAATCACGACCTACTGGACAGTTTTGAGGTCACACAGTGGCACGGCGGCAAGGTCCATGTGGTGCCAGAGTATCCCAATATCATTCACCTGATGCGCGGTCAGGTTTTTGATATGGGCTACGACGGGCTGTGGTTCACCATGGGTGGAGGGTGGACTCGCGACTCAAGTTGGCGCATTCCCGGTGACGGATGGTGGCCACGAGAGCTACCCAGCGACGAGGAGTATGCAGAGGCGCGTGCGAACCTCGATGCGGTGGGCTGGAGCGTGGACTACGTGATTACGCACGAGTGCCCGAGGTCCCGGCGTCCCTATGCCATGTATGACTGGTATCGCGAGGAATTCGATCCCGCAGACGAGCTGTCCGTGTTTTTGGACGAGGTGGACCAGCGCATCGATCACCAGCGCCTGAAGCGCTGGTACTCAGGTCACTACCATTCCGATCGCCTGCTTGGTGACGAGCAGCACGTGCTGCTCTACCGCCAAATCATCCCCCTCGGCACCCTCCCTGCCTAACCTCACTACGAACCCCCCATCCCAAAGTGGGACACCCAGCCCGGAGGTTTCTGTCCCACCAAATGGTGGGACACACAGCCGGGGGGTCCCAGCTGGGTGTCCCGGGCAGAATCGTTGACTCCCTCGTATACTTGGGTTGTATGCACGTGTGTGCGTGGTTCTGACGAGGGGGAGGTTTCCATGAAAGACGGACTGAAGATTTGCACCATCGGTGGCGGCTCAAGCTATACGCCTGAGCTCATGAACGGCTTCATCAAGCGCTACGATCGCCTGCCAATCAAAGAAATCTGGCTCGTGGACGTTGAGCGCGGCCGCGAGAAGCTCGAGATCGTCGGCGCGCTTGCGCAGCGCATGTGGGACAAGGTGGGGCTCGACGTAAAGGTCCACCTGACGCTTGATCGCCGCGAGGCGCTCAAGGATGCTGACTTCGTCACCACGCAGTTCCGTGTGGGCCTGCTTGATGCGCGCATCAAGGACGAGCGCATCCCGTTCTCCTATGGCATGCTGGGCCAGGAGACCAATGGCGCGGGCGGCATGTTCAAGGCGCTGCGCACCATTCCCGTCATCCTGGACATCGTCGAGGAGATGAAGGAGCTCTGCCCCAACGCATGGCTTGTCAGCTTCACCAACCCCTCGGGCATGGTTACCGAGTCGGTCATCCGTTACGGCGGTTGGGATCGCTGCATCGGCCTGTGCAACGTGCCCATCGGTGCCATGCTCTCTGAGCCCGAGCTCATTGGCAAGACCCTTGATGATCTGGTGTACCGCTTTGCCGGCATCGACCACTTCCACTGGCACCGCGTCTTTGACGGGGCAACGGGCCGCGAGGTCACCATGGACATCATCGATGCCATGCTCGATCCAAATAAGGACTCGGGCATCCCGGCCAACATCCACAACATCCCGTTCGCGCGCGAGCAGCTTGATCACCTCAAGATGATTCCGTGCGGCTATCACCGCTACTACTACATCCAGACAGACATGCTGGCTGACGGTCTCAGGGAGTATGCCGATCCTGAGCTTGGTACCCGTGCACAGCAGGTCAAGGAGGTCGAGGACCAGCTCTTCGAGCTCTACAAGGATCCCGAACTTGCCGAGATGCCCGAGCTCCTGTCCAAGCGTGGCGGCGCGCACTACTCTGACGTCGCAACCGAGTCTATCGCGGCCATCTACAACAACGCCAACGA
>JAFWMI010000230.1 GCA_017513965.1 Atopobiaceae bacterium
CTCAGTTGTGTGCTCCTGCCCTCGTCGATCATCTCGGTCTCCTCCTACCTCTCGGTGGAATCGACCAGCCGCCGAAGCGCTGCGATGGTGCCACCAGCCGGGTGCGTTTGTGCTTCGTTGGCTGGCCGTGCGTTTTCTAGCGAGACGGGCTGACCTTGGGGGCTTGCGGGTGTGCGCATCTCGTCACCCCGCGATCCCCTGCGAGAGGGCGACGTCGAGGAGATGCTTGCTGACGCGGATGTTCCTCCCAACGCGCTTGTGGGGAAGGGCGCCACATCCCACGAGGCGGTACACCGTCTTTCGCGAGATGTGGGCATAGAGCTCGATGTCGCGCACGTCGAGGAGCAGGTCGGCGCCTGCTGCGTCCGCGGCGGCGATGCGGGCGAGCCTCTCGTAGTCAGCCTCGTTTTGCGGGAAGAAGCGCTCCTCGCGTGGGGAGGATTCCGCTCCTCCCGTGAAACCGAACGTGTATCGCTGGTGGGCCATGGGCACCTCCGTCAGACAGGTGGACTGCCGTGGACCCGCGAGGACTGGCGTGGTCTCGCGTGACCGCGACTGAGGTGGTTATATGGCCTCCGCCCAGCTTGGCATGGCGGCGTGGTGGCGTGATGTATCTGTAGGTATCCCGTGGTATCCGCGTCACTGAATCGTCATGACGAGGGCCATTGGGAAAGGTGTGGCACACGCGGAATTGGCATGGCTTCTCAATCGAGCGTCCCCGTTGTCGTGCCCCTGGCCACCCCAACATGGCCAGGATCAGATGGACCTCGATTTTGCGGCTCCCGGCGCCTTCTCGCTCAGTCTGCCCACACTCGACCATCTCCCTGCCATCTGACGGCAAGCGACATCCAGCATGTCCGGGCATGCGGAAGCACGCCCCATGGACTGGCTAGATAAGAGATTACAGATGAGGGCGGACAGAAAAACCTGCTGGTAGCTGAGGGTCAGGCCTGGCGTGCCCTGGAAGCGAACGCCCTGTCCAGGTCGGCCTTCCTGATTAGCATCCTCCTGCCCACGCGCATGCAGGGGAGCTTGCCTCTCTTGACTCGGCGGTAGATCTTGCTCCTGTCGACCTGGAGATAGAGCTCGGCAGCCCGGACGTCGAGCCAGACCTCCTCGTCCGGTCTGCTCGACTTGATGAGGGCAAGCCTGTCGTAGTCCGCCTTGCATCTTGGGCGGAGGCGGTCCTGGACGAGGTCTCTCCTGGTGATTCCTTCAACGCCGCTCATTGGCTAGCACCCCGTTTCTGCAGTCGGCGGGTGTCATGGGTGTCTAGCGTCTTTTTAGGGCATCGGCCGGACATGAATGGCGTTGGCAGGGGGACGAAGTGTCCCTACGTATCTGGCGGCATCCGCTTCACGAAACGCCCCGAAATGGTCGCTGCGGATTGCGCCAGGAAAAGGGTTTCGTTTTCCCAGCTCAGGCATGCCGCTTGTGGCCACTTGTGGCCAGCTTGTGGCCAAGCAAAAGAAAAAGGCCAGAGGCTTTTACACCTCTGACCTGCGATTTCATGGTCGGGACGACTGGATTCGAACCAGCGGCCTCACGGTCCCGAAAAAGTCCAACTGGGCAAACATAACCCGTACCGAATTGTTCGTCAAGTCACGAATCGGCCGATGACCTGCGGTTTCGCGCGCAAGTCTCTCGTCCGCGTTGTACCGTTCCAATCGCCGAAACGAATCCGTTTCCGGTCAACTTCCGGTCAAACTACCGGTCAAAACGAGAGGAGCGGTCATGGGGAGGAAGTATTCGAACCCCGCATTGCGCGAGAGGGGCGACGGCAGGTGGCAGGCGAGGTTCTATTACAAGGAGGGCGACAACTGGAAGGAGCTCTCGCGAAGCTTCAAGGCCACCTCGAAGAGGGCCGCTAGGAAGCGGGCGGCAGAAATCGCCGAGGAGCTCGAGGAGGAGGCAAGGCGCGCGGAGCTCGGGGGCGTCATCGAGCTCGACGAGGATGAGATGCTCGTCGAGAACTTCCTGGAGCGATTCATCTCGAACCTGGAGGGCTCGGGGCAGATCGAGCACACCACCGCCGCCGGCTACAGGGCGTCCGCGCAGCACGCCTGCCGCTACCTGCTCGGCACCAGGATGGACGAGATCACCGCCGAGATGATCCTGGACATGCAGGACGGGCTCCTCAACGTCGACGGCCTCTGCGCGGACTCGGTCGCGAAGGACCACAGGCTCCTCAAGCAGGCGATGTCCTACGCCGTGGAGATAGGCGCCGTCCCGCGGAGTCCCTTCACCAAGTCCGTGCGCGCGCCGAAGAGGCGCCGCCGGGAGCCGAACGCGCTCGACGACGCCGGTCGCAGGAGGCTGCTCGGGGCCCTCGACGACATGGCCGACACAGAGCTCACACTCGCGGTGAGGCTCGCGCTCTCGTGCGGCATGCGCCGGGAGGAGGTCTGCGGGCTCAGGTGGCGCGACGTCGACCTCGAGAACGACCTCGTGATGGTGCGCAACGCCATAGCCGAGGCGAACGGAAAGACCTACGAGAAGGCCCCGAAGTCGGAGACCAGCCGCAGGGACATCCCGCTCGAGCCCGACCTCAAGCGCAGGCTCGCCGAACGCCTCGCTCGGGTCGCGATGGCCGCGGGCGACACCGGCACCGCTGGGCTCTTCGTCATCGGCAACACGAACGGGCGCTGGTGCACGCCCAGCACGGTCGGCAAGGAGTTCACGTCGCTCGCCAAGCAGCTCGACCTCGTCGGGACGCAGGGGAGGCGCGTCACCTTCCACGACCTCAGGCACACCTACGCCACCTACCTCATCGCCCGAGGCGTCGACGTGAAGACGGTGGCCTCCCTCATGGGGCACGCCGACGCGACCGTCACGCTCAACGTCTACGCGAGCGCGGACCCGACCGCGAGGCGGCAGGCCGCGGAGGTCGTCGCGAGGGCGATGTCGGAGAGGGACAGCACGGAGGCACCGGACCCCGTGCCGCCGACCCCGTCGGCATCCCGGGGACGGACTGTCGCACGGGACGGGAGGCCGAGGCTCGTGCTCGTCTCGTGAAGCTTCCGCCAGCAGCCGCTCCGGGCCGTCTCATGGCCTGCGGACAGCCCGGCACGCGGCGGACAGGGCGTAACCTCCCCTTGCAAGGAGGCCAGCGGGAGGAGGAACGAACATGGTGGAGCATGCAAGCAGGGCCGGGGCGCTCAAGAACAACTCGGCGCTCAACGACCGGCCGGAGTGGCTCTCGCCCAGGGACATCAGCGAGGTGTTCGGCGTGGGGAGGACCAAGGCGTACGAGATCTGCGCGGCGCTGCCGCACATCTACGTGGGGCGCAACATACGCGTGCACCGCAAGACGGTGGTGAAGGAGCTCCTGGAGAAGGGCCGGCTGCCGTAGGGATTCGGTGTCTGCTGCGTGTGCCTAAAGCGCTGTGGAAAGTTAAAGAGACACCATATATTGTGTCTTCTAGTAATGTACAAGTTTGTGGACGCAATATCTTGTATGTAGATTCTTGCTAGGAAAGTTGCGGGAAAGTTGGCGCGCGGAAAGCAAGCACGATTGTGCCAAGCGCGGCTTCCCGTTGGGCAGGAAAGTTGCGGGAAAGTTGAGCACGGCATCTAATGGATTGGTGACCTGCGAATATCACACGAGAGGGCTTGCTGGGGAAAGTTACGGGAAAGTTGGCTTACGCCCAGACAGGCACATAGCGCATGTACCGAGGTGCCGTGGTAGGATCAACCGGCTTGATGAGCCTGGCCTCGACCGCAGCTGACAACAGCTTGGAGACAGTCGACGGGCTGGGGCCACCCTCGCCGAAGCGGGCACGCAGGGACTGGTTGGACATGACGTCGCCGTTCGTGAAGCAGATGCAGGCGTGCCAGTAGCAGGCCATAACGCGGTCCCACGCATCCATCGAGCGGTAGGGCACGTAGGACATGAGGGAGACCCGCACGCTGCCGCCCGCCTCCTCGTATTCCACGACCTTGGGGGCGGGAAGGTAGGAGGCCTCGCACGACGAGATGATCCTGTCCCAGCCGGTGCCGAGCTCCTCGCAAAAGCGGAAGCGCCTCATGAGGCTGGCGAGCCTCTGGTTCCTTGACTTCGGAGGGTTGTCGACCAGTCGCATGAGGTCTACCAGGGAGGTCCCGGGGTTCGTGAAGTCGACCCTGTCAGAGAACACCTCGACCACGGGGCCGCTGCCCGTCACCGCGAGATCCTGGTGGATGAGGGCGTTGGCAAGAATCTCGCGAACCGCCCTCTCGGGGTAGGCGGTCATCTGCCGCCGTACGGCTCCGACGATGTCTTCCCTCGCGGGCGTGAGAGCCATCACCATGTCGACGGCCGCTTCAAACTCGACAGCGTATCCTCCGTCGTAGTCCCTGCTACGCAGCATCTCTGTGCGCCCCCGGCCCTCGTACTGTACGAGACGCAGCGCCTTGCGCGCGACCGACGGGAAGTCCCTGAGGCGCCTGGCGAGCAGGAGCGCGCCGAGGTTCGTGACAGCGTAGCGCCCGTCATCCTGGCGCGAGAGGATCTCGTCGTCGCAGAGGTAGTGGGCGACTTCGTCCTGAGACTGCGGCATCGGCGTGCCGAGCAGGTCGAAGTACTTCGGATAGTCGAGAAGGGACAGGGCGTCGGAGAGGCCGAGGCCTCCTCGTGCCGTGACGCTCTCGAAATCGGATTTGGTTATGCGGTCCCACACCTCGGACTCGATGGCAGGATACTCCCTCAGCTTCTTGGTGTAGCTGCCGACCCTCACGTACGGCACCCTCTCGAAGTCGACCGTGTGGTAGAAGGCTGCCTGGACCATGAGCACCGTGACATGCTTGCCGTCAATCTCGTCCTCGACGAACTCGAAGGAGGCGTTGTCCGTGAGCTGGTGGTGGAGCCAGTTCTCGAGCTCCTCGTTCCCCCGCCTCTCAAGCCTGTACCTGAACGAGCTGCCGACCACTTCGTGCGTTTCGTCGTCAACGCCCCAGACCATGTACGCGGTCGGGATACCGAGCCTACACGCGGAGTTGGCGAGGGCACTGATCCTTTGGCCAATCATCTCCGGGTTCGAGTTGTTCGCTTTGAACTCGATCCACTCGGTCTCGGAGTCGTGGCGGCAGAGCTCCTCCACCAG
>JAFWMI010000231.1 GCA_017513965.1 Atopobiaceae bacterium
GACGCTCGAGGAGGCCTGCGGGCTGCTCGAGCAGGTCATTAAGCAGCAGCAAGCAGCGGGGGCGCCGGAGGAGGTTGTCGCGGCGCTGCGCAATACGCTTGCCCAGGCGCAGCAGTTGGTCGCCGCAGACGCGGAGCTCTCAAAGGCCGAAGCCACGCTTGCGCAGAACGAGGCGAGCCTTCAGGCGGCAGAGAAGACGTTCGTGTCCGGACTCGCGGCCCAAGGCATTGAGGTGGTGGATGCGTCGGCTGCGATCGGAGTGATTGAGGCACGCAGGACGGAAGCGCAGGCGGGTGCCGATGCCATAAACAAGGGACTCTCGGGAATCATGCAGTTGGAGTCCGCGCAGGCAGAGCTCGAGCAAAATGAGCAGACATTGAAGGACGGAAGAAAGCAGATAGCACAGGGTAGGGCGCAGATAGCGTCGGGTGGGGACGAGCTTGCGCGACAGCGAGTCGAGGCGCGCCGCAAGCTCGATGACGCGCAGCGCGAACTGGATGATGCCGCAAGAAAGCTCAGGGATGCCGAAGAGGAACTCGCGTCGGGCCAGGCAGAATACGAGGATGGGCTGGCCGAGTACGAAGACGCGGCACGGGAGGCATACGAGAAGCTCGACGATGCCAAACGACAGCTTGACGATGCCCAGGCCGAGATAGACGACCTCGAGCTACCAGACATCTACCTGCTGGACAGGGGAAAGAGCGAGGGAGCCGTTACCTACGACGACGACTCGAGGCGCATAGACTCCATAGCTGGCGTCTTTCCGTTCATGTTCTTCCTGGTGGCGGCATTGGTCGCGCTCACAACCATGACGCGCATGGTGGAGGACGATCGTATTGAGATAGGAACCTACAAGGCGCTCGGCTATTCCAAGACGCGTATTGCGAGCAAGTACCTCTGGTATGCCGGTCTTGCCAGCATTGTGGGTGCGACCCTGGGCATCATGGCGCTTTCTCAGATACTGCCGTTTATCGTTACCTCGTCCTACGCGATCATCTACACCGTCCTGCTTCATCCGTTCCCGCTGCCCATCGACCTGCGCATCGCGCTGATTGCCGGTGGGCTTGGCGTGGGCGTTACGCTCGTGGCCACCTGGGTGGCGGTGGTGGCGTCTTTACGCGAGGTTCCGGCAACGCTCATGCTCCCACGCGCACCTGCTTCGGGAAAGCGCATCTTGCTCGAACGCGTGGGGCCGGTATGGCGGCGACTCTCCTTCTCTTGGAAGGTCACCTGTCGCAACCTGTTCCGCTACAAGCGACGCCTTGCCATGACCGTTATTGGCATATCGGGCTGTACCGCCCTGCTCCTCGTGGGATTTGGCCTGCATGATGCCATCTGGGACATCATCGATTGCCAGTACGGGCCAATCATTCATTACGACACTACCGTGGGCTTGGACGAGGACGCCACCAACCTCGATGTTGAGGACGTGGTGTCATACCTGGAGGGTACGGGCGAGGTGACCGGCATAGAGCGTGTGCAAAACGAGAACATGCAGGCTGGTCCCGTGGATGACGACGCGACCATGCGCGTGCAGGTGGTTATACCGCGGTCTGGGGAGGAACTGAGCCATGTCGTGACGTTGCAAAACCGAGTGAGTCGCGAAGAGTTGGCGTTTGCAGACGACGCAGTTGTGGTTACCGAGAAGATCTCCCTCAAATTTGGCCTTGACGTAGGCGACGAGGTCGTGCTGTACGAGCAGGACACCATTGGCAACGCAAAGGGCTCGGGTCATCGCCTGCGCATAACCGGCGTGGCAGAGAACTACGTGGGCAACCTCGTGTATGTGGGTCCGGAGGCATGGAGGAAGGTTGACGACCATGAGCCGGTGTTCTCGACCATCTATGCCTCTACCACCAATGACGAGCAGGTGCGCGAACGCATGTCTGAGGACTTGCACGAGCGGGACAACGTTTCTACGGTGATATTCTCCGACGAGACCATAAACCTGTATCGCAACATGCTCTCGGTAGTGAACCTCGTCGTTGTGGTGCTCATTGTGAGTGCAGGCCTGCTCGCCTTTATTGTTTTGTACAACCTCGTGAACATAAACATAGGGGAGCGAGTGCGAGAGATTGCAAGCCTCAAGGTCTTGGGCTTTACCAAACGCGAGGTTTATGCGTATATCTATCGCGAGATATTCCTGCTTGCCATTCTGGGCGATGCCCTGGGCATGTTTTTGGGCAGTTATCTGGCGACGTTTGTTATTACGACGGCCGAGGTTGACTATGTGATGTTTGGCAGGACCATTCATACGCCGAGCTACTGGTATGCGTTTGTAATAACCCTCGTGTTCGTGGGACTGGTCATGCTCATGATGCGTAGGAAGCTTGACCGGGTGAACATGGTGGAGTCTCTCAAGTCGGTCGACTAACGCATCCTGTGGCGCAACGCTGGTTCGAAGGCGATTCTCTTGGGAGGCTCGACGAACGCCGCATAAGTTAGGTATGGTAAACTTATCGTCATAAGGAGAACGGATGACGGGAGTACCATGAAGGCAACGCAGGAGTCGAACGAAGACTATTTGGAAGCCATCCTCATGCTCGAGTCCGAGTGTGGCACGGCGGTGCATGCGGTGCAGGTCGCAAGGAAGCTTGGCGTCTCCAAGGCAAGCGTCTCCAAGGCACTCGTGCGCCTCGAGGCGCTTGGCCACCTGTGCGTGGTCGATCGCGACATTCTGCTTACGGCGTCGGGAAGGGAGTTGGCCGAGTCGGTGCTGCGCAGGCACCACTTCTTCATGCGTATGCTGGAGTCTGCGGGCGTACCGTCCCACATTGCATCGGGAGAGGCGTGCCGAATGGAGCACTGCATCTCGGAGGAGTCGTTCCAAAAGCTCTCGCGCTACGTTGCCTCGGGCGAACATCCCCTCTGGTAGCGCGTGGGGTTCGTGCCTAGCGGACCTGCTCGGAGAAGAATCGGTTGACCTCGTTGATGCACACGCGCTGCGCGTCTCCCTTGAAGGCATGCTTGCCGCCGTGGATAACGCGTACCGAGGCGTGCGGGAAGGTGGTGCTGGCGCGGCGAGCGTAGTCGATGGGGACCGTCACGTCCTCGTCGCCATGCAGGAGCAGGACTTCGTTGTGATAGGCGCTCATATAGGTGTACGGATTGATGTCCCACACGCATTCGCCATAGGCGCGGCCAACGCGCATGCCGAGCTGCCTAAACGATGGTGGAATGTTCTTCTTGGTGGGAAAGAGCTTTCGGAACGAATCGTGCAGGTTGTAAGTAGGGTGCAAAAGGGCCATGGCGCGGAAGGTCTCTGGTTCCGCTCCCGCAAGGAGGGTGCCCACCAATGCACCTTGACCTTCTCCCAGGAAGCACAGCCGATCGCTGTCCACGATGGATTGCTCGCGGAGCATGTCGCAGACGTCGGCAAGGTCGTCCTGCTCGGTGAGCAAGGTCATGTCGAGCGGGTTGCCCTGACTGCGTGCCGCATAGCCTCCGCCGCAAAAGTCGAAGCAATAGACGGCAAAGCCATGTTCGGCAAGGTCCCAGGCAAAGGGAAGGCAACTGAGGTAGTTGGCTCCAAACCCATGGGCACACACGACGGTGGGAAGGCTCTTTCCTCCCGTTGCGTCGTTGGGTGTGAACAACTGTCCGTATATGGTTCGGTTGTCTATGGTGACACAGAGCTCTTGGGAGAGGTATGCGTTGGAAGCGGGCATGTGGGCTCCTTTTTAGCGCCGAAGGTATCGCGCGACAGACTACTATAGCCTAACTCAAGTACAAAGGGGACGACGAACGAGAACGGATACAAGGGCGAGACCCCTTCGTATCCGCCCATAATGTTACCGTCGTATGAGCCATGCGGGCAAGCTGCGATTCGTGTGCTAGTCTTATCGTTCAACTATCTCTGAAACGAAGGGAATGCCATGGCAACCTATGAGCCTCTGGTCGTACCAGCGAGTACGGGAACTGCGGCCGACTATGGGTTTGTTGAATGCGAGGGCGGCGTGTGCGCTGCAAGAGGCATGCGGGCATCGGGTGTCTCTGCGGGATTTCGCAATGATCCCAACCGGCGTGACCTTGCGCTGGTTGCGGCGGACCAAACGTGCGTATGCGCAGCGACTTTTACCCAAAACCGCTTTTGCGCTGCGCCTGTGCAGGTCTCGAGGGAACGCGTGGCGCGTGGCAAGGCGCGTGCGGTCGTGCTCAATTCGGGCAATGCGAACGCCTCAACGGGAGAGCCGGGCGTGCAGGTCGCACAAGCCGTGGCCGCGTTGGTGGCGCATGAGCTGGGGTGTGACGAAGAGGAGGTTCTTCTGGGGTCCACGGGCGTAATAGGCGTTCCCCTTGAGCTGGACGGCTTCCAAGTGGGTGTGCCACTGGCCGTTCGTGAGCTCGAGCACTCGGTGGCGGGCGCTCACCATGCGGCGCGTGCCGTGATGACTACCGACACGATTCCCAAAGAGAGCTCGTACGTGGGTACGGTCAGCACGGGCAACGCCGAGATTGAGGTGCACGTGGGCGGCTTTGTAAAGGGGTCGGGCATGATTCAGCCGAATATGGCGACCATGCTTGCCGTCCTCGCCACGGATGCGCCGCTCACGCCGAAGGCAGCGCAATCCGCCCTGCGCAGTGCCGTAAGCCAGACGTTTAACAAGGTGACGGTAGATTCCGATACGTCCACCAACGACTCCTGCTTCCTCTTCGCTACGGGGTGTGCGGGCAATGCGCCCATCGACGAGGGTTCGCCGGCGTATCCTGCGATAGTCGCAGCCATACGCGCCGTGTGTGAGGACCTGGCGCGCATGATCGCCGCAGACGGCGAGGGTGCCACCAAGCTCGTGACCGTGGACGTGCTTGGTGCCGCCACGGACGAGGATGCCGAGAAGGTCGCGCGTTCCATTGCGAACTCCCCCTTGGTGAAGACCGCGATCTTTGGTCACGACGCCAACTGGGGCCGCGTGGCTGCCGCAGCAGGGAAGTGTGGTGTGGAGTTCTCGCAGTACAACGTGGACATTGACCTGATGGGCGTGCCGGTGCTGCGAGCCGGGTTGCCCGTTCCCATGGATGAGGAGGACATGCTCCGGCGCTTTGAGGGGCCTGAGGTTCCTATCGTTATTGCGTTGGGTGAGGGAGAGGCGCACGCACGCGTGTGGACCTGCGACCTCACTCACGAATACATAGTCATTAACGGTGACTATCGCACGTAGCACACCGAGGAGGACAGCATGAAGAAGGAAGACAGCAAGCGTCGTGCCGAGGCGCTCGAAAAGGCCGAGGTCCTTGTTGAGGCCATGCCGTGGATTCACCGTATGAACGGTCGAACGGTGGTTGTTAAGTATGGCGGTGCTGCCATGGAGGACCCTGAGCTCTGCAAGGGCGTGATTGCCGACATAGAACTGCTCAAGCTCATGGGCATGCGTGTGGTGCTCGTGCATGGTGGCGGCAAGGCGATCAATCACCTGCTCGATCGTCTGGCCATTCCCGTCGCCTTTAAGGACGGGCTGCGCGTAACCGACGACGCCACGATGGAGGCGGTTGCCGAAGTGCTCATTGGCAAGGTGAACCAGGAGTTGGTTTGGGCGCTCAACGAGTACGGCAACAACGCGGTGGGCATCTCTGGCGCAGATGGCAAGACGCTTGTTTGTCGTGAGGTGGACCCCGACTTGGGTCACGTGGGCGAGGTGTACAAGGTCAATACCGACTTGGTGGAGTCGGTGCTTGCCGATGGCTACATTCCGGTGATAGCGAGCGTGGGATGTGGCGCCGGCGGCCTGTACAACATCAATGCCGACATCGCGGCCAGCAAGATTGCACAGGCCCTCCACGCACATACCCTTGCGTACCTCACGGACGTGGACGGCCTCTTTGGCGACATCAACGACGAGGAGAGCCTCATCTCGCAGCTCACCCGCAGCGAGGCGCATGCGATGCTCGAGCGCGGAGAACTGAGCGCAGGCATGATTCCCAAGGTGGGGTCCATTGTGGAGGCGTTGGATGCGGGCGTGCACGACGTGCGCATTATGAACGGGACGTTCCCGCATGCCCTGCTGCTTGAGTCATTTACCGATGCCGGCATCGGCACCATCTTTTATCGGGACGAGGACTAGGAGAAAGACGTGTTTGCAAACGAACAGACCGTTGCGCTCGACGAGCGCTTTGTGATTCACACCTATGGTCGCCTTCCCGTGGAGTTTGTCGAGGGCAAAGGTGCCGTGCTCGTCGATGCCGCGGGCAACGAGTACATCGACTTTCTGGCTGGCATTGGCGCGGTGAGTCTTGGTCACGCTCATCCCACGCTCGTAGCGGCTCTCAAGGAGCAGGCCGGTCGTCTTTGGCAGGTGAGCAACTACTATCACGACGCCAATCGCGGGCAGCTTGCCGAGTGCCTGAGTGAGATGCTTTCTACCACGACCGACGAGACGGGTGTGACCACAGGGTCTACGGGTACCGTCTGGCGCACCTTCTTTGCCAATTCGGGTGCCGAGGCAAACGAGGGGGCCATCAAGCTTGCTCGCCGTTGGGGCGAGAAGAAGCTCAACGGTGCCACGGGAATCGTGTCGGCACGCAAGAGCTTCCATGGCCGCACGCTTGCCACGCTGTCGGCAACGGGGCAGGACGTGTTTCACCAGAGCTTCCATCCGCTGCCTCAGGGCTTTTGCTCGGTTCCGCTCAATGACTTTGACGCTTTGGTTGCCGTGTTGGATGAGCCACCCGCGGAGTGCGGACCAGTGTGCGCCGTGCTGCTTGAGTGCATCCAGGGCGAGGGTGGCGTGTGGCCTGCTGATCTGGACTATTTGCGCTCGGTTGCCAATCTGTGCCATGAGCGCAAGGTCATGCTGGTAATAGACGAGGTACAAACGGGATTCTGTCGCACGGGAGCGCCCTTCTCGTACCAGCGCGCGGGCATAGAGCCCGACATCGTCTCTATGGCAAAGGGCATTGCGGGAGGGTTTCCCATGGGGGCGGTTGCGGCACGCGACGAGGTGGCGGCACTTTTGGTGCCCGGTGACCACGGTTCCACCTTTGGTGGCAACGCGCTTGCCATGGCCGTTGGCCTGGCGTGCGCGCAAACGCTCATGCAGGAGCATGTGGCCGACTATGCGCGCGAGACAGGCGACTATCTGGCGCAAAGACTGGCTACCATACCGCACGTAACCGAGGTGCGTGGCGCGGGTCTTATGCGCGGTGCCCAGCTCGACGTGCCCATCGCCACGCCACTGGTGGAGCAGGGGCTTCGGCTTACGGAACGTGGTCGGTGCGGGCTCGTCCTCAACCATGTGGGAGACTCCATCCTTCGCTTCCTGCCGCCGCTGGTTATAAGCGACGAGCAGATTGACGAGATGGTGGACTCGCTTGCGTTCCTTGTGGGAGAGCTCGCCTAGCGACGTATTGCCTTCCGAGGGCATTGCCCTTGGAGCCGAACACAGACTCGTATGCTATAGTTTCGCCAAATAAGCTGGCAAAAGGAGACGGTCATGCTTACGCAAGAGCTTCTGGATGAGTTCAAGTCGCTCAAGGAACGTCATGACGCGGTGGTGCTCGCGCACTACTACGTGGATGCAGACGCGCAGGACCTTGCCGACTTTGTGGGAGACTCGTATTTCCTGGCTCAAAAGGCTGCAACGCTCGACTGCAAGACCTTGGTGTTTGCCGGAGTGGAGTTTATGGCCGAGAGCGCCAAGCTTCTCTCACCAAACAAGCGGGTACTCATGCCAGAGCCTACGGCCGACTGTCCTATGGCCCACATGCTGCGCAAGGAGACCATCGACGCCGCCCGTGAGGAATACGGAGACGACTTGGCGGTGGCCTGCTACGTGAACTCGACCAACGAGATGAAGGCATGGAGCGATGTGTGCGTCACCTCCTCAAACGCGCAGCACATCGTGGAGCGCCTGCCCCAACACAATGTGCTGTTCGTGCCCGACCTGCACCTGGGTCACTACATACAGCAGCAGGTGCCGAGCAAGCACATTATTCTGAACGATGGCTTTTGCCCCACGCATGAAGCCATTGAGGTAAGAGAGGTGCAGGCACTCACCGAGCAGTATCCGGAAGCCGTGGTGTGCGCCCATCCCGAGTGCGCCTCCTGGGTGCTCGATCATGCCCACTACATTGGTTCCACGTCGGGCATCATCGAGCGATGCGTGCAAGGCAGCGAGGATACCTACGTGATCTGTACGGTTCATGGTGTATTGCACGAGATAGAAAAGCGCGTGAAGGAGGCTGGCGATGCCGACCGCAAACGCTTCCTCTTCCCAGCCACAACACCCATTTGTCCCAATATGGCGCGTGTGACGGGACAGAAGGTCGTCGCATGCTTGCGAGACTTCTCCGGCGAGGTATTCGTGGACGAGCGGTATGCCGATGGCGCCAAGCGTGCCCTTGAGCGCATGCTCGAGCTTGCAAAGTAGACGGTTCAATCAAAGGGGACGTACGTGAAAAAGCTCCAGTGTGACGTCGTGGTCGTGGGCTGCGGCATCAGTGGTCTGTATGCCGCGCTCAAGCTGCCAAGAAGTTGCCAGGTTGTCCTTATTGCCAAAGGAGACATAGAGACGTGCGATTCCATGCTTGCCCAGGGTGGCATTGCCGTCATGCGCAACGAGGAGGACTACGACATCTACTTTGAGGACACCCTCAAAGCGGGTCATTACGAGAACCGACGCGAGAGCGTGGACATTATGATCCGCAACTCGCGTTCGTGCGTAAACGACCTCATCTCGTATGGCGTGCGCTTTGACCGCAATCCCCAAGGCGATCTTTTGTACACGCGCGAGGGTGCCCATTCACGTGCGCGTATTCTGTACCACGAGGACATTACCGGACGTGAGATTACCGAGACGCTGCTGCTTCAGTGTCGTGCGGCGCACAACGTACGCATCTACGAGAACACCGAGATGGTGGACTTGCTGGATGAGGTGGGTGCAGACGAGAAGCGCGTGTGTACGGGCGTGTCGTGCGTGCAGCGTGGTGGACAGCGCCTCGAGATTTTCTCGCGCTTTACCATTCTGGCAACCGGTGGCATAGGTGGAACCTATGAGCGATCCACGAACTACCCGATTCTTACCGGAGACGGTTGCCGCATCGCACGGGCACACGGGGTGGCGCTCGAGCATATGGACTACGTGCAGATTCACCCAACCACGCTGTATCGCGACACGCCGGGAAGGTCGTTCCTCATCACCGAGTCGGCGCGTGGCGAGGGTGCCGTGCTGCTCAACTCAAAGTACGAGCGCTTTACCGACGAGCTCCAACCGCGCGACGTGGTTGCGCAGGCAATCTTGGACGAGATGGAGCGCGAGGGGTCCAAGCACGTGTGGCTCTCGTTCGAGAACGTGATGCCAGAGATCATCCATGCGCACTTCAGGCACATCTACGAGTACTGCATGTCCAAGGGCTACGACATAACCAAAGAGCCCATTCCCGTGGTGCCTGCCCAGCATTACTTTATGGGTGGCATCCATGTGGACAGCAATTCCGAGACCACCATGCCTCGTCTGTTCGCTGTGGGTGAGACCTCCTGCACCGGTGTGCATGGACGGAATCGCCTGGCTTCCAACAGCTTGCTCGAATGCCTGGTGTTTGCCCGTCGTGCAGCCGAGAAGATAATTGCCGACCACACGCGGGAGCAGCGTCCTCGAGTGGACCCGTCTACACTCAACGTGGTTATGGAAAAGCACATACGCGCGGCACTCGACGAGGACATGCCCGCTGGTGACATCTCCACCGATTCCGTGATTCCCGATCGGCGACAGGCACGTGTGGAGCTCCTGTGCAAGCAGGATGGCATCATCGCCGGCATGGCAATCTTCGTGCGCACCTTCAAGCTTCTGGACCCGCAAACGGTGGTGACGCCACTGGTGAGGGATGGCGACTACATTCGTAAGGGACAGATGCTCGCCACCATTGAGGGGGACGTACGTACGTTGCTCTCGGGTGAGCGAACGGCCCTCAACTATCTGCAGCACATGAGTGGCATCGCCACATACACGCACGACATGTGTCGGATCCTCAAGGAGGCAGGCTCTACGGCAAGGCTTGTGGACACACGCAAAACGACCCCGGGCATGCGCATCTTCGACAAGATGGCGGTGCGCATTGGTGGGGGCGGCAACCACCGCCATAACCTCTCGGACGCAGTGCTGCTCAAAGACAACCACATTGAGGCCGCTGGTGGCGTGCGCGAAGCAGTACAGGCGGCTCGCGAGCGCTGCTCGTTTATGGCCAAGATTGAGGTTGAGTGCGAGACGCTGGCTATGGTGCGCGATGCGGTGGATGCCGGTGCCGACGTTATCATGCTCGACAACATGAGCCATGCACACATGAAGCAAGCTGTGGAACTCGTAGGTGGCCGAGCCCTCACCGAGGTGTCGGGTAACGTGACTCGCGACAATGTGGCGTTTTTGGCCGACTTGGGCGTGGACTACATCTCTTCGGGGGCGCTCACGCACTCTGCGGGTATCTTGGACCTGAGCATGAAGAACCTCCAGATGCTCGACCAAGGTGATCAGGGGATGCGTGCCTTGAGATAGGACTGCCGTCCTCGGCTGCTAGAGTTGATGCGTGGACTGTTCGTGCATACGTGCGTAACTGTTTCGGTTGCGTGCGAGATTGCGCCGCACGGATGCCACGAGCGTCTTGTCTTGCAGGGTCTTGCCAATGCACATGATGCGCTCGATCCACCATCCCTCAATGGCGGTATTCCAGCTCTCTGGGTTCTTTACGTGCCGAGAGAGCGTGAGCACCACGTGTTTGAAAAACGCGAGTGTGCTCTCGTGTGCGGCAACTCGAGTTCGCGTTATCGGTTCGTCCGACTGCTCGAAGCGCACGATTTGCGCGGTGAGCATTTCGCCGCACATGCCCATGGCTCGTACGAGGAAGCCGGCGTATTCCTCGTCGGAACGGTTGAACGACACGCGCCCACATGCCTCGGAGACTTCCTCGTACAATCCTTCCGGTATGGCTTCGTGAAGGGTCATGAGTCGAGCCGCCTCGCAAAGGATCACGAAGTACCGAGCGTCTTGATGGCAGGGGTTGGTGAATACGACGCTGTCGCATGAGCGTACGAACTCGCTGAACTCAGCTGGTAGCGTATAGGTCCTTAAGGCATGCACCAGACCGTCGGCACCCAGTTCATTGAGGCGCATGTAGTAGTTCTCTATAAGAACCGTGGGTGAGTCGACCATATGTGAGTCCCCGTCAGTTGCCTGATTATAAGAAACTATAATATACATGTTTTTGCGGTATTACGAAACCTAATTTGTGAGTTAATCCCGTATAAGTGCGATAGTATGTTTGAGCATAAACGTGGAAAGGGGCTCTACATGGACTTTTTGTCGTTGGCACAAGCTCGGTGGTCGGTTCGCGACTACGATTCGAGCGAGGTGGAGCAAGAGAAGATAGATCGCATCCTCGAGGCAGCTCGCATGGCGCCTACAGGCGCCAACAGGCAGCCTCAACGAATCTATGTGCTAAGGGGAGATCGCGCGTTGGCGAAGGTACGAGCCGCGACGCGCATGGCGTTTAACGCCCCGCTCGTGTTTATGCTTTGCGCAGAGGTGGGGGAAGCCTGGCACAACCGGCGCGAGACCGTGATGCGTGGCACGACTGAGGATGTTTACAACACCGCCGAAATGGATGTCTCGATCGTGTGCGACCACATGCAGCTTGCCGCCACGGAGGTTGGATTGGGTACGCTGTGGGTTCGTGGCTACAATACCCAGGTGCTATTGGATGCCTTCGACCTTCCCGAGGGCGTGGTGCCCATCTGTCTGCTCGATGTGGGTTATCCTGCGGCCGACGCACAACCTTCCGCAATGCACTTTGAGCGAAAGCCGCTTGAGCAGACGGTGTTTGAGCTTTAGACCGTCGTGTGGGAGCGCAAGTGCCCATTCGGTCAATTCCTGTTCCATGCGTGATGTAGGCTTACGCCATCACAAACGCACTCGGAAGGAGACCATCATGCGCTCGTACAAGTTGCTCTGCACATCCGTTGGCTTCATCTTCATGGGAATCGCGCTCTTCCCATTTTGGGTTGCGTTCAAATGAGCACGGGTCGACACGACATGAGCCGGGATGTACCCGACTCATGTCGTGTCTGGGTATGCGGGTTTGGAAGCCCTATAATCGGAAGACGCCTTGCGCGCACGTGACTCAAGGCGATTATTGGAAAGGACTCTCCATGCAGGACAAGACGCAGGACAACGTGCCCGTGCAGATCTCGCTCTTTGGTGACGAGATGCCCCTCGCCTCAAACGATGCCTCGCAAGCATCTGCAACGCCCGCAGCACGTGCCGCCGAGCTCAACGAGCAACTTTCGCGAGCCGCCTATCAGTACTATGCGCTCGACGCGCCAGAAATGACTGATGCGGAGTTCGATCGCCTCTTGCAGGAACTCCTGCACTTGGAGGAGGAGCATCCCGAGCTGCGCACGCCAAATAGCTACACGCAGCGCATTGGCGGCTACGTGGGGGAGCAGTTTGAGCCGGTACGGCATGCACAGCGCATGTATTCCATGGACGACGCGATGGATTTGGACGAGCTGGATGCTTGGCTCGCGCGCACCGAGGAAGCGTTGGCGGCAGTCTCGAGCGATCCGGTTGCATACACGTGCGAGTTCAAGATCGACGGGTTGGGAGTGGCGCTTACCTATACCGATGGTCAGTTCGTGCGCGCTGCTACGCGTGGCGACGGTACCACGGGAGAGCTGGTAACCGCAAACGTGCTTACCATTGGCGACGTACCTCGAACTTTGGCGCCGGACGGGATGAGCCGTGTGGCAAACGGGGGGTTTGGCCAGAGCGTGGAGGTGCGCGGCGAGGTGTACATGCCGCGTCATAGCTTTGTTCGGCTCAACGAGGACAACGATGCCGCGGGGCGTGCGCCCTTTGCCAATCCGCGCAATGCGGCGGCAGGCTCACTCAGGCAGAAGGATTCCAAAGTCACCGCCGCTCGAGATCTTGCGACATTCATTTATGCGGTTGCAGACGAGGGGCCGTTGGCGGTGGAAAGCCAGTGGGAGTTCCTTGCGTGGTTGCGTGCCTGCGGCTTTTGTGTGAACGATCACGCAGCCCGCTGTACTACGGCAGCGGAGGTTCGGTCGTTCTGCGAGCGTGCGTTGGCGGCTCGCGACGAGCTGGACTATGACATTGACGGCGTGGTGGTAAAAGTCGATTCGTTTGCACAGCAGGATGCACTTGGGTTTACGGCGCGTGCGCCAAGATGGGCTATCGCCTTCAAGTTCCCCCCGGAGGAGAAGCGCACCGTGCTGCGTGAGATTCGCATACAGGTTGGGCGTACGGGCGTGCTCACACCCGTTGCCGAGTTTGACCCGGTATCGGTGGCAGGGTCGGTAATCGCCCGTGCAACGCTGCACAACATCGACGAGATTGAGCGCAAGGACGTGCGTGTGGGCGACACCATTGTGGTGCACAAGGCTGGAGACGTTATACCTGAGGTCGTGTGCCATGTGCCTGAGCTGAGGCCCAAGGACTCGGTCCCATTCCACATGCCCGAGCGATGCCCGAGCTGCGGCAGCCCCGTCGTGCGCGAGGAGGGAGAGGTCGCGTATCGCTGCATCTCCATCGACTGCCCGGCACAGGCCGTGGAACGCCTCATCCACTGGGGTAGTCGAGGAGCCATGGACATAGACGGGCTCGGTGACGAAATCGTGCGCCGCATGGTGGAGCAGGGGGTCCTTACCGATGTGGCGGACTTCTATGACCGCCTCACCGAGGAACAGCTCGCTCACGTGAGCACAGGTCGCATCAATAAGGCGGGCAACGACATCGTGGTGGGCAAGGTGGTCGCGAAGAAGATCATGGCCCAGGTGGAGGCATCCAAGGATCGGGGCCTTGGTCGTGTGCTCTTTGGCATTGGCATGCGTCACGTCGGTGCGAATGTGGGTATGGTTCTGGCACAGCGCTTTGGCACGCTCGAGGCACTCACCATGGCGAGCGAGGAGGACATTGCCGCAGTTGACGGCATTGGCCCCAAGATTGCGGCGAGTGTGCGTGAGTTCTTCGACACGCCACAGAATGCGGTGGTGTTGGAACGTTTGCGTGCTGCGGGCGTGCGACTCGACGAGGCTCAAGCGGTCCCCGGTGATGCGCCGCAGCCGTTGGCAGGACTCACCTTCGTACTCACGGGGTCGTTGGAACGCTTTACCCGCAAGGCGGCAGGTGACGCTCTCAAGGCGTTGGGTGCCAAGGTGACGGGTTCGGTTTCCAAGCGTACGAGCTACGTGGTTGCCGGCGCTGCGGCGGGAAGCAAGCTCACCAAGGCCGAGCAGCTAGGCATTCCCGTGCTCGACGAGGAGATGCTCGAGCGCATTCTGCAAACGCACGAGCTCCCGGCGTAGCGCGGGACGCGTCGCGCTTTTCAGGTTCAAAAAAGTCATCTTGTCGGTTTGTGTATCCCCCCATCCTTTCAGCTGAATTTTAAGGTGGGGGGATACATTCTTATCAACGCAAGAACACGTTCGTGTGCGGAGATGAGAGCGATGATTCAACTGACCTTCAAGCGCTACGAGATTAAGTATCTGCTCACCAACGAGCAGCGGGACCGTTTGCGCGTGCTCATGGACCGGTATATGGTCCCCGATGAGTGGGGTCCTTCCACCGTGTGCAACGTATACTACGATACGCCCTCACATCTTCTTGTTCGTAGATCTGCGGAGCACCCCGAATATAAGGAGAAGGTGCGTGTACGCAGCTATGGTCCCGCCCCGTCGCAAAAGCCGGTGTTCGTGGAGCTCAAGAAGAAGTACGACGGCGTTGTGTACAAGCGTCGTTGCACCATGGATCAAGAGCGCGTGGCGGCGATGCTTTCCGGAAAGGGGAGGCCACAGGGTCAGATTGAGCGCGAGCTCGACTTTACCTGCCGGCGATACGGTGGCTTGGTGCCGTCGTTCTTCATTGCGTACGACCGAGAGGCGTACTATGCGTTCGACGACCATGAGTTCCGCATGACCTTCGACCGTCGCGTGCGCAGCCGCACTACGAACATGGCACTTGTTGATCCGGACAATGCAGAGCTATTGCTCGCGGATGGCCTTAACTTGCTTGAGGTGAAGGCGGGTGGTGCCATACCGCTTTGGCTGACGGAGTTCTTTACGAAGGAGGGCATCTATAAGACTCAATTCTCCAAGGTCGGCATTGCCTGGCAGCGCGAGCTGAGCAGGCAGCTGGAGACCAAACGCCAAAGAAGGGCTTCGCGCACGTTGCATGCACGCCCATCCATCTCTCTTCACGCAGACAAATCGTTCGCGTTCGCGCGTTAGCGCAACGTGGAAGGGAACATTATCATGCTTGACTCGTTATTTGGAGACGTATCCACCACTACCGGAACCATTGAGCTCATGCCCTTGATGGTGAGCATTGCGGTGTCGCTCGTGCTTGGCTTCGTATTGGCCCTGGCATATTCGTTCCGCAGCAAACACACGAAGAGCTTTGTGACGACGCTTGCCGTGCTGCCGTCCATCGTGTGTGTCGTTATTGCCATGGTAAACGGCAATGTGGGTGCGGGTGTTGCCGTAGCTGGCGCCTTTAGCTTGGTGCGCTTTAGGAGTGCACCGGGTTCTGCACGTGACATCGCCTATATCTTTCTTGCCATGTGTGTGGGCTTGGTCGCCGGTATGGGTTACGTGGTGTGCGCTGCCGTCGTTACGGTGGTTTTGTGCCTCATCGTTATGCTGTACCAGAGCGTGACCGTGGGGCCGTTTGGCGAGAGCACCGATCGCTCGCTGCGCATCACCGTTCCTGAGGACCTTGACTTCTATAACCTGTTTGACGACGTGCTCGATCGGTACACCACGTATCATGAGCTGGAAGCTGTGAAGACCACCAACATGGGAAGCCTGTACAGGTTGGTGTACAACATTGGCATGCGCGACCTCTCTCAGCAGCGAGACCTCATAGACGAGTTGCGCTGCCGCAACGGCAACCTAGAGATCGCCATCGCGCATCAAGAGACAAACACCAGCGAGCTTTAGCCAACAACATAAGGATGGTACCGGAATTGGGGGCACTTCTCGTGGCACTCGTGGCCGCCGCAAGACCCATGAATGAGGCTGTGCCCCCAATTCTGGGTCCTGCCATTCCCTAAGGGGCAGTTCCATCTAAACTGTGTGCCAGAGACCTGTTGTTTTGGCTTGTTGCCCTGCTTGTCTCTCACGTCCATCCCCTCATGTGTTACGGTACTATAGCTACGTCAAGGCCGTATACGAGGGGAGGTTGGCGCTTGGGAGTCTTTGAGGCACTGGTTCTGCTTGCGCTTGGCCTCTTATTTGGTATTGTGGCCACCGTGTTTGACGTGCTTGCATTCGGTGTGGCTTCGTTTGTGAGCCATGTTTCGTTCTGGGTGCTGGTAAACGCGGTTTTCTCGGTGCATGTTGGCAGTCGCAAAAACGTAATACTATGGTCAATACCCTTCAACCTTGGTTTTATCGAGAGCTACTACTTGACCACCGCGGCTACGTATGAGGGGTATGCCAAGTCTTTGGTGGTGCCTTTGGCGGCTGTGGCTCTCATCGGTCCGTTTCTTGCCTATGCGCTATGGACGGCACGGCAGATTCAGGGGATTTACGGACGGTTGCTCACGGCAGCGGTGATTGCCGGAACGCTTGTTTCCAGTTACTTGATCAACGGCGCCATCACCATTTTTGATGGGGTGGTGTGTGCGCTCATCGCGTTGGTAATCTTGGTATTGCCAACAAGAACATTCGACATTACGCGGTTATCGGTGCCGAGCATTGGTAGGCGTCGCGGCAAGGCGAGCGATTTGTTGGACACGGCACCAGCACCCGAAGCCGACCAAGTGAGTCCTGCACAGCGGGGCAAAGACGATATGCCCAAGGCGACAAAACGAAAGTCGCGACATCTGGGCATGCCGTTTGGCGGGTTGAGGCATGAGCATAACGAGGGAGAAGAAGCTTTTGACGAGCCAATGATTGATATGCCCTACGACTCTGAGGAAGATGCGGTCTATTACGAGAGCGGTCCTGTTCGCCCCATGCGACCCACGCGTCGTCGTGGCTCAAAGTTGGGAGGCGACAGCAAGGCTTCGCCACGTGCGACAACATCCTCAATGCGTCGCCAGCAGCGTGAAAGGGAACGCGAGACAGAAGAGCGTGCGGCACGGCGCGAAGAGGCGCGCGAGTACCGTCGACAACGACGGACGGTGCGTGGCGATGATTATTCGTCGTCTCCGCAACATCTGAGCACGTCGCCACTTGGAACCGCTCGGAGTACACGTCCTAGCGCGAGGAATTGGCGCGCTTAGCCTTTTGGCCTTTGGCCAGCAGAAGACGCAGACAACCCCTGCCACAAGCGCTATGATTCGAATGCACCACCGTAGGCAGTGCCATCAACCATGGCGGCGATGCAGTCGCGGTTGCCCTCCGCAACTCGTCGCGAGAATTCCAGGTAAGCCAAGAGCGCATCGTGGAAAAGATCGGGGAAGCTCGCGGTTGAGCGTTCGCCAGTTACAGGATCATGCCAGAGCGCATGGTTTAGGTTGGCGGCGTCGCAATCGTCCCCGCATACGATGGGATGCGACTGCGCCAAGAGGCGTGAGTGCGGTCTCACGGCCTTCTCTGTGTGTGCGAGCAGGCGAGGAGCCAGATGCGCCGGCGGGTCGATCACCTTGTAGAGCAGGCGGTAGTCTGCCAACGCCTTGTCGTATTCAGCAGCGCCAAGATCGAGGCCGTACACCTGCCAAGCTACTTGAGAGAGAAGTGCGCCAATAACCCGATTTATCCGCTCGGTGGAGGCCAGAGCTGCTGAGCAGGGAACATCAAGCACGGTCATCTGTCGCTTCTGCCAGAGCATCCATGCGTCAATCTCCGCTTCCAGCAGAGCGTGAATCTCACCGCTTGCATCTGCCAGCTCCTCGTTTGCCTCCATGAGCGCGAACTGTTGGGCATAGATGAGCGGATGCGCAATACGGTCGAGCACATAGTGAGCGGCGAAGCCAAGGGTAAAGGCGCGAGCGATGGTCTTGTCGTCGTCGCGCACGTGGGCGGCGCAGTCGCGCAGGACAAGAAAGGTGTCCACTATGTGACTGCTGTGCATGGCGTTGGCAAGCACATGGCACGTCTTGGCACGTCTTGGTAGCGTTCGAATGCGCGCCCAGAAGGGGTCGGGACCTTGATTGCCCAGCAGGAATGCCAAAAGGTCCTCTTCGCACGTAAGCAGCCCTTCCGGCAAGAGGTTCGATGCATCCTCGCCAAAGATGTGATGGGTTATGATTGCCGGCATCTGTGCTCCTCGGTGCGGTTACTTCCCGGAATCTGTCGTTTGCCGAACTCTGTGTGAACAGAGTAGCGCATTTTGCGTTCGAGGGAAGAAAATAGACGCAGCGATTTATTGGATTGTTCACGTCCCTTAGGAGGAGGATATGAGCAGTAAGTTTACTCGTTCCAAACTCGCAGTGCTCATCACGGGAGTGGTGATGGTAATACTGGGTATCGTAATCTTCGTGCATCCTATTGCAGCCATAGAGATGCTGGTGCGCATCGTCGGCTTTTTCCTCGTTGCATACGGCATCTTTAATCTTGTCTCGGCGTTCATGAAGGGTGATCCCGTCAAGAACGCACCGGCGGATTTGGCACTTGGCGCGTTAACGGTTATTCCCGGGTTGATCATGATTATTACGCCGGGAACGCTCGTAACATTCGCCTGGACCTTCGTTGGCATCATCATCCTGTGCACTGGCATTTTGGACGTTATGGAAGCAGGCGACTTCCGACGCGTGCGCAGTCCTTTGGCGCTTCCGGCCACAGCCTCGGGCATCATTACGGCATTGTTGGGAGTTGCCGTAATCTTCGCCCCGTTGGCGTCTGCGACGGCAGGCATGCTGGTGGCGGCAATTGCCCTGCTCATAGATGGTATAACCGAGATTATCTTCGGCTTGGGAATGTAAGTCGTAAAGAGGGTGCGCATCTAAGCGAAGCGAGGCTAAGCACCCGTTCGGGACGCGCCGCAGGCGCACCAATCTCTTCCCCCAAGTTCTCCGTGTGTTGTCGAGGCCGGGTTGGTGTTTCTGTGGGTGCGCATCTGAGCGAAGCGAGGCTAAGCACCCGTTCGGGACGCGCCGCAGGCGCACCAATCTCTTCCCCCAAGTTCTCCGTGTGTTGTCGAGGCCGGGCTGGTGTTTCTGTGGGTGCGCATCTGAGCGAAGCGAAGCTAAGCACCCACAGAAACACCAGCCCGGCACCCCCGAGCCAACTTACTACACGTAGAACAGCATGTCGTTGTACGATGGCACTGGCCAGCAGTCCTTTGAGCAGATGGTCTCCATGCCATCCACGGCTGCGCGCAAGGCATCCATGGCAGGCAGCACGATGGCGCAGTACTCATTGTCGCGTTCACCGGGATCTGCAAGCTCGCGTGCGCTTGCGTTGTGCTCCTCGAGTTCTGTGGCAAGATGCCAAATGACGTTGACGCCTTCGGTCAGGCGCTTTGCCAGCTCCTTTTCTGCGACTGCATCAATGCCCAGTTCGGCCTTGGTGGCCGCTGCAGTTGCCACGTCGCCCGAGTAAGAGATGATGGCAGGTATGTATAGATGGCGGGCCATATGTACCATCACGTTCGCCTCGATGTTGAGCAGCTTGGCATATTGCTCGGCCTTGGCCACATACCTCGCACGGAGCTCCGACTCCGTGAGTACGCCGTACTTCTCGAACAGGGCTATGTTCGCGGGCTCAATAAGGGCAGGCAATGCCTCCGGCGTGGTCTTGAGGTTGGGCAGGCCACGACGCTTGGCCTCAATCTCCCATTCGGCAGCGTAGCCGTTGCCGTCAAAGATGATGCGATGGTGATCGCGGAACGTGTGGCGCACAAAGCGCATGGCCACGACATAGAAGTCCTCGTTTGAGCGTGCGGCCACATAGTCGCAGAATCGCTCGCACTGTTCGGCCACGGCGGTGTTGAGCACCACGTTGGGGTCGGAGACGTTCTGCTGGCTGCCGCACATGCGGAACTCGAACTTGTTCCCGGTAAAGGCGAACGGACTGGTGCGATTGCGGTCCGTGTTGTCGCGCAGAATGTCCGGCAGGGCGGGAACGCCTAAGTCCATAACCTCGTCTTCGTGTGCCGCGGCATGCTCCTTGCGGATGAGTGCTTCGACCACAGGGGTTATGGCGTCGCCCAAGAAGATCGACACGATGGCAGGTGGCGCCTCGTTTGCGCCAAGACGATGGTCGTTGCCGGCAGACGCCACGCTCATGCGCATGAGGTCGGCATGCTCGTCCACCGCAGCCACGAGGCACGCCAAGAACACCAGGAACTGCAGGTTGTCCTCGGGGTGAGGACCCGGCTCCAAAAGGTTGCGGCCGTCGGCCGATATGGACCAGTTGTCGTGCTTGCCCGATCCGTTCACGTACTCGAAGGGCTTCTCGTGCTCCAGGCAGGCGAGTCCATAATTGGTGGCGAGCAGCTTGAGCTTCTCCATGGTGAGCAGGTTGTCGTCCACGGCAAGCGACCCCTGCTCGAAGACGGGTGCGAGCTCGTGCTGGCATGGGGCAACCTCGTTATGCTTGGTCTTCGCCGGTATTGCGAGCTTCCACAGCTCGTCGTCGAGTTCCTTCATGAAGGCGTTTACGGAAGGGCGGATGGCGCCGAAGTAGTGCTCCTCGAGCTCCTGACCCTTGCTGGGCTCAGCACCAAAGAGCGTACGGCCGGTAAGACGCAGGTCTGGACGTGCCTCAAAGTCCGCTTCCTTAATGAGAAAGTATTCCTGCTCAAGTCCCACCGTGGTGGTTACGCGCTTGGGCTCACGACCGAAGAGCGCCAGCACACGTTTGGCCTGCTTTTCAAGCGCAACCTCGGAGCGCAACAGCGGTGTCTTCTTGTCCAGCGCCTCTCCGGTGTACGAAATGAACGCTGTGGGGATGCACAGGACCTCGTCCTTAATGAATGCGGGGCTCATGGGATCCCACACCGTGTACCCGCGCGCCTCAAAGGTGGCGCGCAGGCCACCGTTGGGGAAGCTCGAAGCGTCTGGCTCACCCTGAATGAGCTCTTTTCCGCTAAACGCCATGAGTACGGTGCCATCGTCCTGCGGCGTAATGAAGCTGTCGTGCTTCTCGCTGGTAATGCCGTTGAGTGGCTGGAACCAGTGGGTGAAGTGCGTGGCGCCGTGCTCGAGCGCCCACTCCTTCATGGCGTGCGCGACCTCATTGGCAATGTCGAGGTCGATGGGCTTGTTCTCCTTTATAACGCGGGAGAGCTCCTTGTACGTAGGCTTGGGAAGCCGTTCGCGCATGTCGGAATCCGAAAAAACCAGGCTTCCGTACAGTTGCGTGACTTTGTCTCGTGCCATCGCCGTCCCTCTCTGTGGGTTGTGATTCTGCGACATTGTACGCATTCAGAGTAGAGGATGGGTGTTTCGCGAGCATTAAGGCATGGTATCCCCACGGCTTGGGGTGTTTGATGGTGCAAACAAGGTGATGGTGGCTTAAGAGGACGTGAAAAAAGTGTAAAAGAGACGTATAGTTATGGACTGCAAGCAAATGCCTCGCATCCGCATACATTAAAACTGTGGGAGTTACGCCATGAAACGTGCCATCGTCGTATTTTGCTGTGCCATTGCGCTTGCTTGGGGTGCCATGCCCTTGCAAGCAGCCAACGCCGAAGAGCTTTATCGCCCCAACGTCGCTGAGGAAATGGACCATGCAAGCTATTGGATTGAGCGGCAAGGCGCATCGTCGCGCGTGCTTGCAGATGGGGCGCTAATAGCCGAGACCAACCAGCTTGTGCACAACGAGGCTGGCGCAGTTGCGCACGACCTTGAATCGTGGCCGGAGGAGACCTTCGACGGCATCGCGTACGCACAGGAACTCAAGGATTCAGCGCTGGCCGATGCCGAGATGTTCTATTCCTGGGGCGCCAAGTACGATGCTGCGGGAACCGCATATGAATCGTGGGACGATGCCTACGAGGCAATCTACAAGGAGATGGTGGAGAACTGCGCCAACGAGGAGGCATCGACCGAGGATTCGGTGCAGTTTGGCATGTGCACCTCGCGAACGAACGTCCTGAGCCTTCCGGGTTCGCAGCCGCTCTGGGACGATGCGGTGGATCCCAGCTTTGACTACCTCCTCATGGGAAGCCTTCGCATGAACGAGCCGGTGGTGGTGCAGGGCCTCTCGAACGATGGCCGATACTATCATGTGGCAACTTCGACTGGCTGGGGTTGGGCACCGGTGAGTGACATTGCTCTATGCGCAAGCAAGGCGGAGTGGCTCGATGCCTGGAACTTCTCGGATGCGGAGACGTTGGTAGTGTATGCCGATACGACCACTGAGAACGAGTCCTCGGTTCCCAAGACGGCGAATCTGCGTGTGCCCATGGGAACCTGCCTTAAACTAGCGGTGGACGACCTCGAGGGGGCGCAGCAGACCGCGGGTGAGAGCGATCGCGATAGCCATGTGGTATGGGTGCCGCTGAGGAACGATGACGGCAGCTATGCCTGCGATCTTGCACGTTTGCCGCGACAATGCGAGGCGAGCCATGGCTTTATGCCGCTTACGGCACAAAACATCTCCAAGCTCGCGTTCAATGGGTTGTTGGGAAGCGCTCCGACGGGTGACGTTCACCTGTATGGCGATTGCTCGGCGCTCATCCGCGACGTGTATGGGTGCTTTGGCCTCGAGCTTGCCAACAACACCGTGCAGTTGGGCAAGATGGCCGTGACGCAGTACGGTGTTGAGGGCATGGACGATGAGCAGAAGGCAGAGTTCATTCAAGGGCTTCCGCTTGGCTCCGTGCTCAACATGGGTGGCCACGAGCTGCTGTATTTGGGAGACGTGGACGGGCATCTGTATGTGATAAGCGCCTTGGGCAGCATGGCGAAAGACGGCGGCATGACGATCGAGCACGGTTGCGCGGTGAATTCACTTGATGCTCAGCGTGCCAACGGTGACTCGTGGCTGCGTTCGATTGATATGGTAAGCATACCGTTCTATCCAGATGGGTATGTGCCACCGATCATCTCGTATGCATGCACCCTGGGGGATGCGAGCGTGTGGGGCAAGGGTGACGATGCCCTCTCCTTTGCGTTTGATTGCGTGAGTGGTGGCGAAGCGGTGGCACTCGACCATCTCCAAGGGCTCGCCGTGGACGGGCAAGCCGTCGATTCGTCCTGCTACACGAAGGATACGCAGAATAATGTCGTTGCTTTAACGTCGGCATTTCTGGACACGCTGTCGTATGGGTCTCACACCCTCGTTGCGTCATTCGACGATGGGGACGATGCCTCAGCCAGCTTTGTGGTTGAGGATCGGGCCACGGAGGAGCCAGCCGCAGAGGATGTCGCGCCGCACAAGGAAGAGCCTTCTTTGCATGTCTCAAGCAGTGACGAGGACGACGACTGGGATGACGAAGAGGACGATGACTGGGACGACGAGGACGACGATTGGGACGACGAGGACGACGACGATTGGGACGACGAGGATGACGGAGAGGACGATTTCGACGACGAGGACGATGATGACTGGGACGACGAGGACGATGATGACTGGGACGACGAGGACGACGAGGACGACGACTGGGACGACGAAGACAATGCCACATCTTCTGGAACGGCACTGAGCTCCTCGGGCTTAGCGTACCCCAAGCTCACACGTACTGAGCCTCAAACGAGCACAGGCGCAGTCTCCGACTTTGGCACATCCACCAACGCCGTGTCCTCATCTACGCCCCAAACGCTGGTGCAGACTGCCGACGCAACCAATCTCTCCCTGCCTGTCGTATGTTCCATTGTCTCTGTCGCAGTGCTTGCAGTCGCTTTACACCTGCGGCTTCGCTCATAACAACACAGCACATCGCAATTGAGGGGACAGTCCTTGCATGCAAGGGGCTGCCCCCTCTTGTTGGGGTTACAATGGGTGGACCAACACGACGAGGAGGGTTCCATGGCAGACGAGAGAAGAACCATAGCGGTAATCGACGGCAATTCGCTCATGCACAGGGCATTCCACGCCATCCGACAACCCATGAGTGCCCCGGATGGTCGCGCCACCAACGCGCTCTTCGGCTTCTTCAACATGTTTATCAAGCTCGTGGAGTCATTCTCGCCCGACGGCGTTATTTGTGCCTTCGATAAGGGCAAGCCATGGGTCCGGATGGAGATGCTTCCGCAGTACAAGGCGCAGCGTCCTCCCATGGATCAGAGCCTGCGCGAGCAGTTCCCCATGGTGAAGGATCTTCTCCGTGCCCTTGAGGTACCCGTGGTTGAGCTTGAGGGTTGGGAAGGGGACGACATTCTGGGTACCTTGGCCCGACGCGGGGAAGACGCCGGCTACGACATGTACCTGTTTACCGGCGATCGCGACATGTACCAGCTCTCTACCGAGCACGTAAAGGTCGTGAGCACCAAGAAGGGCGTCTCGGACGTTCAGATAATGACGCCAGAGGTCGTGGAAGACCTCTACCATGGCGTGACGCCCAAGCTCGTGCCCGACTTCTACGGCCTCAAGGGCGACTCGAGTGACAACATCCCCGGTGTGCCTGGCATAGGTCCCAAGCGCGCCTCGGAGCTCATTTGCAAGTACGGGTCGCTCGACGAAGTGATTGCACATGCCGATGAGGTAAAGGGCAAGATGGGGGAGAACCTGCGTGCGCATGTGGACGACGCCTTGCTGAGCCGCGAGGTGGCGATCATTCGCACCGATGCCCCCATTGAGCTGGACTTTGCCGACGCGCGGTTCCCCACGTTCGACCCCATTGCTGCTGCGTCTGCCTTTAGCGCACTTGGTTTTACCGGCATGACGAGGCGCATTGCCCGCATGGGTGGCGGCTCGGGCGACGAGGGTGCGAAGGCGGTGGCGTCTGTTGTGGCGGAAATTCCGCAGGTGACCACAGGCGACGCGGCGCTTGGTGCACTGGCCACCGCTCTTGGTTCGAGCGAATGGCTGGGCGTTGCCGTGGGCACGGACGTTGACCCAAAGAAGCGCGACCAGCTGGCTCTGGACCTGCTCGACGATACCCAATCGCCTTCGCTCTCGCTATGGGTTTCGACCAAGAACGCACTGCTGCATTTGGTTGACGACGCGGCGCGTATGGCACTCACCCAGATCGTGCAAGAAGGCCTCATGGCATCGGGAGACGTTAAAACAGCGTTCCATGCGGTGTGTCCCGTAGACTCTGCGGACCCTGCCTTGGTAGAGCCGGCGGCCTTGGACGCTGCCCGCATCTTCGACGTGGGTGTTGCGGCATATCTGCTGGACTCGGAGCGATCTTCTTTTGGCGTTGGGGAGTTGTATGGCACCGTGCTCGAGTCACCGCTTCCCGCGCCAACCGACGAGGTGCCGCGCGAGGCGCTTGATGCCTATGGTGCACGTCTTTTGCAGCCAGCCCTTCAGGACCTGCTGCGTAAGGATGGCTCCCTTGAGCTCTTCGAGAACATCGAAATGCCCTTGGTGTCGGTACTTGCAGGCATGGAGCGCACGGGACTCTATGCAGACCCCAACAAGCTGCGCGAGCAGTCCGCGGAGCTTGGCGTGGAGATTGCGGCCATGGCCGACCGCATTCACGAGGCAGCGGGCGAGGACTTCAACATCGACTCGCCCATGCAGCTCTCGCACGTGTTGTTCGACGTGCTACGCCTTCCCACCTTCGGTCTCAAGCGTACCAAGCGGGGGTACTACTCAACGAATGCGAAGGTGCTTGAGGACTTGAGCCGCGAGAGTACGGTGGTTGCGGACGTCTTGGATTATCGCGAGCGCGCGAAGATCAAGTCGACCTACCTTGACGCATTGCCTGGGCTCATACGCAGGGATGGCAGGATTCACACGAGCCTCAACCAAACCGTGACGGCTACGGGGCGTCTCTCGAGCTCCGACCCCAACCTGCAGAACATCCCCACCCGCTCGGAGTTGGGGCATAGGGTGCGTACGGCCTTTACCGTGCCCGAGGGCAGCGTGTTTCTTGCCTGCGACTACTCGCAGATCGAGCTTCGGCTTCTTGCGCACCTGAGTGCCGACGAGCACTTGGTGCGTGCCTTCAACGAGGGGGAGGACTTCCATGCGGCGACCGCGGCCCGCGTGTTCGACGTGCCGGTGAACGAAGTGACACCAGCACTGCGCAGCAGGGCAAAGGCGGTGAACTTTGGCATCGTGTATGGTCAGCAGGCCTATGGTCTTGCAACTTCGCTCAAGATTCCTCGTGGCGAGGCCCAAGAGATGATCGATCGGTACTTTGCGGTGTATCCTGGCGTCCGCACGTTCCTGGACGCCCAGATTGCCTTTGCGCGTGAGCATGGGTACGTGAGCACGATGTATGGGCGCAAGCGTCACATCAAGGACATCAACTCGCGTAACTTCCAGATGCGCTCGTTTGGCGAACGCACCGCCATGAACCACCCTATGCAGGGAACTGCGGCAGACATCATAAAGATCGCCATGATACGTGTGGCCGATCGCTTGCGCGACGAGGGGCTTGCCGCCAAGCTGGTGCTCCAAATTCACGACGAACTGGACTTTGAGGTGCCTGAGACTGAGGTAGAGGCCTTGTCTGCCCTTGTTCGTGAGACGATGGAGGGTGTGTGTGAGCTGCGCGTGCCGCTCGTGGCCGACGTGAGCGTGGGTGCCAACTGGGCGGAGGCGAAGTAGCGGTGGGCTCCGGCTTTATGAAGGTGGTGGCGTACACAGATGGCTCCTCGCGTGGGAACCCGGGACGTGGTGGCTATGGCGCGGTGCTCTCGTATATTTCGCCGGATGGCATCGAGCATCTGCGTGAGCTGAGCGCTGGGTACGAAAGAACCACGAACAATCGCATGGAACTCATGGGCGCCATAGCGGCGCTCGAGGCACTCAAGGTGCCGTGTGAGGTTGAGCTGCACTCCGACTCGCAATACGTGGTAAACGCCTTCAACCAGCATTGGGTTGAAGGTTGGCAGCGCAAGGGCTGGAAGACTGCCAACAAACAGCCCGTGAAGAACCCCGATTTATGGCGGCGCCTGCTTGCCGCCATGGAACCTCATAAGGTGCGTTGGATGTGGGTGAAGGGCCATGCCGGTCATGAGCGCAACGAGCGGGCAGACGAGCTGGCCACCGCGGCGGCAGACGGAAGCAGGACGACGCTCCTCATAGACGAAGGATTCGCGTGATGGGTGACGACGAGCGCTTTATGCGCCTTGCGCTCGAGGAGGCACGGCTGGCGGCCAACGAGGGTGAGGTGCCCATTGGTGCCGTGGTGGTGTGTGACGGTACGGTGGTTGCCCGTGCGCACAACCGACGCGAGACCGATCACGATCCGAGCGCCCATGCGGAGTTTAGCGCACTGGTGGCCGCCTCTCAGGCGCTTGGACGATGGCGGCTCACCGGCTGCACGGTGTACGTGACCCTCGAGCCATGCCTCATGTGCGCGGGCCTCATGATAAATGCCCGGGTGGACCGATGCGTATATGGGGCATCGGACCCCAAGGGAGGCGCGTTGGGTACGCTCTATGACGTGAGCCATGACGAGCGACTCAATCATGCGTTTGCGGTGACGGATGGCGTGTTGGCAGAAGAATGCGCCAGCGAGCTGCGTGTCTTCTTCCGTGCTCGACGTAAAGCGGCAAAGGCGGGAACGAACGGCACGGAGGGTCCGTAGTCGCGCCTCGACATCCCGGACGTGGTGGGGGAATCGGGCGGTAAGATGGCCTTAGACCCGCACGGTCACGAGGACCGAGTTGGGGAGACTGGCGCCTTCGTTCCAATGGTATTCGATTTGGGATGCGGCGCTGTGCAGCACTCCTTTGGCAAGGGGGTCGCTATGCTTCGTTATGTCGAAAGCGGGACCGTTGTAATGCATCGCGAGCGTGGCCTGCTCGGTGGCCTCGGAGTACTCGATGGCCAGCTTGAGTTGGGGGTTCTGGAGCTGTGACACGAGCTGCTCGGTGAGCTCCTCAAACGCGAGCTGGATTCTTACCGCCAACTGAGGTGCGATTTGGTTCTTGTTGCAGTACTGGACGATGGTGCCCATGGTTCCAAAGAAATCGTAGTCCCTGCTCGTGATGTCGATTTCCAGCACCTTGAGGCGCCGCACAAACCGTCTGGTTCTCTCGCGCAGCGGGTTGTCGAACACCTGCTCGGGTTTGCCGTCCTCGTAGATGCCGCCCTCGTCCATGTAGAACACGCGGTTGCAGATGGCTCTGGCGAAGGCCATCTCGTGGGTAACGATCATAAGGGTCTTGCCGGTCTTGGCAAGCTCGCGAATGACTGCCTGCACCTCGCCGACCATGGTGGGGTCGAGCGCGCTGGTAGGCTCGTCCAAAAGGATTACCTCTGGATCCATGGCCAGCGTGCGGGCGATGGCAATTCGTTGCTTTTGTCCACCGGAGAGCTCGTCGGGGTAGTTAAGGGCCTTCTCGGCCAGACCGACGGTGTGTAGGAGCCGCATGCCCTCGTCGTAGGCGTCTTGCTTGGGTTTTCCCAGCAGCTCCATGGGTGGCAGCATAACGTTCTCGATTATCGTCCGGTGACCAAACAGGTTGAAGGACTGGAAGACCATGCCCATCTTCTTTCGGATCTCGTTAAGATCACACGTCGGGCTGGTGATTTCGACGTCGTTGAACCAAACCCTGCCAGAAGTGGGCTTCTCGAGTTGGTTGATGCACCGCAAGAGCGTGCTTTTGCCCGTTCCCGACGGCCCAATAACCGAGATGACGTCTCCGTCGTTTATGGTGGTGTTTACGTCCTTGAGGGGAGTGACATTGGAATACTCCTTGCACAGATGCTCGATTCTAATCATCGGTCTTCACTCCCTTGAGGATGTGGTCGCGGGTGCGGCGCTTGGGATTGATGAGGAGTTCCACGCGACCTGCTAGGAAGCCTACGAGACCCTCCAGCAGGAAGTAGATCACCGTTACCGCAATGAGTGGGAAAAACGCCTCGTAGGTACGGCTGCGCACGAGGTCACCCATCTTGGTGAGGTCTTGGACGGCAATGTAGCCCACGATGGAGGTGCCCTTTATGAGGTCGATGATCGAGCTCTTATATGCCTCCATAACATGGGGCAGCGCCTGGGGCAGGATAATCTTGAAGAAGGTCTGGCGATCCGAGTATCCCATGGCGAAGGCGGCCTCGCGTTGGCCGTCGTCCACGGCGCCGACTCCCATCTTGAGCATGCCGAATACCGACGTGCCAAAGGTGAGCGTGAATCCTACGATGGATACAACAACGCCGCTTATGGACAGGCTGCCAAACACGATGTAGTACAGGATCATGAGCAGCACCACCATGGGCATGCCTTGCAAGAGCCACATGCAAAAGAAACTGATGTCGTTTGCCACGCGACTACCGTTGCGGCACAGCAAGAACACGAGGAATCCAAGCGCCGTGCCGAGCAAGATGGACAAGAGGGTAATAAGAAGCGTGGTGCCTACACCCTCAAGGAACAGCTTCCAGCGATCCTCGCGGAGGAAGGTCTTGGAGAAGCTCTCCGCGAAGCCACCCAAGAACGAGGTGGACGTGCTTTCCGACCCTGCTGCACCCGTTTGTGAAGCCTTGCGGACAGCCATCACCGTGCCGCCCTCGTAGTACGGATCACTAAAGTTTACGCTCTCCTTGCGCTCGTCGGTAATGGTTATGCCCGAAAGAGCGAGGTCTGCCTTTCCGGCTTGTACGGCGGGCAAAATGCCGTCGAAGTTGATGAGGCTGATGTTGAGGCCGTATCCCCGATCTTTGCAGAACAACGCCGTTAGCTCAGTCTCCATACCCACTACCTTCCCATCGCGAACATAGGTCATGGGCGGGTACGCGCCTTCGGTCACCATGGTCAACGTTCCGTTTGGGGAAGGGAGGGATTGGTAGTCGGGAACGGTCTTCTGTTCCTCTGGGCCGTCGGTCCACTTCGTCGTTAGTTTCTTGAGCTCCCCAGAGGCTTTAAAGTCCTTGAGCCAGCTATCGAATTGACCCTTGAGCTGATCGCCCTTGGTGGTTTTGGGGAACACGACGCCATACTCAAAGTTCTCCATGCTCTCGTCGAGCATGGTAAAACCATCGTGCTCCGCAATCAACAGACGAATGACGGGCTCGTCGCCGGGGAAGCCATCGACCTTCTTTGAGCTGAGCGCTTCCGCCAGGTCGGCATATGCGTTGTAGTAGTCGATCTTGGCATTGGGCAGACTCTTCTGGGTGATTTTGTCGAAGGTGGTGCCCGTTTGAACGCCGATGTGCTTGCCGTCGAGTTCCTGCAAGGACGTAAACTCGCCTGGGGCGTTGCTGCTGGACTTGTTGGACTCGGCGACCACGTATCTTCACAGCCCTAGTATGCGCAGCTAATGTTGCGATAAAAAAGCATTATTTTATGGGCTAAAGTTGCGTTTTTTCTTTGATTGCACCTATATTCATTTTTATTTTTGAAATTGATTAAACTCA
>JAFWMI010000232.1 GCA_017513965.1 Atopobiaceae bacterium
CCGGCGTGCCGGAAGTGGCAAAACACCTCTCGCCCCTTTTGACAATCGCGTAGAATTACGACCAAGGTATTTGCAATGTACTCAGAGTAGAAGAAAGGGTGAGTATGATGACCTTGCGGTTTAAGAGGGCCTTATCCGTCTTCCTCTCCGCTACGCTTGCGTTGCAGTTCGTGTTGCCTTCGGCGGCACTGGCAATGCAGCATGAGGTGGAGGTGGACAACCACACAACAGGAACGGGCCAAACGTCGCAGGTGAGTGGCATACGCATCGATGGCGTTGACAAGCCAGAAGTTGGTGCGCGGCTCGACAACAAAGCCATCGTTACCACTGCCGAGGACAACAGCTGGGAGATTCCCGTCCTCTGGGTACGCGACGACATGCAGCTTGACGAGGACGAGGCCGATGACGGGTATTCCTACCTGCCGGCATTGGCCTACTTCGTGCCTGAGGAGTACGCGTTGGACGACGATGTGTATACCGTTGCCCTCTCCGATTCGCTCACCACTTTGTTCGGTACCGAAGAGGTCATCTCGGTATACGACGCCTCAAAAGAGGTCACCTACATTCTTCCTGCGTCACTCAAGCACTTCTTCTCGTCTTCGCAGGTTGAGGGAATGGGCAAGGCCGCCACAGCTGCCACAGCCGCCACGGCCACGAAGACCGTAAAGTACACCAAGCCGGCCAAGACAACGCCCCAAAAGCCAGGGGGCCAGTCTAAACCCGGCACGCGCACCTCGTTGGTAGATATCTATTGCGCGAGCACCGCCCGCAAGGCTCTTTCCGACAAGGAACTCGAATGGCTCATCGACCTCATTATTGAGCGTTTGCAGCCGCAAGCCGTCGATGTGCTGCTCAAGAGCTTCCCTGCGTTTCGCAATGGCGCCAAAAAGGGCGAGATCGGCAAGGAAATCGGCCTGTACATCTACTACAAAAAAGGCGATAACGACGGCGACCCCTTCCACAAAACGCTCGACAACTCCCTAGCCTACGTTGCGGGCTATGCAAAGAAGAAAAAGGGGAAGGTTAAGTACCAATATCTGCTGGCAGTGGACGTTAACTCGCTCCTTGTTAAGGACGCCAAGGGCAACCCCATCGTCGACAAGTCCACGGGCAAGTACAAGCTTGTTCGCGGAGGCACACCCATAATCAACTTGCAAAACACCCTTGTTCACGAGACCTTCCATGCCCTTATGGACGACTTCAACCGCACGGGCATGGCAGGTGCCACAAACTTGAGCGACGTGCTTACCGGCGACGACAACAAGTTCGCGTCCACAAAGCTCGCGAATCGATACAACACCATCAAGTTTCCCTCGTGGTTTATGGAGGGCACTGCCTCGGCGGTTGAGAACGTCTATCAGTACCGTTACGACACGTTCCAAATCCTGCGTCGCGCAAAGGGCGAGAACGGCTTTGGCACGGGCGCGCTCAACAAGTCCTTTACGGCGCGGGACCTCCTTAACAACTACCTCGTCGCAAAGTACATGAGCGGGGGCGACGTGGACTTCGACATACGGGCAAGCGATGCCGCCACCGACTCAAAGGGCAACCCCATCGACAGCACGGCATCCCAATATGTAACGGGCTATCTTGCGACGCTCTACCTCTGCAACCTCGCCTCGATTGCCTCGAATGGCAAGTCGGCGGTCCAAACCAAAAACGGCGTAACTACCGTAGATGCCGACACGCTCTGCGAAGGACTCAACACCATCCTCTATAACCTTCACAATGGTAGAACGATGGACTACCTCATAAACAAGCTGTCGCCCAAGGACGCAAACGGCAAGCCCGTCTACAAGGACACGGACGACTTTGCGAGCAAGTTCATTAGGGGAACGGTCGAGAACGAGTATTACGTGGGTGACAAGAACTCCATGGACTTTGTCTTGTCGTTCCTCAACTACATGCTCTACCTAGACAACAAGCTCCCCGCGAACAGGCATCCCAACGGGTCTATCCTTGTTCCCTTCGACAAGTACTACGAGACCGTGCTCAACGCTAACAAAAAGCTGAACATGGACTACCTGCGCATTATAAAGTCCAACACCGCCGCCGAATCCACCGTTAAGCCCACCGTGGCAAAAATTGGTGCGGGCAAGAGCGATCCCGATGTCAGACAGGCCCAGTCGGACGAGAACCCAGCTACCGAGCTGCCCGTAGCCGCCAAGACCGAAGAGCCGGTGGCCACAAATGATGAGGCGACGAATGCCACCGAGCCTGCCGCAGCTGAGTCTGCCGCGACCGAGCCTGCCGCAGCGCCTGCGGCAACCGAGCCGGTGCCTGAGCCTGCCGCAGAGCCTTCCGCAGCTGAGCCAGTTCCCGATCCCTTGGCCACGACGGAGTGCGAACCTGCGTCGGAGGCAGCGAATACCGCCGCGCCCGCTGCCGAACCTGCCGCCGAGCCAAGCACGGAGCCTGAGTCCGCGCCCGAGACAAGAGCAGAGACCATGCCGCAGGCGTTTGAGGAGCCTGCAGCCGAATAGGGCACTCGCATAAAACAAAAGACGCAACCCCTCCCGTATGCACGTATGCGAGAGGGGTTGCGTCTTTTTGGCCACGCCTAGAAGTAGCTCACCTTTATGCGCTTGCCCATCTCCTTCAGGCAGGCGGCAAGCTCCTCAACGATGCTCATCTTTATGTTGAAGTTGATGGGGAGGTCGGGGTTCTGGTGCGCCGGGTTGATGGCACGTCCCACATAGAAGTTGATGTCCGTGGCCTCCTCAAACAAGAGCTGGCATATGCGAGAAGCCCCGTCGTGGCCGTAGTTCCACTCCTCGTAGCTCTCGTTGCCCTGCAGATAGTCCTGGGCATAGGTGAGTACCTTGCTCATGGTAACGACTCCCTCTGTTACGAGGTCGACGCCCTCGAGCTCTGCGATGGGAGGAATGCCGCTTTGCGTGTCGTATTCCATGTTGGCCTTGAGCGGCTTGCGCAGGTATTTTGCGGCTATGCCGGCGGTCGTGCCGCCGCAGATAATGTGCTTGCCACCCTTGGAAAAGAAGAGGTTCATCATCCTGTCACAGTCGTCCCTATCGGCGGGAGGGCCAAACAGGATGCTCATGGGCATGCGTCGCCGAAGGCGCACGACGCAGGCGGTCGCGTCGTCTCGGGGGCTGTAGCCATAGAGCTTGTCACATTCGTCCACCAGCATGGTGCACAGGACCTTGGCCGTATAGCCCGTTATGGACATGTCTGCTACAAACCGTGCAATGTCCTCGCGCTTCCAGTCGTTGTTGTAGGTAACGTCGGCGCTAGCATGGGGGCATCCATCACTCATGGCAACAAAAACATCACCCTCTTGCAGCCGAATCGTGGAGCGATGGATTGTTTTGCCCTCAAGGTGAATCTCGGTCATGGGGTAGTCCGTTACGTCTCCGTTGCGGATGAGTATAACGTGCGGGTTGTCGTACTGGATGAGCTCGGCTGTGTGATTGCGCACCAGTTGAATGATGGTAAAGGTGGAGTATGCCACGCCATGCTCGGACGTTACGGGAAGCGTTGCCGCAATGGTGGACACGCACTCCTCAACGGAGAGTCCCGCAGCCATCATGGTGGAGATGATCTTGGACGTGAGCGTGGAGAGTATGCTCGCCTTCACGCCGCTTCCCAAACCGTCGGCCAGCACCACAATGGTGGAGCCATCCTCCTTGCTCGCGATGTCCACATGGTCGCCGCACAGCTCTTCGCCTGCGTGCTTTATGCTCTTGTAGCCAATGTCGGCACACAGATCATTCATCGCTGATCGACTCCTTTAGCTTGGACATGGCAATCTTTGTCTCCGCTGCCGTCTCTCCAAGCAGCGAGGCGATTTCCTGCACGATGCGCATCTGCTTTTCTACGACCTTGTCGGCGACCTCTACGGTTTGATGGCTAATCTCGTCCTTGCGCTGGCGTTGCTCCTCTTCAACGGTTACGTCGTGCATGATGCAGAGAATCATCCTGCCGTCCTCGGCGGGAACGATCGTTTGGTCCACGTAGCGCTGGTATTCCGCCAGGTACGCCCGCTGGTTGTACACGCCTCTGCCCGAACGCTTGACCTCCATAAACACCTGTGGGTCGAGGATGCGCACCACGGTATCGCCCAGCACGTCGGAAGCAAAGCGAATGTTGAGGAGGCGCAGTGCGGCATCGTTGAGCTGTTGCACCTCAAGAGAGTCGTTTACCACAATGAGCGCGTTGGGGCTGTTCTTTACCACGGCGTCAGAGAAGCTCTCGGCCCTCTCCTTGAGGTATGGCAGGCACATGGATATCTCTGCCTTGCCCTGATAGATGGCAGCCGCCTTCTCGCGACAGGTGTTGTAGCCGCATGAGCCGCAGTTTAGCTCGTGCTCGGGCTTGAATTTGCCCATCTCTCGGAGGATCTGCACGATTTCGTATTCGGACGGCTTTTGCTCTTGTCGCTCTATGGGAGAGAACATCTGCTTCATGTGGGTAACATCTGGCTGAGCCACGGCAAAGTCCTCGCTGCCGGCATATGTCGCTACGGCCACGTAGTCCTTTACGGGACTTCGGTGGTACTTCTCCATTACGGGGCCGCCCACACAGCTTCCTACACAGGCCGACATCTCTATAAAGCATTTGTGTATTTTGCCCTGCGCAATCTCTTTGAGGGCGTCGATGCAGTTCTCCACGCCGTCGAGCGCCAAGTACGTGTAGTCTGGCGAGTCCTGCGCCATGGTTTTGAGAATGCCTCCCGTGGTGGGGAAGAATCGCGCGCGGCTCTGTGCGTTGGGGATTGCCGTTTGCGCGGGTTCAATGTGCTCCTCCTTGAACCAGGCGGTGAGCTCCTCAAAGGTGAGGACGGCGTCCACGGCATCGTCGTGCTCTTCGCCCTCCTGTCATGTGGCGCGAGGGGACGCAAGCTCGCTAGCTGTTTGCGTGCCCCTCACCATAGAACACGATGTCCTCCGAATCGGACTGTCGCGCCTCTTGTAGCGCGACACTGGCCGCACGGAAGATGTCCTTGTCGCTCATCCCCTCGGTGCTAAAGGCGGCGCCTGCCGAGAACGTAACCAAGGGCAGGTCTTCGGCTTCGTTGGCAAGCTCGGTACCCACGTTCTCAACCTTGTTCACAATCACATCGCGCAGGTTGGTACTCATGTTGGTCATGATAACGGCGAACATATCGTTTTCTATACGACAGGGGAAGTCCGTTGACCTAAACACGACGCTGAGTGCTTTTGCAAGGCGTATGAGAATCTCGTCGCCGGCATCGTGGCCATACACGTTGTTGTATTCGGCAAAGTCGTCTATGTCAATAAGAAGAAGCACGATGTCTCTGGTGTGCGTGGCGAGGAAGCTGTCGTAGCCATTGCGGTTGCTTATGCCGGTGAGCGGGTCTCGCTCGGCAAAGGCGCGAAGCTGCTCGATGTGCTTGGTGTTGTCCTCGTACATGGCATTGTATGCGTTTGCCAGATAGTGTAGTTCGTGGGCGCCGTCTGGATCCAGGGGCTCGTTGCTTTCTATCTGCGATACATAGTCGCCAAGCGGTTTGAGCACATACATAAAGAGTGCAAGCACAAGCACCATGATGTCGCACAGCAGCAGGGCAACCGAGATGTGCAGCGAAAACAGAAGGCTCTGGACCAATGCCGTGTTTTCGTCGAGCTCCTCGTTGAGCTCCGAGAGCAACGCGTTGGAACTCGCCTCCACCTTGGACTGGATGGTCTGCTTTACGGCGTCGTAGTTTTGTCCCAACACGAGACTGGTCGCAGTCTCGAGCTCGCTTTGGCTGCTGCCTTCCCTCATGAACACAGTCGTCTTTGCCTGCGCAATGGACTCCGGAAGGTCCTGCATGTTGTTGTAGTCGGCGACCATCTTCATGGCTGCCATCTCAGTTTGAGCGAGGGCGTCGGAGGCGACGAGTGCCTGCTCAAGCGTCTTGGCGGCGTCGCTCCCAGCAGTGAAGTTGAGCCGGAGTACCTCAACGGCTTTTCCGCGACGGTTTGTCACGTCAAGCTCGTTTACATAGGCATCTAGGTAATTCCTTCGCCCCGTAATAACAAACGACCTTGCCTGGGATGTAAGGTAGTCGGAGGCCATCTGCAGATCGTCGATTGCGGAGCTGCATTCCGCGAACTCGTGCTCTTTGGTGGCGAGGGTGTTTTGCACGTCGCCAATGCGGCTTGCAAGGGCAAACGCAAGGAATGCGAGTGCAATAGCGATGAGTGTGGCGACACCGCCAATAACGCGGATGCCAACGCCGTGTTTGGGGTGTGATTTCGCGTTGTTCTCTTTCATGGGCTTCACCGTTTCGCTAGGATGCATCGCTGGCCGTGTTCTGCTGGGCCGTTTCTTCTTCGAGCGCTTTCTTCGCGTTGCTCTTCTCTGCCACGGCGCGTGCCTTGTCGCGTGCATGCAGGAACGCTCGCGCCACCTCGGGATCAAAGTGAGTGCCAATGCCCTCTTCGATGATTGCAAACGCCTTTTCTATGGGGAATCCCGCCTTGTAGCTGCGCTTGGAGACCAAAGCGTCAAATACGTCTGCCACGGCCATTATGCGAGCCGAGAGCGGTATTTCCTCTCCAGCCAAGCCATACGGGTAGCCCGATCCATCCCACTTTTCGTGATGATATGCTGCCAGGCGCTGCGCTTCGTCTAGGTACGACGATTCGGATACGGCGCCCTTGGCACTTTCCAAGATCTGTTGCCCAGCCAGAGTATGGCTCTTCATGATCTCGAACTCTTCGCGGGTAAGTCTGCCCGGCTTGTTGAGAATGGTGTCCGATACAGCGATCTTGCCAATGTCGTGAAGTGGCGCTGACTGATAGACATTGGAGATGAACTCGTTTGTGAGTATGTCGGGGCGTATTCCCTCGCGACGCATTTGGTTCATGATGATTCTTGCGTATGCCGCGGTGTTGCGCACATGGTCGCCGGTAAACTTGTCTCGGCTCTCCACAAGGTCCGCCATAACCATAATGAGATTGCTCTGCATGCGAGCTATGGTGTCGCTTTGCTTTTGTGACTCGTCGATGTAGCGAACGGCTTCCTGCGACATTTGAAGAACCGCATGGTAGAGGTTCTCTATCTCGTCGCCTGTGCGGATGTCGAGCTCCTTGATGGGCTCCAGGCTTTCCAAACGAATTCCTTCGCTGCTGAGCATAAAGCCGTTCGACGCGCGCGAGATGGAGTTGACGGGAACGATAACGCTGTAACGGGACAGCCAGAGCACGATCGCACAAACGAGGATGAAGAATGCCGCAAACAATGAGATGACGCCCGCCAGGAACGAGGACTCGTCGGCTATGAGGCGGTTCATGGAAATATCGGCGGCCAAATAGCAGACGGTTTCGCCCCTCTGGTTTTTGAGCGGCTTGTAGACGGTAAGGAGCCATCCGTACGTTTCGTCAGATATAACGGGATCGATTTCTTCACCTGCCAGCAGGCTGGGCAGATAATCTTGGAAAGATTCGTCAAAGTCAATCACGGTGCCGGGATCGGAGCCTGGCTCATCGGCAGTATCGGGGTCAAACACTACGTGGCAGCCATCTGGCAGTATCTGATACACATAGACGTATTGAACGTTCTCAAAGGAATCCCGAATGTTCGCAAGCTCGGCTTCGGTTTCGAGGTAGCCCGCTGCCTTCTCGCCCTTTTGCAAGTATTCGACAACCTTTTCGGGGTCTACCACGGAGGCCATGAGAGTGGTTATGGCCTCTGCCTTGGTGCTCTCAGACGCAATCATCGATCGATGGTAGGTGAAATGGCTAAAAGCCGTAGTCGCTAGGGCAATGCAGGTAAGGATGGTTGCCACGAGGATAACGACTTTGGTGCCCAGGGACATCAGCCTTGGCTTCTCGCTCATGGTTTCGGCAAGCTCTCGCTTCGAAAGCGGTTTTTGCTGCCAGGGAGCGAAGTCGATTGTTGCCAAGAATTTGGGAGGGAGCATGTGGTACGCGAGGGTGGCACTCAGCACGACGATTGCCTTGTCTATGCAGCTTATGAACAGTGATGCTGTTATGCGTGCCGCGGTTAGGCTCATTCCTGTGTTTATGCAGAGCTGCTGGGCAAATGGCGCCGAAATGTCGCTGGATAGGTCTCCTCCGCTCAGGAAATAGGCAAGAATCAAGCTTATGATGCCGCTTAGGAGCCCCAGAATGGGGATGGTTAGCAGGGTGAGCGACAGCTTTTTAAACCATCCTCGGTGTGCCAGGTACGTGATGAGAATGGCGGTGAGAACGTTTACGATGCCGTAATAGATGTGCGTTGGGTCGAGAACGCCATTGATGAGGTTGGTTACGTAGCCAACGGCAATACCTGGAATATAGCCACCCAACATGGAAGCGAGTATGGTTCCCAAGCTGTCCAGATAGACCGGCAGGTTAAGAAAAGCGGCCACACTTGCACCCACGCCGTTGAATGCGGCGCATGCGACGCACAAAGCGACTGCGCGAATAAAGTTCTTAGATGGCCTTCGCCTGTTGCGTTGCCTGCTCTCCACGGCACCCCCTTAACCTCGAAGGACAATACGGTTGCGCTGCCGGTATGTAACGCTAGTATTTTACCGAATTTCTGCGTATATGATAATGCCAACGTCGTACAACGTACTGGATTGCCTGATATGAGATGAGCAGATTTAACCTTGCGTTGTGCGGTGTCAGTCAATGGCGAGTATGCCGTCGAAACCCGTGGCCTCAAAGACATCCATCACTTCTGGCTTCGCGTTGCGGAACATGAGCGATCCGCCCATCATCGCGCGCTTTTGTATGGTGATGATCACGCGCAAGCCTGCAGACGAGATGAATGTGCACTGACCAAGGTCCACCATGATCTTGGCTGTTCGGTCGGCACTTTGAATACGTCTCCCCACGTTATCCAGAATCGAAGCCGTGATTGTGTCGATACGCCCTTCCAAGGTGAGGACATGCACGTCGTCTTCCATGGTTTCGTGGATTTGTAAGGCCTGCGACATCTCTGCTCCTGTCATCGAGTTGGAACCATTACCAGCGCTTCACGAGTGTAACGACGTTAGAGTCTCCAACGTGTTCGTACGACAGCTCGTCTACGTTCTTCTTGGCCATGAAAATTCCCAAGCCGCCTATGGGAAGTTCGTCAAGACTATCGTACTCAGACGCCTTGCGGGCATCTGGCCTTGCAAGGGGATTGAAAGGCAAGCCGTTGTCGATGAGGTCTATGGTAAACGACACGGGGTTGGCGCTATATGCGTACGTGACGACCACACGCCGCTCTGGGTTGGCATCGTCCATCTCTTCATACGCATAGTTGCAGATATTGACAAACAGCTCCTCCAGTGCGATTTCCAGTTGGTTCTGCACGCGAACCGGGCACAGACGTCGGTCGAGCTCGGCATGGATGAAGTCGTTTACGTGTCCGAATTCCTCGATGCGTGCCGGAACAACGAGTTGCTCCTTTTCCTCGGGCGGTACGCCCACCTCGAGTGCCAGCATCGTGATATCGTCTGACTGCTCGGCACCTTTGGCGTGCTCTGCAACACTTGCTCGGACGCAATCGATGAGTTCGCGTGGATGCATGTCGAAGTGCTCGTTTACCAACCGTTCCAGACGTTCTTCTCCATACTGCTCATCGGTAACCGAGAACGCCTCGGTAACGCCGTCGGTATACAGCAGGATTTGGTCTCCCACGGTACAGTCCAAGGAGAACGTGCGATAGGGCAAGCCCTCAAACAAGCCAAGGGGTATGCCTGACTTCTTTTTGAGCCAGCGCCAGGATCCATCCTGCCAAAGGAGCGGTGGGTTGTGTCCCGCGTTCACAAACTCGATGTGTCCTGTTGCATAGTCCAAAATGCCAATCCATGCCGTTACGAACATGCTTCCATCATTGCCCTCGCAGAGCTGTCGATTGGCGTTCTCGATGGCTTCACCAAGCTCCATGCCACTCTCGAGATAGTCGTGGATCTGCGTTTTTGCCTTCATCATAAAGAGTGCCGCCGGCACGCCCTTGCCAGATACGTCTGCCAGCACGAAGGCCAGCTTTCCAGCACCGGGTCCGCAGTCCTCGCCCAGGAGGAAGAAGTCGTAGAAGTCACCACCAACCTCTTTGGCGGCGTTCATGCTTGCATAGATGTCGAAACGTTGAATGTCTGGGTAGGGTGGGAATACGCATGGAAGCGCAGACTCTTGTATGGCTTTGGCGGTTGCCAGCTCGGCGTCCATGCGGCTTTCGGCTTCTGCGATCCAGCCTTCGAGTGCGTCTACCGTAACATTGATGCCTGCGGCAAGGTCCCAAAACTCACGCGTGCCCTGTGGCTCTACACGTGACCTGAGGTCCCCGTCCGTTATGCGCTCGAGCGTTGCGTTGGTCGTGTCAATGTGCTTTGCCACCATGTGGTCCAGCAACTTCCAAACAAGCACGTACACCGCTGCGAGCAGTACGAGCGACGAGAAAGCGACCCAGCCCACCACGTTGTCGCGATCTTCGAATACCATGCTGGAGGGACGAATCATAACCGCAACGAGGCCATCGTGCTCTTCGGCGGTGAGATAGCCCACCTGCATGGTCATGAGCGAATCAAAGTATTCCTTCGACCCGGGAAGTGCAAAGTCCACAAGATCGTTGTACGCGCTGGGCGCCAGATATACAACACGTTCGAGGGAGTTGTTCGTGATGCTCCTCTGTATTGCATCGAGCACGTCCTCACCAAAAACCGTGGAGAGGGATGGTTCGTCCTGCGTGTGCACTCGGTCCGTGTCCGCGCCGATTACCTGATTGTCAACCGAAACGACCACGAGGCCGTCTTTGTCTTCGGTATAGCCTGCAATAAGGCTCGCCAATAGACTGTTGGGTGTTAGGTCTGCCGCCTTCTCCACGCTTTGCGAAGGGCCTGTTTGCAGATTAAGAAGGGTGGCGAGCATCTGTCCGTTTTGGTTCGCGGTGCGTTCCATTTGCCCCAGAAGATACTTGACTTCGTTGCGCATGATTTCTGAGCTGCTTCCGAGCTCACTTGCGGTAATCGCGACATGCGCTATGGTTGCGATGAGCATAAATGCCGCAAACACAACGGCGGAGAGAGATGCGCCAAACACCGTGCGGAGGCCAGCGGTACCGGCTTTTCGCATTCCGCGCTCTGCGCACACGAGTCCAATAACCGATGCCAACGACATAACGATGGCGTTTCCGATTGCCTGGAAGATGGGACCGGTGATCGTGAGCGCTCCCCCCGTTATTTGGCCTTGCGCGTTGGCAAGCTGTTGCGCATTTGAATACGAGTATCCGAGCGAGGCGGTATGCGAGGACAGCACCATGGTACTTGCGGCAAATCCAACGCTAAAGACGCATGAGGCTGCAAAGCATGCTGCCACCAATAGGAGCGTTCGCCGCCAACCTTTTGCATTGCTGCGCAGGGCAAGGGCAAACAAGATTCCAGCAATGAGTCCAACCAACGTAATTAATGATATAGATGTTATGGGAGTGACGTAGCTGAGTTCGTAGTAGTCGAGGGGGATGAGGCGTGAGTGTAGATAAAGAATTATGCCGGCGAAGAGGCCTATGCCTGCCCCCATCGAAGTTCCCAATAGCAATGCGCCCAAAGCAACCGGTATGAGCATGAGGATGAGATACGCCACGCTTCCATTGGTGAACTGAAGACCAATAAAGCCCCATTGGGTAAAGGCGAGCGTTACACACATGAGTGCAAGCATACCGGCAACGATGCGCTTGAGAACGGGCGTTCCCCCAGACAGTATTCCGTTCCAATGCAAGACGTCGTCTTTTCGTGGTTTGCTTTGCGGTGCAGTGCCCATACCACTCCTAACCCTCAAGCCATGTACAGAACATTATAGGGGTGAGCGGGGGCTTTTTTGAAGGGTGGAGCAGGTTTTTCCGGCGGAGCACGGGGGGCGTCTGATGCCTCAACGGCTCTTGGTGCCAGTAAGGCAGTTCTCAATAATGGCGTCTGCGATGATGTTCGCCATGTATAGCTTGTAGCTCAGGCGTGATGATTGTGCTGGAACGGTGCAATGGTATCCTACGGTATCGTTCGGTGTTGCGAGTGCGAAGAACACCTCGCCGGGCGTGCTGTCGTCATTGTTTGGGTCCACGTTGCCAAAGCTTCCGGTTACCCCCACGCCAATGTGCGCTCCGTATGTCCGGCGACATGCTTCTGCCATGGCTTGGGCGGTTTGGACCGAGTAAACGCCATGCCGCTCAATAATGCTTGCGGGGACTCCCTGCAGCACCTTCGCCTCGTTGCTGTAGGTGACGAAGGCGCCTTTGAGCACGGCAGAAGAGCCTTCCGTGTCGGTGATGAGGGAGGCGATCAGGCCCGACGTGCAGCTTTCCATCGTGGTGATCTGCAGGCCTAGCGCTATGAGCCGTAGCGTGAGGTCTTGGTATTTGTCGCGTACCTGCTTCTCGTTAACGGATGCAGACGTGCATTTGATTTCTGTGGTCATGACTGCCCGATTCCACTGTCGTTTTGTCCCAGCACAGGACTAGAGTCTAATCCAACGGTTGTGCGTGGACATAGGGGTTAATAGCTTACGAACAGAATGTTAAAATACTCCATATGCAAGATTGTTGTCGCAAGGGAGTTTGCATGGCTAAGCGCGATGCCACGATTTTGGAGATTCTTACCTCACGAGGCAAGGTAGATGTCTCCTTTCTCTCGGAGCAGCTTGGTGTCTCGGAAGTAACGGTACGAAAAGACCTCGATGCATTGCAGGCCAAGGGACTCGTATTGCGTCGACATGGATTTGCGACGCTTGCCAATCCCAATGATGTGGGTGGGCGTTTGGCCTACCACTACGAGGAGAAGCGGCTTATTGCGCGGCGAGCGGCGGAGCTCGTTGAGGACGGGTCCACCGTCATGGTGGAGAGTGGGAGCTGCTGTGCCCTCCTTGCCCGTGAGCTTGCAGACACCAAGGAAGGCGTAACCATCGTGACGAACAGCGCGTTTGTTGCTGATTACGTGCGCGATAGTTCGAAGGTGTGCTGTGTCTTGCTCGGTGGGTCTTTTCAGCGTGATAGCCAGGTGATGGTGGGACCTCTTGTGCGTTTGTGTGCCGAAGAATTCTACGTGGACCGGCTCTTTGTTGGCGCAGATGGTTGGATTGAGGGGGTTGGCCCCACCAACGCCGACCAAATGCGCGCCGATGCCGTGCGCTCGATGGCGGCGTCTGCCTCGGAAGTCGTGGTGGTAACGGAATCGGAGAAATTCGGGCGACGAGGTGCGGTGCCAATGCGCATGCACGACAAGAAGGTTTGCGTGATTACGGATGCCCACTTGGGGAACGATTGGAAATCGGCTCTTGAACGTGACGGTGTAGACGTAATGCTGGCGTAGGTGCAAGCAATCCAGACGGAGGACAACTCGACTGTAAGGTTGGGCGGGTAACGGGACCCTCTCTTGGCAGATTCGTGCGTCATGATATGCTTAGGCATATGATTTGCAGATTGTTCAATATGGAGGTGGCTATCATGCTCGTAAGCATTAACGGTGTAAATCCTGGCTTTAAAGATCAACTGATAAAGATGGTGGAGGGATTTGACTTCGCCAACTTTACCCATACGCAGGTAAAAGGCCAGATGGCAACCTCAGTGGTATTTGAGTGCGACAACGACGACGAGAACTTCATTATTCCCACCGTCAAAAGCTCGATTAAGAAGTCCGATCTGGGCGCCATTATGATGTTCAACGTAGCACCGTTCGGTCAGGCCATGTGGATGCCCAAGTAACGACTCTGCGTAGCAACAAAGCCATCACGCAAAGAAGGGAATGTCTCTCAACAAAGAAGAGAGACATTCCCTTCGTTGCTAACGAAAGCTCTTGGCCCAATTGATAAGAGAGTCGGGCCATATGTTCTGTTCAACGTCGTGGCGCATCTGATCGGTGACGGGGCCGTTCTTGGCCATCTTCTCCAGAATGGCCGACTGCAGTTGTTCTACGCTCATCTCCTCATAGGGAATGCTGGGTACCTCAACGGGTTGGAACGTGGAAGTCGCTTCCTTCGCGGCTTCCCGTGCCGTCGCAGCAAAGGCCTTTGCCAGATCCAACGCTTCGGGTACCTCGTGCTCTGCGCCCTCTGGAGCAAAGATCTCTCCGCCACATGGGGGCAAAACGATGCTCAATCTGCCGTCCTCAGTCTCGTACTGTTCGCCACTCAGTAGCCCTACGTAGGTGGTCGCATCTGCCTTTACTTCAAGAGTCGCCTCACGTTCGGCGTTGTTGACGGCTACGATGAGCCTGCCGCGCGCAAACGAGAACTGCTCGGTGGTGAGACAGAGCTCGTTGTAGTCGCCCCATGCGAGGTCTGCGGAGAACGACTTGCGTATGGAGCCAAGCGCGCCGATGAGCTCGGTGCAAGGATTGGCCTCGTAATCAGCTGCGTGCTCGGCAAGGTCGATGCAGGGCCGCAGCGAGTCATCCGAGAAGCGCTCCTTCTTGCCTTCGATGCCAAACTCGCTTCCGTAGTAGACTGAGGGGATGCCGGGCAAGGTGTACAGCAGCACATGAACTGGCAGGTAGTATGCCTTGTTGCGCAGTTTGGTGCTGATGCGCTCCACGTCGTGGTTGTCAACGAAGTTATAGAGCTTTATGTGGGCTGGGATCATGCCCTGCGTGCGACGCACGGTATGGGCAATCTCAAAGTAGTTGTGATCGTTATGTCCGCTGTAGAGTCCCTTGTGCAGCGCGTAGTCAGTCACGCTGTGGAGCGTGCGCTCGTTTGCCCAGCGGGAGTAATCACCATGTATGACCTCGCCCATGAGCCAGAAATCGGGCTTGGCGGCGTCTGCCGTTTGGCGAAGCGCCTTCATAAACTCAAAGTCAAGGACGTCGGCAGCGTCTAAGCGTATGCCATCGACGTCGAACTCGCTCACCCAAAAGCGAACAACGTCGCACAGGTAATCTCGCACAACGGGATTCCGCTGGTTGAGCTTTGCCAAGAGGTCGTATCCGCCCCAGTTGTCATACGAGAATCCGTCGTTGTATTCGTTGTTGCCCCAAAAGTTAACGTTGCAGTACCAGTCACGGTACGCGGACTGCTCGCGATGCTCGCGTAGGTCCCTAAAGGCAAAGAAGTCCCTGCCCGTGTGATTGAACACCCCGTCGAAGACGACCCTGATTCCCGCATCGTGGCATGCGCACACGAATGCTTTGAGGTCCTCGTTGGTGCCAAGGCGTGTGTCGAGCGTGCGGTAGTCGGTGGTCTCGTAGCCATGACCGACTGACTGGAAGAGCGGGCCAATGTACAAGGCGGTAAAGCCAAGGCGACGAATGTGCTCGATCCAAGGAAGCAGGGTGTTCAGTCGATGGACGGGCTCGCCGTAATCGTTTTGCTTGGGCGCTCCTGTGAGTCCAAGTGGGTAAATGTGATAGAACACCGCCTCATCGTACCAAGCCATTCGTTAACCTCCCTAAGGTGCTGACGTACCAGATTCAAGAATACGTACGATACAGTTTATATGTTTATTCGCAACATGCGTTCCTGCGGTCGCAGGTTACAAGGTGGTCGTTTACTATACCTACTGCCTGTAGATACGAATAGGTAATAACTGGCCCCACAAAGCGCATGCCGCGTCGCTTGAGATCTGTGGAGAGCGTGCGCGAAAGGTCGGTTTGCGTGGGGATTTGGTCCATGCGTTCCCACGATCCCACAATCTGTTTTCCCGCTACGAAGCTCCAGAGGTAGGCGTCCAGACTCCCAAATTCGTGCTGCAGGCTTTGAGCTACTCGCGCATTGGTGCGTACGGCCCACACTTTGGCTCGCGCCCGGACGATGCCGGGGTCGGCAAGCGCCGCTTCGAGCTCGTCGTCTTCCATGGCGGCGCAGGCTTCGATGTTGAAGTCGTGGAAGACCCTTCGGTAGGCAGGCCGCTTATGCAGGATGGTGCGCCACGAGAGACCTACGCTAGCGCCCTCGAGGCAGAGCATCTCAAAGAGCTTTGTGTCATCATGAACAGGCATGCCCCACTCGTGGTCGTGGTACGCGAGCAGATCGTCGGTTACGTACCACGAGCGGCAGTCCCGCGCGTGGGCTATGGCCATGGGCCCTCCTACGCCGTCTTTGCTGCAGATGTGTATATGGTACTGCCATTCCATCGTTCTGTGTAATGGGTCACGTATACTTGCGGTGTTGAGGACGTAAGGGGAAGCGAGGAATGGGCCATGGATGCGCGTGTGACCGATTGGAACATGGTTGAGCGACAGGTGCGTGAGTTTGTGCAGGGCGAGACGCGTTGGCTGCCCGCGCTTTCGAATGTCTCGGCATTGCTTGCAGAAACGCTTACGGACGTCAATTGGGTAGGCTTTTACGTTGCCGATGCGCTGCTTGCGTCCGGAGGCAGCGCAACCGAGCTCGTGCTTGGGCCGTTCCAGGGTAAGGTCGCCTGTGTTCGCATTCCCTGGGGAAGGGGTGTGTGCGGTACGGCTGCCGAGCGCGACCAAACGCTACGGGTAGATAACGTACACAACTTTCCCGGCCATATTGCGTGTGACTCGGCGTCCAGATCCGAGATCGTGGTGCCTCTGCATGCGAACGGACGCGTAATAGGCGTGCTCGACGTGGACAGCCCGTGCTTGGCGCGTTTTTGCGAGGAGGACCAGCGCGGGCTTGAGGCCTGTGCGGCTGTGCTGGAGGCTTTGTGGTGAATGCCGACCATCCTGCATGCGGCTCTCATCCCCAAGCCCGCGCGAGCGCTTCACCATCGGATATGCCTTACCAGCATAGTCCCAGCTAGAGATGAGTTATGCTAGCAGGTCTCGGGACGCTTTTGGGGCACGTGAACTGGGAAGACACATGATGAGTTCACGTGCCCCAAAAATAGATATGCGAAGTGGGCATAACCCCTGATAAATCGAAATCAAATTTAAAAACTTATGTGCACGTGAACCCTATCGGTGTGTTTTTCGGTTCACGTGCCCCAAAAGTCACCGATGGGGGGCAGCTGTGCGTAGTTCCCCAAGTACGAGGGTCGTTTGGGCTGACTTTTTTAAGCCATCGGAAGGATTTGATCGTTCTTTAGACCGGTTGCTCAAGCTGTGCATGCCGTTAGCCCAACAGATGCGCGTATACCGCATCGAGTTTGGCGGAATCGACGCCGCAATGCTCAAGATACGTCCGTGTTGTGCCGAATGCACCCACGAGTGCGTCGTACACCGTGCTTATGGCCTCGATGCGAACGTTGAGCATGTATGAGGTAAAGCCCTGATGCTCAGGATTGGGTGACAGGGGATGCAGCATCGTCTGCCGCACTTCGTCTGGCGTGCCAAACGAGTAGGCATAATCAGCGATTATCTGCTCGCGAGGTACTTCGACAAGGCCGAGCAGAAGCATGGCAAGTATACCCGTGCGATCCATCCCTGCGGCGCAGTGGAAGAGGACGCACTCCTTGGCTGCCGCCTCGGACAACCACGAGAAGATGTGGCGAAGCGCCTTGCGTGCGCCAAGCATGTGGAGATAGCTGGAGACGAGGTAGTTGTTTGTGTCATGTGCTGGCAACAGCGTCGGCGAGGAGATGTCGTGTCCATAGAGCGAGACGTTCTTCCACGCAACCCACGGCTCGCGTGCCAAACGGCACGTGAGCCGTGGTGATTCGCCAATCCCGCGTAGGTCGAGCACGCGTGAGACGCCCCAGCCTCGCAGCGTGGCAAGTTCCCTGGCAGTGAGCCCTTGCGTTCCTCCGCATCGCACGAATCGATGCGATTGGGTGGTGCCGAATGCCGTTGGGTATCCACCAAGGTCACGGGCATTGACTCGTGACGCCAATCCTATTAGAAGCGGCGGCTCTAGAGAGGCACACATGGAGAGATTCAATCTGTCCGGCTACTTTACCACCCTCGCGGTCTTGCGCAGGCCCTTTGAATTGAGGGCATTATGGTAGACCGTTCGATAGGCGCACGATTCTTTGCCACACCTAACCTTGAGGGTCTTCGCCCCTGCGCCAACAAAGGCGTTCTTTTGAGCGTCTATGCTGTCTAGCTTCCAAACGCCGTTTACCTTCTTGAGGTTCACCACGTCGGATGCGCCCATGTTGAGGACCTTGAGCTTCTTGGTGCCGTAGAACGCCTTGGACTGCACACGGTCCACCTGCCTGCCGAGTGTGACGGAGACTACCCTACGTCCTCGCTTGGTGTTAAACGCATTGCGTCCAATAACCTCCACCTGGAAGGATGTGCCTTGGTACCGTATGGTGTTTATGTACGGCTTTGTGTTCTTGGCGCCGTACTTAACGAGCGTCACGTCGCCTTCGGAGTCCTTGGGGTCGTATTCGTCAATGCGATAGGTGTTGCCACCCTTCACGAACGTCTCACCTTTGCTCAGAGCAAATGCGGGCGTGGCGCCAATGGCAACGAGCATGCCTGCCACCAGCAGAATCACTGCAAACACAAGCGTTTTGCTTGAGCGTTGCGACTTCCTTGTGATCTTCATGTGGCCTATCCCTTCTCGTCTGTTTCCTTGCCTTGTGAGGTGTTGCGGCAACCAATCGATGCGTTGCTAAGACCACTTTAGAGGACGGGCATGGTGTCCACATCGACCTATTCGGGAGGCGGTGTCACAGCGCTTGCGCAGTCGGGCGTCTGGTGCTCGCAAGGTTGTTATTGATACTCCTGGGCGCGCATCTCGAGCAGGATGCCGCGTGCAAGGGGAATCGCGATGAGCGTGGTGATGATGTCGGTGACGGGCTGTGCGATTTGTACGCCGAGCATGCCCAAGAGCGGCGGCAGCACAAGCACCACGGGCGCGAGTACCAGCCCCAGACGGCAGGCGCCCATAAAGGTGGCGCGCCACATCTTGCCGGCGGTTTGCAGCAGGAAGTTGGTAACCATCGCTACGCCGGTGAATGGCATGGTTATGCTGCAGAGTCGCAGGGTAACGACACCAAAGGATACAACGGCGGGATCGTCTCTAAAGATGGCGATGAGCTGCGGCGCGAAGATGAAGGTAATGACGCCAATGGCGGCTATCGAGACAAACGACATGCGCATGGCAGTGAAGAACGCCTCACGGATGCGATCAAAGCGGCGTGCGCCCAGGTTGTAGCCGGTGATGGGCTGAAAGCCCTGGCCAATGCCTATTTGGAAGAAGTTGGCCACGCTTGTGATGCGCTGCACTACGGCAATGCCGGCAATGGCCGCATCCCCAAAGGGTGCGGCGGCATTGTTGAGCAGCGACGTAGAAACGCCAAGCGTCACCTGGCGCGCGAAGGAGGGAAGGCCCCCATTGTTGATGACGCGTATCATATGAGCGTCTGGCCTGCGAACATAGCGGAGTCCAAGCGGGGTTATCCCGGCTTTGCTCATCTCGAAGAGCAGCAAAAAGAAGCTGACCGCCTCGCTTATTACGGTGGCAAGGGCACTGCCCGCAATGCCCATGCCGAGCGGAAAGATGAAGAGCGGCGTAAGGATGGTGTTGAGTACGGCACCCGCCACCATGCACAGCATGGAATAGAATGCCTCCCCCTGAAAACGCAGCTGCATGTTCATGAGAAAGCCGCTTGCAATAAAGGGTGCGCCAAACAGGATGACGCTTGTGTAGGTGCGCGCGTAGGGGAGGATGGTGGGCGTGGCGCCTCCTAGGAAGCACAGCTGATCCAAGAAGAGATGTCCCACAAGCGCGATGACGGTGCCCAGCGTTACGGTACCGGCAATTCCGGTATTCACGTAGATGGCTGCCTCTTCCGTGTTGCCGGCACCCAGACAGCGACTCATGTGGTTACCCGTGCCTTGGGCGAGGTAGAACGCCATGGCCTGAATGACGGTTGAGGTCACAAAGGCTACGCCTACGGCGGCGCTTGCACTCGTGGAACCCATCTGTCCCACGAAGAACGTATCCGCCAGATTGTAGACGGTGGTGACCACGTTGGCAAAGATGGAGGGCGCGGCGAGGGAGAGGATGAGCGATCCAACAGGACGCTCGAGCATCTCCTGTCGTTTTTCCTCCGGCGTTTGCTCCTTGGGCATTATGAGAGATGAAAGAGATTTCATGCCTCAATAGTAGCAGACCACAGCAACGGAGGGACGGTCCCCTCGGCTATGAGGAGACCGTCCCTCCCGTGGTGTTTTATGAGGCGCTAGATTGCGAGTCCTGCGGCGTAGGCCTCCTTGCCAGCGACGAGCGCGTTGCCGGCCTTGATGGCACTGCCGACCACCTGCACGTTGTCGCACACCTTGCGCGCGGCTTCCTCAAGCGGGTTGTACGCCTTGTAGCCAAAGCCCGAGACGACCTGACCTGCCGGCAGTTTATGCTCTCCTTCGGCATCCTCGTACACTACGCCATCGGGCTCAATGGCCTTGACTTTGGCGCCGGTCTTCCATGCGACGCCATTCTTGACCATCATCTCGATGAGGCATACCTTGGTGAAGGGCATCATGTCGGTAAGAATGTCGTCCTGCATCTCGAGCACGGTAACGGGCACATGGGGCAGCAGCACCTCTGCGATGTACTCGGCCGTCTCGCAGCCCACCTCGCCGCCACCGCACACGACGATGGGGGCGTCCTTAACCTCAACCTTGCCCAGCAGTACGTCCTCGGCCGTTGCCACGTTGGGACCGTCAATACCCGGCACGGGCGGCACAAGCGGCTTTGCACCCGTGGCGACTATTACTGCGTCGGGGGCGAAGTCAGCAATAGACGCTTCGTCAACCGGCGCGCCCAAGTGCACGGGCACCTCAAGCTCCTCCAGGCTCTTACGCAGGCTGCTTACGAACGTGGAGAGCTCGCCCTTGCCCACGGGGAACGCGGCAGAGCGGAACTGCCCACCCAGATGCGTGCAGGCCTCGAAGACCTCCGGTTTGTGACCGCGCAGAGCGAGCGTCTCGGCAGCGATGAGACCAGCTGGACCTCCGCCAATGACCATGACGCGCTTGGGCTCGGCGACCTTGGCGAGGTCGTTCTCAAACTCGCGGCCGCAACGCGGGTTGACCAGGCAACCCGCCTGATCGTCTAGGAACAGAGGCATCTCGCAGCCCTGCAGGCAGCCAATGCAATAGCGAATGGCCTCGGTGCGGCCTGCCTTGGCTTTGGCGGGCAGGTAGGGATCGGCCAAAGAACCACGAGCCATGCCAATGAAGTCTGCCTTGCCCATCTTGAGCAGCGTGTCGGCCATCTTGGGATCGTTGATGCGATTGGCCAGGATAACGGGAATGCTCACGAGGCTCTTTACCTGAGCGGCACGCTCCATGTTGAGGGCATGGTCGGTGAACATGGGAGCGATGATCTGGTCCTTGGGGTGACTTGCGTACATGCCGTTGGAGATATGCAAGGCGTCGAAGCCAATCTCCTCAAAGTGACGGCAGAGCTCGTAGGTCTCGGCTTCGGTGCGGCCGCCCGTGACGAAGTCCATGGACGAGAGGCGCACCTGAATGGGGAAGTCGTTGCCCACCTGCGCACGCATGGCGGCGAGGATTTCGTCCACGATGCGCACGCGGTTGTCGAAGCAGCCGCCATACTCGTCCACGCGACGGTTGACGGCCGGTGAGAGGAACTCGGCGAGTAGGTAGCCGTGGGCGCAGTGCAACTCTATGCCGTCATAACCCGCATCCTTGGCACGGCGTGCCGCGGTGCCAAAGTCCTGCACGAGCTGGTGGATTTCGTCGACGGTCATCTCGCGGGCTTGGAATTGGCACATGGGGTCCTTGGTTGGGCTCGGTGCCACAGGCGTCTCTCCACCGTTGGCTGCGGGTGTTGTCTGACGGCCGGGATGATACATCTGGGCAAAGATCTTTGAGTCGTACTTGTGCACGGCCTCGGTTACGCGACGGCTGCTGGCAACGTGCTCTTCCTTCCAAAAGCCGGGGATGCGGCTGTAGCCCTTGCCTGCGGGCTGCACGCAGTAGTCCTCCGTAATGATGAGGCCCCAGCCTCCCTTGGCCTTCTCCTCCATGTAGGCCACGTACTGATCGGTAATCATGCCGTCGTGGGTGCAGTAGTTCATGACCATGGCAGGAACCACCAAGCGGTTGGGAATCTCGCACGCACCAATCTTCATGGGCGAAAACAGTGTATCCAGCTTCATGTGACGTCCTCTCCTCGATGCCTTTGCCGTTAGGGTTACCATAGAGGTGGGGGTAACCCCAGGTCAACGGAATCATCTGTGGAATAGGGGCAGGAGAAGGGGAGCGGTCGTGCGTTACACGCAAAAGAACTTATGCCGAGCATTCGACATCAAGCGTGACACACTGCACCATTATGAGCGCCTAGGCATTATTCATCCGCAGATAGATGCAGGCAACGGGTATAGATACTACGACGACTGGCAGATAAACCTTTTGTGGGAATGCAAGCGATACTAGGCCATGGGGTTTAGCCTGGCGCAAGTGCATGACATCTTGCATCGTAACACCTTGGCCGACGTTGAGCGTTCGGTCGACACACGCTTGAGCGAGATGGAGCGCGAGATCGCATACCAAACGATGGCGCTCGAGAGTATGCGGATGTATCGAGAAATGCTGCGTGGCGTGGAGGGCCGTTTGGGACACTACCAGATGCACTTGTTCCCCCAAGTGCGCTTTGTGGTACGTCGAGAGGTGCATGACCTGCAACTAGATGAGCGTTTGAGCGATGCGGGTCGCTTCGTGAATCGCAACCAGCCGGTGTGCCTACCGCCCATGGCCTATTTTCCCAACGCACGTGAGAAGCGGTACTACTGGGGTTTTGCGATGCTTGAGGAACGCTATGTAAGTCTCGGTGGTCCCGAGGAAGGGTATGTGGGGTTGCCTGCGTGTCGGGCACTCACCACGTGCGTGGACGCTGGCGAGCGCTGGGGATTTGGACAACACCTCTTCGATGGGTTGCTAAAAGAGGCCGAACGGTTGGGGGAGCGAATGACAGGCCCAATGTATGGGCTGTTGCTCACGCGAACCTACGACGAGTCGGGATCGCATTACCGCTACGTGGAGGCATACTTGCCTCTGGTCGACTAGTACCCTGCGTCATCCAGAGCAGGCATGTACGAACGAACACACCTGTCGTTACATGCCCATGATGCAGGAGCCGGTGCTGGGGCGATCGCGGTCGCTCTTCACATACTTGGTGGTGGCGCCGCGCATGTTGCACTCTGCCAGCTCCAGCTCGCCGTCTATGTAGGGCTGGTACATGGCGTCCACGCCGCTGGAGAACCCCGAGACGCTGTCGCAGTCGTCTCCCCAGGCAAGCGCCTGTTGCACGATGCGGATGCGCTCCTCGCGTGTGGTGTCCTTGATGAGCTTGCTTCTGGCCATGGTCTCTCCGTCTCTTGAGCATGGGTTGTTTGCCGGCATTCAATCCTACCATTATGTGGATGTGGCGGTTCGCTGGCGTATTTGTGCATTTATTACGTGCGGCACATATCTGATAGATTGGCACGCTGACCTTGCATACAACGAAGGCACGGAGAACAAGGAGAGGGGCGAATATGAGCAAAATGAGAGTTGGCATCGTCTTTACCGATGTGGATGGAACCTTGGTTGGCGACGACCACCATCCCCTGCGCAACACCGCGCCAGTCATGCAGCGCGTCGCTGCCCGTGTGCCCATATGCCTCGTGTCGGCGCGTTCCCCCGAGGGCCTGTATCCCATCCATGAGCAGCTGGGCTTTAACGGACCTCTTGCGTGCTACTCCGGGGCGTACGTTGTAGACGAAAACGGCCACGAGCTTTTTAGCACGACGATTGATACCGGGGAGGCCGTTGCCATAAAGAGTTACCTATCGAGTGAGCTTCCGCAGCTTGCCGTAGGGACCTATGGGTTCCACGACTGGATTGTCGACGACCGCGAAGACCCTCGCATCAAGCGTGAGGAATACTTGGTCCAAGCACAGGCTCGCGTGAACACGGACATCGCGGGCACCTTTGGCGAACGCGGCGTACACAAGTTTTTGCTCATGGGAGAACCCCAGGAGATTCTGGAGGCCGAACGTACCGTAGCCGAGCGGTATCCGCACCTCAACGTCGTGCGTTCAAGTGACATCCTTTGTGAGGTCATGGCGGCGGACGCGAGCAAGTCCAATGCCGTGCAGGTGATTAGTGCTCACTGTGGCGTGGATCTTGCCTGCGCGGTGGCGTTTGGCGACGGACCCAACGACCTCGACATGCTTCTGTCGGTGCCAAACTCCTACGCCATGGCCAACGCGGAGCCCGAGGTGCGGGAAGCATCGACCCATGTTGTTCCATGGGCCAACGCGGAGGGTGGAGTAGCACGTATGCTGGAGCAACTCGTGTTGGGCTAGCGCGAGCGTTCTGTCTCCATGAAGAGGGCCGTCTGGCGGACCCAGACGGCCCTTGTATACACCGTCGGCGTGGCTCACCAGACACCCCACCCGTGTTTGGCACCGCGAATGGAATCCAGCGGAAATCGCCACTCTTACCGGTACAGATACGGCGCTAGGTAGTGCGGTAGGGTGACCTTCTTGCCGTCGCGCCCGACGTTGCCGTCCACGAGCTTGTACCCTTGCGCTATGTCGTCGCGTTTTAGCAGCGTTTTGAGCGATGCGGTCGATCCGCGCGAGGCCTTGACCTCGATGGGCTCCACCCGCGCGTCCCGCGACCCTAGGAACTCGACCTCGTGGCTTCCGTTTGCCGAGGTCCAGTACCGCAGCGGCATGCCCTGGGAGGCGAGCATGACGGCCGCCAGGTTCTCGTAGGGCCCGCCCTTCATCGGGCCCGTCAGGGTGTTTAAGCCAATACGATTCCCCCTGATACAACATTCAGGAGTGATGTCATATTGTCACTGCAACTTTTCAAGACCTCTTGGGTTGACGGCGACGAAAAAACCTTTACTCCGCCTCGAGGAACGCCCCGGTCTGTCGGTCCCAGAGGGACTCGTAGGTGCCGCCGCGCGGCTCGTCCAGGATCTTGGTCATCTCCGCGGCGTCGCCCACGGCGCGGTTCATGCGCTGCATCATGGAGTTGAAGTAGTTGAAGCGCATGGTGAGGTTGTAGGTGTGTCTGCACACACATGAGGTCGAGGCTTGCGGGTCGCGTTTGAGCAGGTAGACGCGCTACAACTTGAGGGTGCGTCTCGCAGTCCACCAACAGTCCACCCAAACAGTCCACCAAGTCTGAGGCGGCACCCCGCGGAATCGGCGAGCGGCAGTCCACCTGACGGGCATGTTGGTGGACCGCGTCATCCCACGAACCAGACGCCGCATCTAGCGAACGTTTCGGCTTCTGAGTTGTGCGTAGAAGCGACTCGCCATGTTGTCCGACCAACCAGGCCGTTTGGACTCAGGTGGAATCCACCTCTCTGCTTGCCTAATGACCAAAGTCAAGTCGCAATTGTGTCTGGGAGCTTCCGCAGCCTAGTTGCTAACACAGCCCATAAGGTCGCCGTCCTACTGGACTCGTCAAGCTCTGCGAGGATCGAGTGTCCTAGAGCATTCCAAAGAAGTCATGGGTGCCACTGCCTACGGTGACGGTGCTACCACCAGGTACCCGCACTTCTGCCTGCGTGTTTGCAGGGACGATCACACGCAGGTGGAGGGGCAGTGCGCTGTCGCCCGTAGCCGTGCCCAGCTCCCAGGCGACCTCGATGCGTCCATAGGGCGACTCCAGCGACGTTGCGGCGTGCGCGAGCCCACATCCCTCCACGTCAGGCGCCACGCGGAAGTGCCGGTACCCAGGCTCGGTCATCTGCAGGCCGCCGATGGTGCGATACATCCAGTCGGCCACGCAACCAAAAGCGTAGTGGTTGTAGCTGTATGTGCTCACGCCACCGTTCTCGTCCACGGCGCCCCAGCTCTCCCATATGGTGGTGCCGCCCATCTCCACTTCGTAGAGCCACGACGGGCAGCCGGTTTGGTAGAGCAGCTGGTACGCCACGTTGCGGGCACCGTTGTCGCAGAGCACGTCCATGAGGAAGGGCACGCTGAGGAAGCCGGTATCAAGACGGTCACCGTTGGCGGCGATCAAATCGCAGAGGTGGCGCACCATGAGCGGCCGCACCTCGTCGGGCACGAGCCCCATCTGCAGCGTGATGACGTAGATGCCCTGGAAGTCGGCGTCCATGGCGCCATCCTCGTGCACGTACTCAGCAATGTAGGCCTCCCGGATTCTGGCGAACAGTTCCTCGTAGCGTGCGGCGTCCTCATCCTTGCCCAAGGCCCGGGCGATGAGCGTCATCATCTGCGCGCTGAAGACGTAGTAGGCGGGTGCCACGTAGCGCATGGTGGCGTATGCGGTGTCGAGCATCGCGGCTGGACGCTCTCGTTCTCGGGCGAGAGGAGGACCAGGTCCGTGCTGGGCCACGAGTCCGTGACCAGGGCGTACGTGGGCGAGGGCTGCCCGGGGTGTCCGCTCAGGAAGAAGTGCTTCAGGGCCAAGGACCCCGACGTTGTGCGGATCCTGCGCGTGAACCCCACCCTCGACGCGTTCAAGAGGAGGGCGTCGGAGATGCTGCGCGCCGAGCGAGGGTCGGAGCTCGGGAGGCGGAGGTCCGTGGACGTCGAGACCATCTTCGGGGACATCAAGCGCAACTGGGGCTTCAGGCGGTTCCTCCTGAGGGGCCTCGAGAAGGTCGACCACGAGATGCGGATGGTCGCGATGGGCCACAACATTAGGAAGATGGCCTACGCCCTGGCGGTGTAGGGCGTCCCCTTGCCCTCCGTGAAAAAACGCCGGCCCGCAACCACAGCCGATTCTGTGGTTGCGGGCTGACTGCTCAGGGAGCTTTTGATGCAGCCCCCCCTCATTACAACGTACTTACGCCGCAGGCCCCCTATCGTCTCGCTACGCTCAGAACTCCAGATTGGTGCCCTGCTCGTCCTTTGAGAACATATGGATGACGTTGCCGCCGAAGGCGTACTCCACCTTGGTGCCTGCGAAGAAGTGGTCCTGATAGGGACCCTCGATCTCGGTCGTGGGCACGATGACGATGACATCCTGCCCGAGCGAGTCAAGATGCACGTGAACCGAGGAGCCCATCATCTCGGACACGTCGACCGTGCCGACCAGCGTGGCGGCGTCACCCGAGGCAAGGGAGATGTGCTCGGGACGGATGCCGAGCGTGATGGGCTGCGAGGTCACGTCATGGGCAGCCAGTCGCGCCTGCTTCTCGGCACTGGGCACCACAACGGCATCGCCCACGCGCACGCTGTAGGCATCGCCGTCGCGCACCAGCTCGGCATCGAAGAAGTTCATTTGAGGCACGCCTATGAAGCCTGCCACAAAGAGGTTGGACGGATGCTCGAAGACCTCCTGCGGCGTACCGACCTGTTGGACCTCGCCGTCCTTCATGATGACGATGCGATCGCCGAGCGTCATGGCCTCGGTCTGGTCGTGCGTGACGTAGATGAACGTGGAGTTGATGCGCTGGCGCAGCTTGATGATCTCGGCGCGCATCTGGTTGCGCAGCTTGGCGTCGAGGTTGGACAGCGGCTCGTCCATGAGCAGGACCTTCGGCTCGCGCACGATGGCACGCCCGATGGCCACGCGCTGGCGCTGGCCGCCGGAAAGCGCCTTGGGCTTGCGGTCGAGAAACTCTGTGATGCCAAGCGTCTCGGCAGCCTCGTTGACCCGGGCATCGATCGCCTGCTTGTCCATCTTGCGCAGCTTGAGCGGGAAGGCGAGGTTGTCGCGCACCGTCATGTGAGGGTACAGGGCGTAGCTCTGGAAGACCATGGCGATGTCGCGGTCCTTCGGGGCAACGTCGTTCATGAGCTGGCCGTCGATGTACAGCTCGCCGTCGGTGATCTCCTCGAGGCCGGCGACCATGCGCAGCGTGGTAGACTTGCCGCAGCCAGAGGGACCGACGAACACCACGAACTCGCGGTCGGCGATGTCGAGGTTGAAGTCGGGCACGGCAAGGACGCCCTCGTCGGTAATGCGCAGGCTTGAGGCCTTGCGGGCGCCGTCGTCTACCTTCTAGCGGCCAAAGAG
>JAFWMI010000233.1 GCA_017513965.1 Atopobiaceae bacterium
CATGCAGGCGCTCCGCTCCCTCGTCGTCGACATAGAGTATGGCCTGGTAGACGTCACCGCCGTCATATTCGCCAATCTCAGGCACGGGGGTGTGGATGTCCCTCTGCGCGGCGATGACCGCTTCGTCTACATAGTTGATGTACATGCGACTCATCTGCACGAGGAGCACCGGCACTTCGCGCGAGGCGAAGAGGGACAGCACCGACTCGAGTGCCTCGCCGACGAGCGGGTTGCCCGCAACGTAGCCTCCGTCGCCGTCCAACACGAGCTGGCCATTGAGGGTGAGCAGCATGTCAAAGGCGAGCCCTGTCAGGGGCAGGTCGCGAAGCTCCTCGATGCTACGGCCCGTGGCCAGCCCCACTGGAATGCCCTTCCGCCTGAGCTCAGCCACGGCTGTCTTAGCGCTTGCAGGCACCTCTTTCGTCGCGTGCGAGAGCAGCGTACCGTCAACGTCGAAGAACACCGCTCGCGCCATACCATCCCCGATCAACGCTGCGACTGCAATAAGCCGGACCGCTCCATTCAAGCACAGCATGCGGCCTTGTTGCGCAGGGCGCGTTTTCTTCAGAGAGGCGACAAACGTAGCAGTTTTCGGCAGCCGCTAGATTCCACGGCATAAGGTAACCGCTCGGACTCACGATGCGATCGCAGCTCTTCATCTCGTTCATACTTGGCTTGTGTCATCGCTTTGGAGGGAGTGGTTCCCATGCTTAAGAGAAGAACTGTGGTGGAGCTCTTGCCGATATGCTTGCTGCTTGTCGCATCGCTCTTCCTACCCGCCTGCGTTGACAACACAAAAGGCATGGCCAGCCAAACCGAGCTGACGCTCGACGAATACCTCAAAACGAGCAACGAGGAATGGTTTCTGACCGGCAAAAAGGAGTACACAGTCCAGGCGATGATGGTCTCTCAGGAGCTGTCATTTCACAACGATCTTGAGGATGTGGACTATACGGTTGACGACGATGGCGTGACGGTGGTCCTCAAGGGGTCTGCGAGCGAGATGTGGGCTTCGGAGCTCTCGTCCGTTCAGTCTACGTACACCAAGCCCGATGGGAGCGAGATCAGCAAGGAGGACTTTGCAGAGAAGGATGCCTACATCGACATCGTCGCCAAGCCCTCGCCTGACTCTAGCTATGCGAGGTTCGTGCCGGTCGATCAGCGCGTTTTGGTCGAGACCGCTTGGGGTGACGAGCTGCATGCCAACCGCCCAGACGTCGAGCACGGAGACGGGGACTATCTGGTGTGCCGCGTAGGTGCAGACGGGGAGCCTGACCTATCCGACGTATGGGTAGTGAACGGAACCTTGTTCTCCACCCGCTACGATACCAGCCACCTGAACGATGGGGCTTCGCAGTAGGAGACCCGCCTCCCCTACTTCCTGGCAACCACGATGGGCTGGTAGAAGCCCGTCTCCTCAGGCATCTTCCAGGACACGTCGCTGCAGCCACTTGCCAGAAGCAGGTCGGTCAGCTCCTGGCGGCGGGTGGCCCGGTACTCGCACTCGAACTTCCCTATCTGCAGCTCATCAGCGTCGTCGATGATGTACTGGACCAGTCGGTAGTTGTCGCCCTCCCATGCCCACGTCTGGAAGGAGACGCGGCGGCCTTTGGGCGTATCGTGGATGTAGGGCGGGGAATACGGTGGCTTGGTCTCAAGGAGGGCGTCGTAGTCGCGAATGCTAGCCACGAAGATTCCGCCCTTCCTAACCCGTCCCGCTATGCTCTTCACCGCCGACTCGAGGTCGGAAGCCGTGAGCATATGGGGCAGCGCGTTGTCCATCGCGATGACGATGTCGAACTCCTCGGCAAAGACCTTCTCGAGCGTGCAGAAGTCGGCGTGCTCAAAGCGGATTGTCAGGCCGTTCTTCTTGGCTCGCCGTCTTGCCTCTGTCAGTTCGCCGTCGCTGATGTCAGACGCGGTGACGTCGTACCCCAGCGCGGCCAAGCCGATGGCCTGAGTCCCGATGCCGCACGCGCAGTCCAGAACGCGGGTGGCCGTGCCAAAGCCATATGCCTCGAAGATGTTGTCGAGAATGACGGCCTGCTCGCGCGTCGTTGCCTCCCAGTCTTGTAAGAGCTTGTCATACTGACTTGCCATCTTGTCGTAGAAGCTCTGCGTGATGTCCATGCGCCATCTCCTGCGTACGAAATCCGTAGTGTTGGGGGTGCACCAGAGAGGACAGCCCTTGGTGGTTCATGCTCCGTAGCGCATACTCGTACGACGTATCGGGAGCGCATGCACCACCAAGGGCTGTCCTCCCTGATGCACCTTACGGATGTTACAACGTACTAGCATGCGACAGGTGACCCCTTCCTATTCAGTGTAGAGCTCCCGCGGGGTTGCGACGGGGCAGACAATCTCCTCGCCATTGGCTGATGGAGATTACCTAGTCGATACGGTCAGATGACCCCATTGAGCACTATCTCAAGCTGCTCTCTCTCCGTGAAACGAACCACAGCGAGAGATCAGCCTGTTTAGAGGGTTAACATTTGCCCAAAGTCGAAGCTATTCCTGTCTTAACAATAGGCCACTCGTACTGAAGACTTGGCTTTTTATCCCGTTATTGCTGTCGTTATCCCGTCTCA
>JAFWMI010000234.1 GCA_017513965.1 Atopobiaceae bacterium
CGGTCGGCTTTGGCTTGATGGCCTTGCCCGTGTACTGCTTGCTGCCAATCTTGGCAACCTGTGCCTTGGCAATGGAGGTGTGAGCCGCAGATGACTGCGTGCCCAATAGCCTCTCGCCTTCCCGCTCCGGAGCGGCTTCCTCCTCGACCAGCGCCTCCTCTTGTTCCATTATGTCCTCGATCACCACGGTGTCGTTTGCCATGGCGTTGCTCGCTGCGAGCGCAACGGCAACAACGGCGGCCGCCGTCACCGCACAAAGGCGCGTAAAGAACCTCATGCCAACCTCTTTTCTCTTTGCTCCCTCCCTATCATAGTGCAGCATGCGACCAGAGCCAATCTTCGCCCCGTCCATGCATCGAATGCATGGGGTCACATGAGCACAAGGTATTTGTTCTTGTGCTGGGTACCAGCTACCATAAGTATAAGGCGAATATGAACGCGACAGGAGAGGCAGCCATTATGGACGAGAGAATTGGACAAGAGCTCAGCGCATTTCCCGTGGGAGACGTTAATCCCGCGTCGGAGTACTTTTCGGGAGACACCTACCTTGCCGTGCTCACAAACGAGCAGGTCCCAGCTTTTAACGTAACCTTTGCACCAAAATGCCGCAACAACTGGCATGTGCACCATGCCAGTGCGGGTGGCGGACAGATGCTCATTTGCGTGTATGGCCATGGCTGGTATCAGGAGTGGGGCAAGCCGGCGCGCGAGCTCTATGCCGGTGACGTGGTGAACATCCCCGCGAACGTGAAGCATTGGCATGGCGCGGCCGCCGACAGTTGGTTCCAGCACGTGGCACTCGAGATAGAGGGCGCCGATGCCTGGAACGAATGGCTCGAACCCGTGAGCGACGAGGAGTACGCGAACCTCGGCTAGCATCACCTGCGCAACAGGCCAGCACAAAGCGGGCGGCACCCCTTTGGTGAGGTGCTGCCCTTTTGCTAAGACTCTGCCATCCGTATGTCGGTGGAATCGCACGTGCAATCCCACCGACTGGCCGTTGTGGGTTTTGCATGGTAGGACTTCAAGGCTTCCAGCCCACAAAAAAAGCCTTGAAGGGAAAGGGAGGTTCCTTAGGAACTACTTCGTCAAGGTAACCACTGCATCGCCTGCGCTTACCTTGCCAAGCTTGGGTTCTACCGCCGCATAGTCGTCGGTATTCGTAACGATGAGCATGGTGGTGGCAGGCTTGCCCGCGGCCTTGATCTTTGCGAGGTCGGCCTCCACAAGAATGTCTCCGGCCTTTACCTTGTCGCCAGCAGCCACCTTAACGGTAAATGGCTCACCGTTGAGCTCAACGGTGTCAATGCCAATGTGGATGAGGATCTCGGTGCCGTCGTCTGCCATAAGACCCACGGCGTGTCCGGAGCCTGCGACCATGCTCACCTCGCCAGACACAGGGGCGTACACGCCGCCCTCGACGGGCTCGATGGCAACGCCCTTGCCCATTGCCTCGGATGCAAACACGGGGTCGGAAACGGATGTCATGGCAATCGCCTCACCCGTCATGGGCGAAGCAAGGGAACCAGCCTCGTCAACGGCGCTGATCTTCGCCGCAAAAGCGGCCTGCGCGGCGGCGTTTGCAGCCATGGCCTTCTCGGTCTCGGCGTTAGATACCTTGGCGGCAGGAGCCTCGTCGGAGTAGATGATCCACGTGATGGCGAAGGCCACGCCAAACGCCGCTGCAAACATGATGCAGTACTGGATGGGCTGTTTAATGCACAGCAGGATGCCAAAGAGGCCCGTAACGCCCGTGCCGGTGGCGCCAAGCTGGGTGAGCGAGCAAATGAAGGCGCCCACGGCGGCACCAATCATGCCGGCAATGAAGGGCTTGAGCTTGGGCAGGTTCACACCAAAGATGGCAGGCTCGGTAATGCCCAGCAGGCAGGAGATGCCAGAGGGAACGGCGAGGGCCTTGGTCTTTGCGTTCTTGGTCTTGAGCGCCACGGCCAAGCAGGCGCCGCCCTGTGCGATGTTTGCGGCACTTGCGATGGGCAGCCAGTACGTCACGCCGAGGTTGCCCAGCATGGAGACGTCGATGGTGGTGTACATCTGGTGCAGGCCGGTGACGACCGACGGAGAGTAGATGAGGCCGATGATGATGTAGCCAATGCCAAACGGAATGTTGAGCAACGCGGTGAGCAGGCCAAGGATGGCGTTCTCGAGCCACACGAACACGGGACCCACGAAGAGGATGGTAATGTAGGCAGCGCCGGCCATGGAAAGCAGTGGCGTAACAAAGAGGTCAAACATCTCGGGAACGATCTGGTGTAGCTTCTTCTCAAAGAAGCACAGAATCCACGTTCCCACGAGGATGGGTATTACGTGGCCCTGGTAACCAATCCAGTCAATACTGTAGAGGCCAGGTATGACTTCAAGCGTAATCATCTCGCCATTGGCGATGGCGTCGGCCGCACCATATGCGTTAATAAAGCTGCTACTAATGAGCAGGGCACCAAAAGAGGCGCCGAGGTAGGGGTTGCCACCAAACACGTTAGCCGCCGAGAAGCCCAGCAGGATCTGCAGGTTGGCGAGTGCGCAGGCGTTGATGAGACCGGCGATGCGCCACCATACGCTGTTGGTGTCGAGAGGAATGATTCCCTTGCCACCCATGAACTCGATGCCGCCCATAATGCCCATGAGCATACCAGAGGCGACGATGGCCGGGATGATGGGAACGAACACGTCCGAAAGGGTCTTGATGGCACGCATGAAGAAGTTCTGCTGCTCTGCAACGGCAGCCTTTGCCTCCTCCTTGCTTGCCGCGGTGATGCCGCCCTGGCTGATGAACTCCTCGTATACCTTGTTCACCGTGCCGGTGCCAAAGATGATCTGGAGCTGTCCTGAGGCCTCAAAGTTGCCCTTTGCGCCCTCGATCTCGTCGACAGCCGCCTTGTCCACCTTGGAGTTGTCGGCGATCACAAGACGCAGGCGCGTGGCGCAATGCGCTGCGGACACAACGTTGCTTGCACCACCCACCGCCTCAAGTGTTTCGCGTGCCGCCTTTGCGTAGTCTAGTGCCATGGGTCCTTCCTTCCCTTGGAATCGTTGCGCAACTGCGCGAGCCGTACTACGACAAGGAAAACTGTAATCGTTTTCATATTGTGAAACAACTATGAATTCCCAAATGGATGAAAATATATGACTCAATGGGAAAACGCCAAAAGAAACCGCTACACGCCTACGAGTCGATACCCCAACTGCAGACTCATAACGCTTCGGACCTCTCCCTTAATGAGCGCAGTCATCATTTCCGCAGCTTTAATGCCACATTCCTCGTAGTCAAAGTCTATGGTGGGCAACGGACCGGCCACCGCCTGAAGAATGGGGTCGTTGCCGAAGCCCGACACCTTTGGTATGTGCCTGCCCGAGCTGGTGCCAAACTTCTCCCGTATAGCCTTGAGGGCACCAGCGGCATGCGTATCGGAGGCACAGGATATGTAATCGAATACAGTTTGACGAGCCAGCAACTTCCGGGTCGTGCGATACGCCTCGTCCACGGTAAAGCCACCCGTGCACACCGTTATGCGCTCCTCAAGCACGCCCGCGTCACTCAGACCCGACAAGAACCCCCTCCGCCGATCCATGTCAAACGACTTGCGCCGATCGCCGGCGTCTATGTATGCCACATGGCTTGAGGAATCACATCCCAATGCCGTGGCAAGGTCGTAGGCCGCATTGTATACGTCAAAATGCACGCAGTTGGACTTGCGCACGCGCTGCCCAATAATAATTACGGGAACACGAGCGCGCTCAAAGAGGTCTATGTCACCCGGTATGGGGCCCGTGCTCACCAAGACGATGCC
>JAFWMI010000235.1 GCA_017513965.1 Atopobiaceae bacterium
GACGCTCTCGCCCAGGAAGAAGAACGTCGCGCGGACGCCGTAGCGCTCCAGGATGTCCAGGTACTGCTCGGTGTACGGGGAGGACGGCCCGTCGTCGAAGGTGAGCGCCACGTACTTGCGGTCCCCCTCGAGGTTGAAGTTTGAGCACGTGACGATGCAGGGGACAGCTTCTCTGGTCTCCACATCCACACGTTCTCCCGAGTCGTTGCCCGTGCGATGCTCAAGCTCTCCGGCCACGCCCCATTGCGAGACGAATTGGATGGTGGTACCCGTACCGTAGAAGGCGAGATAGGGGGCTATGGACTCGGTAACGACGCTGTAGCCCTCCATAATGTCGTCGCCGTCCTCGAACGTGATCGTTTCTCCACCTTCAATGCAATACGAGGCCTCATCCTCGTGGGCGAGGGCGTTGCCATTCACCGTCGCGCAGAACGGATGGCCAGATCCCTTGGCGAGCACGCGCTCGGTCACCGAAATGTAGTTGCCTGGATCCACGTCTATGTGCTTGCCCTCAAAGACCTCGGTGATGGTTGACCCAATGCGTACTTGGGTCTCCTTGTCGTCTATGGTGATCGTAACCGGTCGGTTGATCCAGAACAGGAGCGCTACCAGAACGACTATGGCCGCGATGATGATGCCACTCATAACGAGATACCATTGCTGGCGTTGCGTGCGCGGTGGACGCCGCCTGCCGGGCTTGAGTGGATGGGATGGGATATCCCCGCGGCGTGCTCTTTGGCTCATGTTGCTCCATAGTGTGACGATTCAGCGGCATTGAGCTTATCATGATACTACGATGCGCGGCTCTTTGGCACAATGTCTATCGTATGTGTGGCAGACATAGATTTTTTTGGAAGGGCAAGCCCCTGTCCTTGATATGTTGGGAAGTGGATGATGGGAAGACTTGTCGAGCAAGTGCTTAAGTTTGGCGTAGTCGGCTTTCTTGCCTTTGGCATTGACTATGGCGTGCTCATGCTGTTGTCCCAGGTGTGCGGCGTCAACGCGGTGCTGTCTGCGGCCATCTCGTTCTGTGTTTCGCTTGTGTTCAACTACCTCGCCTCCATGCGCTTCGTGTTCTCGCATCGCGACGACCTGTCGCGTTCGAGGGAGTTCGTGATCTTCCTCATTCTCTCGGCAATTGGATTGGGCATTAACGAGGTAATCATGTGGCTGGGCACTTCCTTGTGGGGAGAGTCCGCGCTGGCGGTAACCATCGTTAAGGTCGCGGCTACGGCAGTGGTGATGATATGGAACTTCGTGAGCAGAAAGAAGTGGCTCGACGCGGGTGAATAGAGACATGAAGGAGAGGCATGCCGTCCGCTAACGTCGGCGGTGCGTCTCTCGGATAATGTCCAGAATGAGCCAGACGCCCAGGATCACGGCGAGGAAGAAGCCAAGGAATCCCACGATGGGAATGCCAAACAAGAGCGGCTTCATGCCCGCGTAGTAGATAATCGACGACCCAATAAAGAGTCCCGCAATAACGATGCCCATGGTAAGGCGGTCGAAGGAATGAGAGAAGTCTGCGATGGGATCCTTTGATCCGGGCACGTCCAGATTCACGCGCAATTGCCCGCGCGTAAGCATGTTCATGGCAAGCGAGGCCTGGGATGCGGCCTTGAGCATGCTGTGGGTGGCAAGTCGCGACTCTCGTGCCAGTGCGTCGACCTCGCGGGCACCCATCTCCAGCGGCGTGGTCTGAGACCGAACGTGATCGGCAAGAATTTCCACGATGCTTTTGTTGGCCAACAGATCGTCGACCGTTCCCTCGAGCGTTACAAGCGACTTGGCCATCATCGTCACAGAGGGAGGGAGCTCGATGCCGCTTCTTCGGGCAAGCGTGACAATGGCGCTGAGGAAGCGGGACAGATCGAGGTCCTTGAGCGTGGCGGTGCCAAAATCGTCCATGATGGCGTCTAGGTCCGCAAGAAGTCGAGCGTGGTCGATCGACGCGGTGTCGTTGGAAACCGAGAACCGCAACAGCCCGTCTTTGAGGCGTGGCGTGTCATAGTCTCCTACGGCAAAGACGATGTCGGACAAGGCGGAGCGGTCGTGCGCGGAGAGGCGGCCCATGAGCCCCAAGTCCAGGTAGACGATCTTGCCATCCGCGATGACCAGGTTGCCTGGGTGCGGATCCGCGTGAAAGAAGCCGTCGTCGAGCATTTGGGTCGTGTAGTTGTCCACGAGCTTGATACCAATCTCCTCAAGATCGTATCCGGCCTCAAGAAGGGCGTCCGTGTGAGAGATGGGTATGCCCTCAACATACTCCATCACGACGACGTGCTTGGTGCAGAGCCCGGGGAAGGGCTTGGGGCAGGTAATGTACGTGCATGAGGCGTTGTTGTGACGGAACTCCGCCAGCGCCCGTGCTTCTACGAGGAAGTCTGTCTCCTCGCGAAAGGACTGCCAGAGCTCCTCGACCACGGATTGGATGTCGAGGACTTGTTCGCTGCCCACTATGTGCCTCGCATGGCGCGAAAGCGAACGCATGATCGCGATGTCCTGGTACATGACGGCACGTACGTTTGGGCGCTGCACCTTTACGGCAACCAATTCGCCAGTGACGAGTCTTGCCTTGTGGACCTGTGCCACCGATGCGGATCCAAGGGGGACGTCGTCGATGGCATCGAAGATCTCTTCCAAGGGCGTGTCGTATTCGCTGCGCAGTGCTTCGAGTACCGTTTCGCGTGGCATCGGCGCGACCTCGGTTCGAAGCTTGGCAAGCTCCCTACAAAAAGAATCGCTCAGAATCTCTGAGCGCATAGAAAGTATCTGCCCGGTCTTTACGAATGTGGGGCCAAGCTCTTCGAGCAGGTGTCGGAACGATTTTGGAGTAAGACCATGGATGATGTCGTATTTTCGAACGATTGAGAGAATCTCTCGAATTCGGGCGTTGCGCGACCTACGCGTGAGGCCGCTGGGTTCGATTCCTACGCGTCTTGCGCCCAGAAGGCCTATGGTCTCTTCTCGCTCGTTGGTCGCGCCATCGGGAGACTGATACCACGCACGCAAACGCTCGGCCTCATCGTTGAGGCCGGCGTCTGCATTGCTCTTTTGCGTTTCCGTCGTGTTCCGACGGGCTTCCTGCTCAGACACGCACGCTGCTTACTCGTCTTCGGCCTCTGCTGCCTCGGCCTCAGCGGCCTCGCCCTCGTCGGTGGAGGGGTCCGCCTCTTCGACTTCCGACTCAACCGTGGTGGTGCGGCTGTCGATCTCGGAGGAGATGTCGGCTACGCGCTGGGCATATGCCGCACGCTCCTCGGGAGACATGTTCTCTAGGCGGGTGCGCAGTATGGAGTCGTAGGTGTCGTTTGCAGCCTTGGTCGCCTTGCGCGAGAGCTCCTCGTTGAGCTGCTTTCCCTGCTCTACCGTGAGTTCGCCCTTCTTAACAAGGTCCTCGATGATCTGCTGCGACTTTTCCGCACCGGTTGCGATAGCGCCGACACCAGCCAAGAAGACCCTGCGTACACCCTCGCCAAAATCAAAACCTGCCATGTTAACCTCTCTTTCAAAATGCTATCTCGTAGGTACGCACATACTCTGATTACTGTTGTACCCCAGTTTTTGCCTTCCATTCCCACTATCCAAGAAGAACTTCGGCAAGTTGTGCCACTGAGTCCACCACGCGGCAGGCGCCTGCCGAACTCAGCTCAGCAAAATCGCCAGTTCCGCCGTACGTTACGCCAATGCAGGGAATCCCGCAGGCAGTCGCGCCCTCAACGTCGTGGTGACGGTCTCCCACCATCACGGCGTCCTGCGGGAGCGCGCCGAGATTGTCCAGGATGTATTGAATGGTTTGTGCCTTGGTAAAGGGCTCGTCGGAAGGCTTTCCCACCGTGAGGTCAAACGCATGGGACAACCCCTCGTCTGCAAGCGCCTGATCCAACACGTTTTGCCGCTTGGACGTGGCCACGCACACCGTCTTGCCGGCATTGCGAAGATCGCGTACCAGGTCCGAGACACCCTCGAACAGTGGCCAGGCCGAGAGCCCAAGACCTGCATAGATAAGGCGGTAGTGTTTGGTTACCATGGCCGCCTCATGTGCCGACAAGCCATAGATTTGCGAGAAGGCCTCAGGGAATGGCGGGCCAATGAGGCGTGATACGTCGCCGAGCTTGTCTTTGGGGATGCCGTGGGCCAAGAGCACCTGCGTCGCGGTGTCGATGATGGCTTGCTTGGTGTCGGCAACCGTGCCATCAAAGTCGAACAGCACTATGGTGCGTTGCGAAAGGTCCATCACAAGACTCCCTTCTTCCGTTCAAGTCATTATAAGGTGGTTCCACGTAACAGGGTGGGGAACGCGGCTCCTGAGTTGCGCGGTACATGTGATAAGGGTGTGCGATATGTGCCCAACTTGCGCCTCATTGTGTATGATTACGGTTCTATTGCACACAGCAAGGAGGTTCCATGCGCATTGCGCCGATTACCTGTTTGAGACCTGCACCAGAACATGCGTCGGAGTTTGCGGCGTTACCCTACGACGTGTTCACCTCGCAAGAGGCGCGTGACTACGTTAAAGAGCATCCACGCTCCTTCCTCGCCATCGATCGGCCAGAAACTGGCTTCGACGAGCATCAAGATCCCCAGGCAGAAGAGGTTTACGCGCATGCTCGTGAGGTCCTGAGGGACCGTCAGCTCGACCAGACGCTCGTGCGTGACGAGCATTCGTGCTATTACCTCTATGAGTTGTCCACGGGCTCACACAAGCAACTGGGACTGCTGGGCTCGATCTCGTGCGACGATTATTTGGAGGGAAAGCTGAGGCGTCACGAGCTCACGCTCCCGGCAAAGGTCGAGGACCGCGTGCGGCACATCACGACCGTTCGCGCGCAGACGGGTCCCGTGTTCGTGGCATACAAGGACAGCCTGGCCGTGGACGTTATTCTGGACGCCGCGCGCATGGCGAGCCCCCTCTATGACTTTGTGAGCGACGACGGCGTTCGGCAGCGCGTGTGGCGCATAGCCCGCGAAGTCGCCGTCGACGCCATTGGCGTTGCGTTCACTGCGGTTGGAGAGGCATACATCGCCGATGGGCACCACCGTGCTGCCGCTGCCGTGCGCATCTGCGAGCAGCGTCGCGCGGAAGGGCGGGAGCAGGACCCAGCCGAGTATTTTCTTGCGGCGCTCTTTCCGGCGAGCCAGCTGCGCATCCTTCCATACAACCGTGTGGTGGCAGACACGATGGGTCTTGACGAGTCCGCACTCGTGGCGTCGATCGAGGCGCAGGGATTCCAGTGCGGTGACCCACAGCCGGATGCCATAGAGCCCCAGGAGAAGGGTGAGTTCGCCATGTTCGCGTTTGGCACGTGGCGAATGCTCAAGTGGTGTGGGGCGGATACGGATGACCCTGTCGCATCGCTTGACGTATCGGTCTTGCAAGACCGCGTGCTCGATCCAGTTCTGGGCATTCGCGACCCGCGCACCAACGAGCGCATTTCGTTCGCTGGCGGCGTGGACGCGGCAGAGCTCGCGACCTTGGCCGGGGAAGAGGGGATTGCCTTCAGCCTGTATCCCACGTCCATGGACGAGGTGATGGCCGTCGCGGACGCGGGCGAGCTCATGCCGCCCAAGTCCACGTGGTTCGATCCAAAGCTGCTGAGCGGTCTTGCCCTGCGGCGCATTTGGTAAAAGGATGCCGGGTGCGCGTGAGGCGCACCCGGCTGAGGTATTCCGTCGTTTAACGCCTATTTTGCAGCGAGCTCAACGACCTTGTAGGCACCGTCATATATTCCTGCCTGCTTGGCAACCAAGATGTTGTCGCACATAAAGCACACGAGCTCGCGATCGTACTGGAACGAGTCGATCATGGCGAGCACCTCTTCGGTGTCGTCGACCTCATAGGTGCCGTCGCCAACCTCGGCGGCACGGATGGCGCCCCATGCCTCGTGGCCTCCCACGCGGTGAATCATGAGCTTTGGCACGGGATAGAAGCTAAACTCGCTCGGTTTGGTAATGAGGACGTCGCTGCAGCGCATGAGGAGGTTGGACGAGTACACGGCAGAGAAAATGTCGGAGTCGCAGAACGCGTGAATGCCGGTGAGGTCACCATCGAGCGCGTCCTCGGCAAGTGCGGCCACCTGGCCAAAGTCGTCGAAGTGACGGGTGGCCTCGCTCAGTTGGGGAATCTTGCGCTCGAGCGCCTCCCAAACGTCGCGATGGTCGCCAACGTTTACCAGAAGCGTGGCCTGCTCGCTGTGCACGTAGGGGAGCAGCCGCTCAATGATTGCGGCAAAGAGGTTCTGTTGTGCCCCTGCGCCACCAACCGAGATGAGCCAGCGAATCGGTCCTCCGCTCAAGAGCCGTGCCTTGCGGGCGGCGCAGTCGCGCTCGATGTTGCAGACGAGCTCGTGGTCCACATAGTGACCGGTGTATTGCAGGCTGTCGAGTGGCATGGGTTTGAGCTGGCGCTTCTTGTCCATGCCGCGCAGCTGGTGATAGCCAAGATAGGCCGAGGGCGTCTGGACGGTGTGGATGGATCCTTCGGCAAGGTGCAGCGCCATGGGCCAGTTGTCGGGGATGGCGTTTACCACGTGCGTGAGCCCTGCATGCACCGCAGCCTGGGCCGGCCACACATGCGTGCCGATGTAGGGAACGTCCTTGGGAAGGTCGTGGAGAAGGGGCACGCAGAGCTCGGCGTTCTTCTGATCGCCCGAGTTGTAGGTGAGCTTGCGGAATCCCTCGGAGTTGAGCGGCTCCCAATAGAGCTTATTGAAGAGCGCAATCTGCTGGGAGAGGCGAGAGCCCAGGGAATAGAGCTCGTTCTGTGACGCGATCACCTTGGAGCCCGTGCTCTGCGTAAACGATGCGAGGTCAAACCAATACGGCGTGTAACCCATGGCGTGCGCGGCCGAGGCCATGGCCATGGAGATGCGGTAGTGGCCAAAGCCCATGCGAATGTTGCCAACAACAACGGGCTTGCCAACTGCGTTTGGCATCGTGTGATCGGTTTGGAGGGTTGCCGGGTGACTTTGTGCGTCTTGTGCCAAGTCGAGTGCGCAATCGTTCGATTCGGAGAGCACGAGGTTTCTCACGCCCAGTCGGTCGCCAATGACGGGGAGCGTTTGAGCTTCCAGGTGATAGGTCGCGTGTGCGTCGTCGCCAAAGCGCTTGACAAAACGCGCCTGCGAGGCGCACGCCTTTCGATAGGTCCGTTGGTCAATCGGGTTCCCAAAGACATACTGTGCGCGATCGGATGTGCCGCTCATCGAAAGCCCCCTTGCATCAAAAACCTTCACGTGATAGTCTAACTATCAATCTGATAGACAGACTATCACTTCGGCTGGGCAAAGGTCAAGACCATGGATTTTGAAATCCCATATAGTCAGAATGCTTTGGTAGACGGAATGCGGGACGCTCGCGACAATCAGATAATCGCGTGTGCCGCCAACCTGTTTTTGCAAAACGGCCTCGAACAGGTGAAGATGGTAGACATCGCAGGGTCGGCGGGAGTGGGAGTCGCCACACTCTACCGGCACTTTTCCACCAAGACGAGCATTGCCGTGTGCGCCGCAACCCTCATGTGGAGACAGTTTAACCTCATGATTCGCGAGCTTGTGGAATCGGATGCCTTTCTGGCGTGCAATGGCTTGAGCCGCCTGCGTTTTCTCCTTGAGGAGTACAAAAACGCATATCTGGCCTATGGCGACTTCGTCTTCTTTTTGGACACGTTCGACCACATGGTGGTCAATCAGCAGATTCGTCGCGAAGAGCTCGAAGAGTACGGCCGGGAGGTTGACTCGTTCTATCTCATCTTTGCGGACGCCTATGCCTTGGGGCGTTCGGATGGATCAATCCTGCGCGAGGTGGAGTTCCGCCCGTTTTACCTTGCATTGGCGCATGCGCTCATTGGTGTGGCGCAAAAGCTCAGGAGAGGGGAGATCATTCCCTCCGACGACTTTAGCAACGCGCAGCTTGAGCTGCAGTGCATCATAGATATGGCAATGTGGTCGTTGGCAAGCGCCGATTCCAAAGAGGAGCAGGCTGCCAACGGAAAGAGGAGGGGGGAGTCATATGGCGGTGAAGCAGCTGGCGGATGGCAGAATTCTGAGGAACTTTGCCATTGGGCAACTGGGTTGGGCAATGCTCTCGGGAGTTGTATCAAACTGGCTTCTGTATTTCTATATGCCAAGTGAGGAAACCATTGCGGCGGGAATGCCGTTGTTCATCACCCAGGGCATCGTTTTTGCGGGCATGACGGTCATCGGCTTGATCACCGCCTTTTGCCGCTTGGTGGATGGATTCATCGATCCGTTCATTGCCTCGAAGTCCGACTCCCTCAACCATCCGCTGGGACGACGCATTCCCTTTATGCGCTGGTTCGCCGTGCCGTTTGGCATCATGACGGTGGTCGTGTTCACGTTGCCCGGCATGGGTGGGGAGCTGTTCAACGACGTGGCGCTCCTCGTTTGCCTCGTGGCCTTCTATGTGTCCCTCTCGCTCTATTGCACGCCGTTCAACGCGCTCATCCCTGAGTTGGGTCGAACGCAAGAGCTGCGGGTGAACTTGTCCACCTACATATCGGTAACGTACTTCATTGGTACCGCCTTCGCGTATTTGGTGCCCACCATCGCAGGCCTCTTCCAAGCTTCCCTTGGCATTGCGAACGCATACCGCGTGACCATCGCCATCCTTGCCGCCATCGCCATCGTGTGCATGCTTCTGCCTGCCTTTACCATCGACGAGCAAACCTATGCCGAGACTGAGCCCTCCACCACGCCCATGGGCGCCTCCGTGGTCAAGACGTTCAAGAACAAGGAGTTCCAGATCTTTGAGGTGTCCGACATTCTGTATTGGGTCGCCATCACCATGTTCCAAACGGGCATGCCCTTCTATGTGACGAGCCTCATGGGCTTGGACAGCTCAATGAACTTCGTCTTCTTTGCTGGCATGACGGTCTTGAGCTTGGCATTCTATGCGCCCGTGAACATCTTGGCTAAGCGTATGGGCAAGAAGCGGCTGGTGGCTTTTGCGTTCTTCTTCTTTTGCTTGGCATTCATCGTTACGAGCATATGCGGGCAGTTTGGCGTGCCGGAGCTTGCGTGGGGCGCGCTTGTTGCCATACTCGCTGCCATACCCATGGCGATTTTGGGCATTCTTCCTCAGGCCGTGCTCGCAGACATTGCCGAGTGCGATGCCGTGGAGACGGGCGAGAATCGCGAGGGCATGTTCTATGCGGCACGTACCTTCTCCATGACGCTCGGCCAGTCCTTGGCCATGATCCTCTTCTCGTCCATCGCCACCATTGGGTCTGGTGGCTTGGGGTATCGCATGACTGCGGTGGTCGCCACGGTGTTCTGCCTGCTTGGCGGTCTGGTGTTCCTGCGCTACCGCGAGGCACGCGTACTGACGACCATTGGGGCATCGTCAGACAACGGAGAAGGTGAGTGACGCATGTCCTTGGGACCAGTTGTTACGATTGCCTATCGCCTTGCCAACGACTCGAAGGACCGCTCGCTTACCATTCTGGGGGATGGGCGCCTGACGGGGCAGAGCCAAAACAACGATCTTGGCGTTGAGGTACTTGGCAACACCGAGGTAAGAAGAGTGATGGTGCGGCCACGCGTGGACGTAACGGTTGACGACATCGTTGCCACCATGACGCTTGCCTTGCGCGATGCGGACGCGCTGTTTCTGAACGGCTACAACTCATGGACCGACAGTGTTGAGCGGCCCGTGAACGATCGCATGCGGGGCCTCACGCGCGCGCCAAAAAAACTGGTTAAGCAATACGTTCTTGACGGGAGTGGTGACTACCGCTTCGTTGAGGAGGACCCGCGCAGAGGCCATATGCATGGCTTTGGCTATGGGTATGTTCGGCAGGGAGACGAGGTCCTGCTCTTTGGGTCACTAAATGAGGATACGGGACTCACCGTAATTCGCGAGGATCTTGAAGCGGGGACGCTCACCTTCCAAAAGGAGCCACCTGCGCGGACGCTCAAGGCGGGGGAGTCGCGTGAGCTGCTGTCGCTCTGTGTGGTTGGCGGCAAGCTCGAGGATGCGGTAGATTCGTGGCTGGCACTTGCCGGCATCGCGTGTCGCAAGACGCGACCTCTTGCGGGCTATACGAGCTGGTATAGGCATTACGACCAAATCGATTCCTGGAAGCTCTCCCAGGACTTGGATGGCACTGCCAAAATACTGATGGGCATGGACTTGGACGGGGTTGATCCCGTGTTCCAAATCGATGACGGCTATGCCAAGGTGGGGGACTGGCTCGAATGCGATTGCGCGCGTTTTCCTCTGGGCGTTGCCGAGCTCGCACGCAAGGCTAGTGAGCAGGGACTGCTTCCCGGCATTTGGCTCGCTCCCTTCGTGTGCTCGCGGGAGTCACGCGTGTTCGCCGAGCATAAGGACTGGCTCCTGTGCGGCGATGACGGGCAGCCTGTTATGACGGGCGACCATTGGAAAGGTGCGTATGCACTGGATGTGCGCAAGGGGGAGGTGCGCGACTACCTGCAAGGCGTCTTGCGGACGGTAACCGAAGACTGGGGCTTCAGGCTGCTCAAGCTCGACTTCTTGTATGGCGCGTGCATGCTTCCCCACGACGGCCTCAATCGCGGGGAACTCATGGCAGACGCCTTGGATTTGATCCGGAACAGCGTGGGAGAGGACGTGCGCCTGCTCTTTTGTGGAGTTCCGCTCGTCTCGGCGTTTGGTAGATGCGAATACTGTCGTATTGGACCAGACGTGGGGCTCGATTGGGACGATAAGCCCCATATGCGTCTTTTGCATCGCGAGCGCGTGAGCACCAAATGGTCGTTGGCAAATGCACGTGGACGGGCGCATTTGGACGGAAAGGCATTCAGATGCGATCCCGATGTCTTCTTCCTCAGGGAGGATGGCGTATCGTTTACGGGTGAGCAGCGCGCCGAGATGCTCGATACCGACGCCAACTGTGGTGGGGTCTTGTTTACGTCGGATGACATGTCGAGCTGGAATGCAGCGCAACTTGAGTGCTACCATAATTTGCTGCACCGTTTCAAACGACACAATGGGCTCGCGTAGGGGATGGCATCGTAAGGTGTTCCCCTTCGGCCAAAGCGGTAGACCGTAGGGGGCATGCATGGACGGGCGTATCAAACGACCGATGACGATTGGCTTATCCGTTTTGGTGGCCTGTGGGATCGCAACTTGTGTCGTGATGCCATTTGCGAGGGCGCTTGCCATCAGCGCCCTCGGCCTTGTTGCCTACTACGGGTTTTGTCTGTTGCTCATTTGGGATACGCCCGTGCGTTCCTCATGGCTTCGCCTCGGTCGTAACACGAAGCTCGCCGCACTGGGAATTGCCCTTGTGAGTACGGTGTTTATAGCCTGGTACCTCTCGCGCTATGAGTACATTCCCGTATGGGACATGCGATTGTATTGGATGTCGACCCTGCAGTTTAATGAGCGACTCGACGCTCATCCTGTTACCGCGTTGCTCCTTGCTCTGGAGTCAATCAACAAGACGGGATACAACGAACTCCAATGCTGGATCATGTCGCTTCCCATTCGGGTTTTTCCAGCGTGGGACACGTCGTTGGTTACCGAGTTCGCACTCATCTCCGTGCCTGTCGCGGCCGTTGAGGGACTCATTGGTGTGAGCATGGCCAATGTTCGTTCAGGTGATGGAGAAGCGGGAGCCCAAGGCAAAACGGATCGCCTGTTCTTGGGACTGTTCTTGCTCGGGCTGCTGAGCCCCCTCATGTTGCGTCCCGTACTCAACGGCTATCTTGACGAGGTGGGGGTGCTGGTGTTTGTGTGCGTCCTTGCCTTGGCCTTCGACCCACGGCTTTTGGCCCGTCCGACGAAGGCGATTTTGCTGGGCCTTGGCCTCTGCATGACGATGTTCGTGCGGCGATGGCTCATCTACGGGGTGACGGGACTCGTTGTTGCCGCCGTTGTTTGGTGGGTGAGTCACTTGGCCCTCCAACAAGAACATGCGCGTGTGCGTCCCGTTGACCTCGTCAAGACGTTCTCGATTACGCTTGGCACCGTTGTGCTGTTGCTGGCAACGGTGTTTAGGGGTTTCTTTAAACGAACCGTCATGCTGGATTACGGTGACGTGTTTAGTGGTTGGAATTCGGGCAAAACAACAGTTGAGCGCTTGGTCGACGTTGTTCGCCAGCTCGGACGTGGTTGGGTCGTGTTGGGCGTGGTTGCCCTCGTGGCAATTATTGTCTATGCGATTAAAAAGGCGAACGGGGAGAGCAAAACGGCCTACGGCATTGCCGTGGCGGCAGATTGTTGCTTGCTTTTGGGGTCTTTAGCGGCCTGCCTCCTGTTTTGGAGGACTCAGGACTTTAGCCCTCAGCACTGGTACGTGTTCGTACCCATGGTTCTGGTGGCCTTCTTCGCGATGGTTTCCCAACTCGTTTGGTGGTATGACGTTAGACTGGGCGCGGCAAACATGATTCCTTATGCGTTCCTTGTTTGCGTAACCTGCACCTGCGGACTCTATCTGCGAGGACCCATCGGCAATCTGCTCGCTCCGCTCACAGGCGGTACCATTACCTATCCCATCGTGCAGCCTGGCGTACGGGAACGGAGAGACTTCGTTGCTCATCTGGAAGAGCAGGTGGGTAAGGACGAATCCGTTTACTTTGCCTGCGCCTCGGTTCTGCTCAATCACGATATAGTGGCAGGCTGCATCGCTCCGGAGCGTATCCACGTTCCCTTCCCATGCGAGAGCGCCGACGTGGACTCTCGTGACGGCTTTAACCCGGCGTTCTTCACGTGCGAGTGGGTAGTGGCGACCAATGTGCCCCAAGTGCATATGGACGAGCAGAACGAGCAGGTTGTGGTGACGCTCAACCGGCTCGTGCAGGACGATTCGAGTTGCGTGGGAAGGCACTATGCGCGCGTGGGAGAGTATGCCCTTTGGGACGATACCAAGGCTTATTTGTATCACCGAACCAGCGATTACGACGTGGAGGACGTAAGGGAGCTCCAACGTCTGTTTGACGGCCTGTACCCCGATGTGCCAGAAATGTTCCACAACCGGTTTGACTCACACCTCAGGCACATGCAGTGATTCTGCCACGTGTAGCAGTCACACGTGGCAGCACACATGAGCGCTAGTCGTCCATCTTAATCGAGACGATCTTTGGTTGATTCTGTGGGGCGACGGTTCCGTTCGAGTCCTCAACGGGCACCTCAACGAGCTTGTCGATTACCTCGATGCCTTCCGTCACCTTGCCGAAGGCGGCGTATTTTCCATCAAGGGACGCATTGTCTTTGTGCATGATAAAGAACTGGGAGCTACCCGAGTCGTTCGCCGACGAGCGCGCCATGGAGATGACGCCGCGTTTGTGCTGTATGGCGTTTACGACGCCGTTCGCGGAGAATTCGCCCTTGATATTGGTGTCTGTACCACCGGTACCGTTTCCTTTGGGGTCTCCGCCCTGCACCATAAAGTCCTTGATGATGCGGTGGAATGTGAGGCCGTCGTAGAAGCCCGCGTTGACGAGGTGGGCAAAGTTGCTCACGGTAATGGGGGTATTGGTGGCGTTGAGCTCAAGCTTGATGGTGCCATAGTTTTCAACCTCTATGGTTGCGTGATGCTTTCCGCTGCTGTATCCCTCGTCGTAGGGGGTAACCAGAACGCCGTCGACAATTGTACCCGCGGCCTGCTCGTTCTGTCCTTCTGCCTCTGGCTCGGTTTGCGTGGTTTGGGACGGAGTACCACCGCATGCTGCGAGAAACAAGGCCGAGAAAGAAAGGCCAATAAACGAGCGCCGGTTGATGTTTGGCATTGAAGTGCTCCTCTCTTCAAATGAGTGCAACACATAATAACGCAAAGCATCTGTGGCCGAACAACGGCGGGCATGTTTCTTAAGAAAACACGCCCGCCGTCCAATCGTTATTGTACGCTGCTACTCGAGCTCAAAGGCTCCCGTGTAGAGCTGGTAGTAGGTGCCATGCTGCGCAATGAGCTCGTCGTGCGTGCCGCGCTCTATGATGCGTCCGTGATCGAGGACGATGATCATGTCAGAGTTGCGCACGGTGGAGAGGCGATGCGCAATAACGAAGGTGGTGCGCCCGTCCATGAGGGCGTCCATGCCTCGACTGACGATTTGCTCGGTTCGCGTGTCGATGGAGCTCGTCGCCTCGTCAAGAATCATAACGGGTGGGTCGGCCACGGCGGCTCGGGCGATGGAGAGCAGCTGGCGCTGGCCTTGCGACAGGGACTCTGCGTTGTCGGTGAGCATAGTGTTATAGCCATCCGGCAGACGCTCAATAAACCCGTTCGCGCCAACCAGCTTTGCCGCGGCGATGCACTCGTCGTCGGTTGCGTCCAGGCGACCGTACCGTATGTTGTCCATAACGGTGCCCGTGAAGAGGTTGACTTCCTGCAGCACGACGCCAAGCGATCGACGAAGGTCGCTCTTGCGAATCTTGTTGATATTGATGCCGTCGTAGCGAATCTTGCCGTCCGCGATGTCGTAGAAGCGATTGATGAGGTTGGTGATGGTCGTCTTTCCCGCGCCGGTGGCACCGACGAATGCGACCTTTTGTCCAGGCTTGGCATGAATGTCGATGTTGTGGAGCACGAGCTGATTGGGCACGTAGCCAAAGTCCACGTCGTCGAGCACCACGTCGCCGCGAAGTGGCACATAGTCGGTAAAGCCGCGCTGTTGGTGAGGGTGCTTCCACGCCCACATCTTGGTGCGCCGTTTGGTGGGAACGAGCTCGCCAGCCTGCATCTCCATGTTGGTGAGCTCCACGTATCCCTCGTCTTCCTCGGGAACCTCGTCAAGGAGTTGGAAGATGCGCTCGGCGCCAGCAAGGCCCATCACCACGAAGTTGATCTGGTGGGATATCTGGCCAATTGATCCGGCAAAGCGCTTGGTGAGGTTGAGGAAGGGGATGACGATGTCGATGGAGAGCACCATGCCGGAGATGCAGGGGTTGGGTAGGTTTATGCCCAAGAACAGGCCGCCGGCGAGCGCAACGATCACGTAGGCCAGGTTTCCAAGATTCATGAGGACGGGCCCCAGCACGTTTGAATAGATGTTCGCCTGCTTGGCTGCCTCGAACAGCTCGTCATTGACCTCGTCGAACTCCGCCTGCATCTTCTTCTCGTGCGTGAAGACCTTGATGACCTTCTCGCCGTTCATGGCTTCCTCTGCAAAGCCCTCGGCCTTGCCAATGGCATGCTGCTGCGCTAGGAAGTAGCGAGCGGACTTTCCACCCATGTAGCGGGTGAACCATGCCATAAACCCAACGGCGACGAGCACGACGACGGATAGTGGCACGGAGTACCACAGCATGATGAAGGTAAGCGAAACCATCGAGATGACCATGGTTAGGAGGTTGGGAAGCGCCACGCCAATGAGCTGGCGCAGGGCGTCCACGTCGTTGGTGTAGTAGCTCATTACGTCGCCGCGCTGGTTTTGGTCGAAGAAGCGTATGGGCAAATCCTCCATATGGTCAAACATCTTGTTGCGGATCTGCATGAGCGTACCCTGGGTCACAAATGCGCCCAATTGCGTTTGAGCGATTTGGCACGCCAAGGCCACGGCATAGGTGATGATGAGCATTATGGCGATCTGTGCCACCTCGGGGAGAGCGGATGCCCAATCGCCCGATTGCCAGTAACGGGTGATGACGTCAATGGTGCGCTGCAAGAAAATGCTCGGCAGGGTTGAGAGCACCGAGGCGACCACTACGCAGGTGAGCATGAGCGAGAGCTGGAGCGGGTAGAACGAGAACACCAGCTTTATGGTTCCGCGAAAGACCTTCATGGGATTCGCGGAACGCCTCCCGCGGCTGCCCTTGCCAGGAACACCTTTGTTGGCTTCGTCTGCGCGTGTGCCAATGTCTGGGGCATCCTTCAAACGTGCGGGGTCGTTGAGGATTTTCTTCTCGGCTTGCGTGGGCTGCTCCTTACTCATGGCGCTCAGCCTCCTTTCCCTGGGCCTGTTCGTCCAAGGCGCTTGCCAACTCCTTGTTGTGCTCTGCCTGCCGCTCGTCGAAGGTGTCGAAGTTGCCACCCATGCTGGTGATCTTCTCGTCGTGGCTCGCTTTGTTTTGGGTGAGGTATATCTCGCGGTAGATGTCGTTGGTGCGCAGGAGGTTTTGGGGCGTGTCCACGGCGTCGATGCGGCCGTTGTCCATGACTATGATGCGATCGGCGTCTTCCACGGAGCTGGTGCGCTGCGCGATGATGATCTTGGTCGTCTGGGGAATGAAGCTCCTGAAGCCCGCGCGAATGCTCTTGTCGGTCTTGGTGTCCACGGCACTGGTGGAATCGTCCAGAATGAGGATCTTGGGCTTTTTGAGCAAGGCGCGAGCGATGCACAGACGTTGCTTTTGGCCACCGGAGACGTTGGTGCCGCCCTGCTCGATGTAGGTGTCGTATTTGTTGGGGAAGAGCTGCACAAACTCATCTGCCTGCGCGAGCTTACATGCCTCCACGATCTCTTCGTCGGTGGCGTTTTCGTCTCCCCAGCGCAGGTTGTCCTTGATGGTGCCGCTAAAGAGAACGTTGCGTTGGAGGACGACCGCCACTTGGTTGCGCAGGGTGTCCATGTCGTAGTCTCGCACGTCTACGCCACCAACCCTTACGGTGCCCTCCGTGGTGTCGTAGAGGCGGCTGATGAGTTGGATGAGCGTTGACTTGGAAGAACCCGTACCACCAATAACGCCAATGACCTCGCCGCTCCGTATGTGGAGGTCTACGTTGGAAAGCGCCATGCGATCGGACGACGCGTTGTAGCGGAAGCTTACGTTGTCGAAGTCGATGGAGCCGTCCTTTACCTCAAAGACGGGGTTTTCTGGATTGGCGAGGTCGGGCTCCTCGATGAGCACCTCGCAGATGCGGCGTGCGCTCTCCTCGCTCATGGTGACGATAACAAAGATCATCGAAAGCATGTTGAGGCTCATGAGCATAGAGAAGCCGTAGGTGATGAGCGCGGACATCTGACCAACCTGCATGGCTTGTCCGGCGGAGGTGACGATGGCACGGCTGCCAAAGAAGATGACGAACGTGTAGATGATGTCCACGGCACAGGTCATGAGTGGTTGGTTCCAAGCCAAGATGCGCTCGGCCCCCCAAAAGTCGAAGAAGAGCTCGCCCGAGGCGTTCCGGAACTTTTGCTTCTCGTGCTCTTCGCGTACGAAGCTCTTGACGACGCGGATGCCGCTCACGTTTTCCTCAACGGATTCGTTGAGGTTGTCATACTTGCGGAATATGCGACGGAAGATGGGCATGACGTAGCGCGCAATGCCAATGAGGCCAACGCCGAGCAACAGGGAGACTATTACGTACAAGACTGCCATGGGGCCGCCAGATATGAATGCCATGATGGCGGCGAACACGATCATGAGCGGGGACCGTACCGCAGAGCGAATGATCTGCATATAGGCCATCTGCACGTTTTGCGTGTCGGTGGTAAGGCGCGTGACGAGCGAGTTCGTAGAAAAACGGTCGATGTTTGAGAACGAGAAGCGCTGGATGGATTCAAACATGTCGTGACGCAGGTTGCGCGCCAGGCCCGTGGAGGCAACCGAGCAGGCCACGCCAGCGCGTATTCCGCAAAAGAGCGAGAGAAGCGCAAGCACGGTGAGAATGGCACCGTACACGGCAATGGTCCTCATCTCGGTTCCCGCCTGCATCTCGTTGATGAGATTGGAGGTTATGAAGGGGATGATGCATTCAATGATGACCTCTCCGGTCACATAGAGTGGCGCGCGAATCGAGTCCTTCTTGTTCTCGCGCACCGACTTTCCCAAGGTTTTGACGATCTCGCCCAGAGACAGGTTCGAGAGCGTCGATTCTTCCCTGCTCATGCGCCCACCCCCTCTTCTTCCAGATGCTTCCAATGATCGATGAGTCGAGAAAGCAGTGCCTCAAGTTGGTCTGTTTCTTCGCTCGATAGACACGAAAGCGCCTCACGCTCGAACGCTTCGCGCTCCGCACACTTGCGTGCGGCGTGTACCTCGCCCTCAGGTGTGAGCTCTATGAGCTGCTGTCGCCTGTCCTGTTCGTAGGGGACGCGTGTGATGAGTCCTTCGCCCTCGAGTTTTGCCAAAACCTCGCTCAACGCTGCCGGACTGTTGTGGGTGCGCTCGAGCAGCTCACGTTGCGTGAGCTTGCCACCGCTTCTGTGGAGCGCGGAAAGCACGAACTGCTTGCCGCCTCGTCCGCCTGCGTGCTTGTGAAGGTAATGGCCAAAGAACCCGAGGTCGTGCAAGACGTCTCTTGTCATCTAGACCTCCAATTCGTTAGGTGCCGTAATAATTGAACGCGAAACGGGCGAATTTGTCAAGTACCTAACGAATAATTATTCTCCCACGCGCCTAACCACTGAGGGACAGTCCCCGTTTGGTTCTAACCAAACGGGGACTGTCCCTCAGTGGTTCTGTGTGGGTACGGGCTATTTGACCTCGACGTCCTGTATCAACTCCACGGTGCTGTTCGTGGTTGGTTGGGTTGCCTCGCTCGTCTGCTGCCTTGCCTGCTCTTCCTCGGCCTGAGCTTTGGCTGCCTTCTGCTCGAGCTCATCTATTCTCTTCACAAGGCCCTCAGGCACTTCCTTGCCAAGCTTGGTGAGCATGTCGCGCTTGGTGCAAAGCTTTACGAGGGTGGTACGCTCGGCATCGGTAAGACCGACGAGCTTGGAGACGCGCTCCTCGTGCTCGGCCCGAATCGCCTGTGCTTCGGCCTTTCTACGCGCCTTCTCGGCGGCCTTTTGCTCAGCCTCTTCCTTCGCCTTCTCGGCTGCCTTGCGCTCGGCCTCGGCCTCTGCCTTCGCCTTCTCGGCTGCCTTGCGCTCTGCCTCGGCCTCTGCCTGCGCCTTCTCCTCTGCTTGCTTCTTTGCGTCTGCCGCCACGTCCGCAGGCTCCTCCTTGGCCTCTACGATCACCTCGGTCGTCTCGTCCTTGTTGCTGTGAGGGGACTCGCCGTCGTTGGTGACTTGGCCCTCAATGCCATCGTCATCGGATTCGTAGTCCTCATAGCCCTCGTAGTCGTCATAGTCCCCGTAGTCTCCGTAGTCGTCGTAGCCTCCATAGTCGTCGTAGCCTCCATAGTCGTCGTAGCCTCCATAGTCGTCGTAGCCTCCATAGTCGCCATAGTCTTCGTCCGCGCCGGAGTCGTACTCGTCGCCATAGCCGTAATCCGCATTGTCGGAATAGTCGGCGCCGGAATCCTCTTCGCCGTAGTAGTTGCTTGCGTCGTCGGCTACGTCCAGCTCCTCGTCAGTGCCATCGGCAAGCTCCTCGTCTTTGGAAAGCTCGGGATCTTGCTTCTTGGTCTCTCGTGTCTTGGTGGTCGGTGCGTTCTTTTGGGTTTGCGCGATGGGGGCAGGTACGGAATGGTTTGCCGACCTGGAGGTTATCGCTAAGGCGGGGACGCCGAAGAGGGCTGCGGTAATAACGACGGCGATTGTTATCTGCTTGACGTTCTGGTTCTTCATGATGACTCCTTTTGAGTTTGCTTCACGTTCACACACCAATTAATACGAGCCGTTCGCGCATAAGACTCACGTGCTTTTGAAAGAAAAATGTCAAAGATTTGTCAAGCCCAACAGCAAAGAACGCCGGCCACAAAGGTGACTACCCTTGTGGCCGGCGTTGCCTTGGTATCGCTTGATGCGAGTGCTGTGCTTATTCGGTTGGCGACGTTCTCTGGGCGATCAACACGTTGGTGAGCACCTCACACGTTACGCTGTCTGGAGCTAGGCGTGGCAGGCTGTGACCAACGTTGGGCACTACGACCAGGCGTGCATTAGGAATGCCGTGCGCTATCGCGTCCGTTTCCTCTTTGGTTATGCAGTCGTGCTCGCCAACGAGTACGCAGGCTGGGCACTTGATGGAACCGAGAGACGCGGCGTCGATGTGAGGCTGGTCCAGCATGAGCTGGAGCAGCTCGGCGTCGAGTGCAATGTCGTTCGCCTGGGGAAGGAGCGACGCATCGATGCTGTTGGGTATGTCGCCCTCCCTCATCCAGCTCACCCATGCCTGTGCCTTGGCCACGGACGAGGGCGTGTCCCACTCGTCCAACACGCCGTCGGGTGTGAGATTGGCGCCTCCTGCCACGATGGAAGCCACGCGATTCGCGTGATCGCGCGCAAGGAGCAGGGCCTCGATGCCACCGTCGGAGTGCCCGAGTACGTGGGCGCGCCGTATGCCCAGATGGTCGAGTACAACAAGCGCGTCTTCGGCGAGCAACTCATAGCTCAGTGGCGCTGTGCCGCGCGTGGACTGACCTTGGGCGCGTGCGTCTGGTGCGACCACGGCCAGACCTGCCGTCATCAGTCGCTCTATAACGGCGCAAAAGGTCGTATGGGACCCTCCGTTTCCATGCAGGACGAGTACAGGAGCCTGCTCTGGTTGCAGGTCACCATACACGAACGTGGCGATCTGGGCGCCGTCCGGAGTCTCGATGCGCTGCGCAAAAGAAAGCGGTGCCGAGGGCAAGCCATAGGATGTGGCTCGGTATGGACGAGGTGATACTGGCATCATAGCAACTCCAATCGCCGAATATGGGTAAATGGAATTGAGCTTACCCATTCTTGGCACAGGTTATACTCGCTGTTTCCAAAAAAGGGCAAGCTCTGTTCCTTGGCTATTTGGCGCCTTTGATGGTGCTGGTATGCTTCTCGAAGAAGTCGAAGCGTGGGGGGAGGGCGACGATGGCGTGCTCCTCGGGCTTTTGGCCGGTGAGCGCGGCAAGCTCCTGCGGCCCCTCAAAGGCATGCTCCCAGCTAAAGAACGTATCCGGCTCGAATGCCATGTGCTCGCAGATCTTCTCGCAGCCCCACGGTGCGCAGGGGTGCATGAGCAGCGTGAGCGTGCGCAATGCCACAAAGGCATCGGCTAGCGCCTGGTCGTAAGCTGCGTCATCTCCCTTGGCGGCTTTGCTGGCGTCGCCCCAGCGCTTGTTGGCTGCGCGGCCATATGCCTCCGCGACACCAAGCGCGCCATGGGCGTCGAATTCGTATGCGCAACGCTCAAAGGCGAGCGTGGCCTCCTGGGCCTCGGCGATGGCGTCTGCGTGCGGCGTCGATACGGGCAGGTGTCCCTCGCAGGCGTTTGCGGCACCATAGAAGCAGCTGCGCGCAAGACGATTGAAGATGTTCGTGAGGAACGCGCTCTCCTTGAGCGCGGGGTCGGCCACGCGGGGGTCGTCCTTAACCAGAACAACCTCGCCGGTCTTCTTGTTCTTGTGACTCACGCTCGTGTCAAATGCCTTGGGAGAGAAGCTCACGGCCTTTTGGTCCAAACCAAGCGACAGCCAGTGCGAGCGCAGCTGCTCGGGCGTGTAGCAGTCCAGCAGCTCGGCTGCCATGGGCGGAGCGATCTTGCCGGAGCTCGAGGCCTTCTTGTTCATAAACAGGATGTGATGGTTGGCGATGGGGGTGTCTTGGAACAGGTCCCAATCGAGCGCGTCCCACAACGCAGGTTGGGCGACGCAGTAGAAGTAGATGTTGTCTTGGCCGATGAACTGATACACGGCGGCCTCGTCTGCGCACCACCAATCATGCCAGTCGGTTGAGCTGTAGCGGTCTTTGGATGCCGTGGCGAGTACCGTCTGCGTAAAGGAGATGGGTGCCCACAGGCTCTCGGGCCAGCACCACACCGTAAGACCATGAACGTCCTCAAGGTCGGGAGCTGGCACTCCCCAGCTGATATTGCCGGTTATGCGGAAGGGGAGAAGTGTTTTTCCCGTGCGAAAACGAACGCCGGCCGCGTCGAGAACCTCACGTGCCTTGTCGCGGTCCTGCCAGTTGTCGAACTCCACCGAGAAGGACTGCTGGTTGCCTTCTGCCTCGCGAAGCGTGTAGGGGGGAAGGTCGGAGGCGATTGCCTCGAACACCTCGCGGAACTTGCTCTGAATGTACATGATGGGCGGTACCAACGATTCGCGGACGGTCTTCGTGACCACAGCCCTAACCTGCGGGTCGGTGTCCCACTCGTCCATGAGGCTCTCGAGCTCATCGCGAAAGGCGGGGAGGTCAAAATACCAATTGGCGACCGGTCGCAGCTCGGGCGTGGTGCCCGTGAGCTGAGACACGGGCGCGATGAGCTCCTCGGGATCGAATTGGTGTCCGAGGTCGCATTCGTCGGCATAGGCCTTCTCGCTCTTGCAACCACGGACCGGACAGCGACCCTGTACCTGACGGCCATTGAGGAACTGGTCCGCCTTCGCATCGTAGAACTGTCTGGTAGAGAGTTTGAGTAGGTGACCCTTCTCGTACAGGCGACGAATGAGCTCGTCGGTGAGCTTGGCATGGAACGAGGCGGCCGGCTCCAGTCCGGACCCGGCGTACAGGTCGAGCGAGATGCCGTAGGCATCGAGAGCTTCCTTTTGCGCCTCGTGGTTCTCGCGCACATAATCCACGATGGTTCCCTCGTAACCCGCTTCAACGCGCTTGCGATAGCCTTCCATAATGGGGGAGCCGTAGCAGTCCGTGCCGCTCACGAATATGACGTTCTCCTTGCCAATGCGGTCGCGCAGGAACCGCGCAAAGAAGTCGGCAGGCACGAACACGCCGCCAATATGGCCGAAGTGCAGGTTCTTGTTGCCATAGGGCATGCCGCCTGTGATGACGGCGCGTGCGGGAAAGGTTGGACGGGCGTCAGAGGCCATGGTTCTCCTCTCGAATGTTTTTATTGAGCCTATGGATTATCCCACAAACGGGCGTTGCGCGCCGAGTGGACGCACGGCATTTGATTCTGCCACGGGTTGCCACGGGGAACTGTTACTAGTGGCGGGTCCGCTGGCTTTGCGCTTGCCGAGGGTTTTTTCGCTGGAATCTGCATTGCCGAGGCCGAAAAACCCTCGGCGATGCGAATCCCGGCGAGCGGACCCTCGGCGATGCGAATCCCGGCGAGCGGACCCTCGGCGAAGCGAATCCCGGCGAGCGGACCCTCGGCGATGCGAATCCCGGCGAGCGGACCCTCGGCGAAGCAAATCCCGGCGAGCGGACCCGTAGAACCCGTGGCAGAATCTGCTCATGAGTTTGCTATTATGACTTCCCATGAGACTACTGGTGGACATAGACATCTTGGATGACGAGGCGCTGCAGGCAAACATGGCGATGGGCAGCCTATGGATCGTGATCGTGGGACTGCTCTTGGGTGTGCTGCTGGCCGTATTCCTACCCCACGAGCCCGTCACGCTGCAGTGGTTCCTGCTGCTGGGTGCCGTGAGTGTCGCGGTTCTCCCCGTGCACGAGTTGGTGCATGCAGCCGCATTCAAGGTCGCCTCGGGCTTTACTGCGCGCATCGCGTTTGGTTTCTCGAGCTGGATGCTGTATACGACCGCGCCTGGTACGATTTTGCCAAGAGAGCGCTTTTGCGTGGTGTTGCTTGCGCCGGTCGTGTTGGTAACGACGGCATTGTTCGTGGGCGGCGTGCTGACGGGCTGGCTGCTTTTGGGTTGGTTTTTGGCCGTCATACACCTGGCGGGATGTACGGGCGACCTAGGGTACGTGCGCATCATAAGAAGCGAGTCACGGGCAAACCTCGTGCAGGACACGGAGCGTGGCATTGCGCTGTTCTATGACGAGTAGATGGAAGGCAGTTGCCAAGGATGGCCTTACGCGCAATGCGTCGTGTTTGTGGCCTAGAGCGCACGACACGTGACGTGTACGCGCCCTGTTGGGTTTCTTCCGTGTAAAAGAAACCCAAACGCACATGTTTCGCGTAAGGTAGAGCGTTGTACTAAACCGTTGATTGGTCGTCCAGACGGCATAAGCGTTTTTTTCGTCCAGACGGCATAAGCGTTTTTTATAAGAAGAGGGGCATTCATGAAGTCGGCTTACTCGCGAGTTTTCGCCATGTTGCTGTGTACCATCCTGTGCGTTTCAGGCACACCGACGGTTGGCATTGCCGAGGAGTTACAGTCCTTGGACGCTGCTGGCCAGAGTCAATCTAATGCGGACGATGGCATGACCGACGTCGGCGCCGAGGGATGGGACGACGGTTCGCCGTTGGATATTGCAGACGGATCAAGCTCCACATTGGTTACAGACGATGCGGAGACGGGCTCTCTGGAAGAGGACGCCTCGGTAAACGAGACGTCCGTCTTGGATGAGACGCCTGTGGATGCAGATCCCGCGGACGAGGAAGAGCCCGTGGCGGAGGACGCCGTGGTGCCCTCCGACGAAGTCGTTGTGGTTGACGACGAGCAGCTCGACGTCGTACAGATTCAGGAAGTCAATGGCACCGAGCAGGGCGAGGTTACCGTCGAACCAGACAAGCAGACGGGAGAAACGCCCACGGCGCAGCCGACGAAGAAGAAGGCAAAGGTATCGTATCGTTCGTACGTGCAATCCGCGGGCTGGCAGCGCTGGCGCTCAAACGGCAAGGTCTCGGGCACGCAGGACCAGGGACTTCGCATCGAGGGCATAAGGATGAAGCTCTCGGGCGTAGAGGGAGGCATTAGCTATCGTTCGTACGTGCAGTCCAAGGGCTGGCAGAGCTGGCGCTCAAACGGCAAGCTCTCGGGTATGACGGGGAGAGGCCGGAGGCTTGAAGCGTTCCAGGTAAAGCTCACTGGCGCCGCAAAGAAGGCGTACGACGTGTACTACCGCGCTTCGATCCAAAAGGTCGGTTGGACGGCATGGGCAAAGAACGGCAAAAAGTGTGGCACTTACGGATTGGGCTTCCGTATGGAGGCGATCCAGGTCGTACTTGTGGAGAAGGGCGGAGCGGCGCCTTCCGCCTCAGACGCGACGGTGTCGTTCACGTTCTTGGGCAAACCGAAAATTTCTTATTCGGCAAATGCCAAGGGGTTAGGTTGGCTGTCTGCCCTCAACGGAAAGACCGTGGGCAAATCATCTGCAGGCAGCGTCATACGACAGCTGAGTGCCACTTTGAGCAATCTTGGGAACAGCGGCATTCGCTATGCGGTGCGGCTGAATGGCGACTCGTGGCAGAGCTGGGAAAAGAACGGTACCGTAGTGGGCGATGCGCACAAGAGCGTCAATGCCGTGCGCTTTAAGCTCACTGGTGACGCGGCCAGTTATTACAACGTGTGGTATCGCGTGTGCGTGTCTGGCCTGGGCTGGCAGGGTTGGACGAAGAACGGCAAGGCAGCCGGCTCCGACAGTGCCTTGTATCCCATAACGGCGCTGCAGGTACGCGTTGTAGCCAAGTCGGCAAAGTCGCCCGGCAAGACCCTGCGTCCCTTCGTCAAGACCAAGAGTACCGGAACGGTGGAGAGCACGCTCGCGATTGCCTACGCAGACCTCGGCTATTCGGCTGCCACCGATCCCTTGCCCGGCAGCAAGGCAGGTCGCTATTGCGCCAAGCTCATGGGCGAGCCCTGGATGGCAGGTCCGAGCACGGAGATATGGTGGTGCTGCATGTGGGTTTCCATGGTGCTCGACAAGGCGGACGTCTTTTGCCCTGGCTTCCCAACGCAGAACACCGATCTTGCGCTGAATGGTGGCGCTCGCGCCAAGGCGATCTCTAACAGGAACAATGTCCGTCGTGGTGACATCGTGATCTTCGACTGGGATTGGGATGGCGTGACCGATCACATTGGCTTTGCGACGGGCAGTCGCAATGGCTCTTCGGTACCCACCATAGAGGGCAATACAAGCAATGCCGTAAGGGAGCGTAGCCGTAGTCTCTTCGATGTGGCGTACGTGATACGACCCGACTACGCAAAGTAGCATTCGAACTCTTGCTGTGGCGGGAGGAAGGGCAAGCGCCGAGTTTTCCCGCCGCAGTTTCCTTTGCGCTACAGTAATGCCCGTCGTTTGGGACTTGGAGGAGACTACTCATGAACGTATGCTGCTTAGATATGGAAGGCGTGCTCGTCCCCGAGATTTGGATCGCGTTCTCGGAGGCGACGGGCATACCGGAGCTTCGACGTACCACGCGCGACGAGCCGGATTACGACAAGCTCATGAGGTTTCGCATGGACATCCTGCGCGAGCACGGATTGGGTCTCAGGCAGATCCAGGACGTTATCGCCACGATTGATCCGCTGCCCGGAGCCAAGGAGTTCTTGGATGAGCTGCGCACGAAGTCGCAGGCAATCATCATCTCCGACACCTTTGAGGAGTTCGCGCGTCCACTCATGGCGAAGTTGGGATGGCCCACGCTGTTCTGCAACTCACTCGAGGTGGATGCCGATGGAATGGTAGCCGGCGTGCACATGCGCTGCCCCGAGTCCAAGCTCACGACCGTTCGCGCGCTGCAGTCGATGGGCTTCGAGACCATCGCCACGGGTGATTCCTACAACGACCTTGCGATGATTCGCGCGAGCAAGGCGGGGTTCTTGTTCCGCAGCACCGATCAGATCAAGGCCGACAACCCCGACATCCCGGCATATGACGAGTTCGACGAGCTGCTTGGCGCGTTTGAGGCTGCGTTCTAAGGGCAACGGGTGAGTACTCCGCTCTTGCTCCATGCCTGTTGCGGGCCCTGTTCTCTCGAGCCGTTGCGCCTGCTTCGCGCTGAGGGGTATGAGCCTACGATCTGCTGGACAAACCCCAACATCCAGCCTGTTGAGGAACACGACCTACGACTGCGTACGCTTATGGCATGGGCACGGGAAGTCGCTCATGTTGAGGTGATCGTGGCTGGGGACGACCGTGAGGCTTGGGAGCGTACGGTGGCTCCGGCAGGCTTTGACCGCGAGCACCGCTGCCGCGCGTGCTATGCGCTGCGTCTTGCCGAGAGCTGCAGGGTTGCGGTGGCCAATGGGTTTTCGCACGTATCCACCACGTTGGCCGTCTCACCCTATCAGCTCTTTGATACGTGCACCGAGCTCTTGGTGACTCTGGCGGCACGTAACGGACTTACCGCCGTGGTCCGTGACTTCAGGCCATGGTATCCGCAAGCCACGCAAGAGGCGCGTGAATTGGGAATGTATCGACAGAACTACTGCGGGTGTCGCTTCTCGGCGGCTGAGGCGGCCATCGAGCGCCATGAGGCGCGCGATGCACGCAAAGCGGCCAAGAGGGCCAAGCAACAGCAACGAATCGAGGAATCGCATGCGCACGTCCGACTTTGATTACGAACTTCCAGAAGAGCTCATCGCGCAAGCCCCTGCGGATCCGCGCGATTCGTGTCGTCTGCTGGTGCTGCACAGGGAAGACGGGCGCATTGAGCATAGGCGATTCTATGAGGTGGGGGAGTTCCTGGAGCCGGGAGACCTGCTCGTTGCCAATCGTACGCGCGTGTTGCCGGCGCGCTTGGTGGGGCGCAAGCCTACGGGCGGTGTTGCCGAGACGCTGCTGTTACGGCGGCGAGAGGACCTCGATCCACTCGGCTGCACCTGGGAGTGCCTCGTGCATCCCGGCAAGCGCCTTCGGCAGGGAGCGCGCATCGAGTACCGGGCCGGTGGCCTCCTTGCGCCCCAAAACGCAGAAGTGGTACTTGCCGCCGAGGTGGTTGACTTCGTGGAGGGAAGCCGTGGCGGCAGGCTGGTGCGGTTTGAGCCTCGGGGAGGTCGAACGCTCGACGAGGCGGTGCATGCGGTGGGTCACGTGCCCCTTCCTCCCTACATCACCGACTACGAGGGGGACCCAGAGAAGTATCAAACCGTCTATGCGATGAACGAGGAGCATTCTGCCGCGGCCCCCACTGCCGGGCTGCACTTTACCCCTGAGCTCATACAGTCACTGCGTGAGCGAGGCGTCAATTGGGCTGAGGTTGAGCTTGAGGTGGGCATAGACACCTTTAGGCTCGTGGAGGAGGATGACCCGACCCAACACGTCATACACACGGAACGTTACCATGTGCCCGAGCAGGTGGTCGAGGCAGTGAAGGCTACCAAAGCTGCCCACCACCGTGTGGTGGCGGTAGGTACCACCAGTGTGCGGTCGCTCGAGAGCGCGTGGGATCACAAGACGGAGACGCTGGTGGCGCGCGAGAATGCCACGACCAACCTGTTCCTCATGCCAGGGTCTGAGTTCCATGTGGTCGATGCCATGATCACGAACTTCCACGTGCCAAGGTCGACCCTCATGATGCTCGTGTCGGCGTTTGCGAGCCGAGACCAGATAATGGATGCGTACGCAGAGGCCATCGCGCAGCGTTACCGCATGCTCTCGTTTGGCGACGCCATGCTCATCTTGTGAGGCTGCGCGTAGGGGGAGAGCGCTCCTTCTCTGTTCATCCAAAAAATCGGCTACGTCCGTTAGGCGGCTTGGAAAGCAGCCGCGCGCAGTTCCCGCAGCGAAGCGAGGACTGTTTGTGCACGGCGCTTTCCAAGCCGCCAGAAGGAATTGCTTCTTTTAAGGGGCAGGCTCCCTGCGCTACTTCCTCAAGAGGAAGAACCAGATCAAGGCGACGATGATGGCGACGACCAGCACCGTGACGGTGATGAATATGGTTCTGGCGCCGCGCGTGGAACGCCTGAGCTCCCGTTCGTTGGCTGCCAGCTCATCCAGCTCGGCGCGCGCGTACATGAGGTCTTCCTCCTCGTTGGCAATGCGCTGGCGCAGGCCTTCTGTGGTCTCGGGATGGGCGTGTATCTCGTTTGCC
>JAFWMI010000236.1 GCA_017513965.1 Atopobiaceae bacterium
AGCACCTGGATGGTGCGGCGGATCTCCTCCACGCGGCCAATAACGGGGTCGAGCTTGCCCTGCCGGGCAAGGTCGGTTACGTTGCGGCCGTACTGCTCGAGCGCCTTGAATTGCGGCTTGGCATCCTGGCTGGTCACCCGCTCGTCACCGCGCAGATCCTCCAACGCCTTTTGGATGCGCTTCGACGTGACGCCGGCGTCCTTGAGGATGGTGCCTGCCTCGCTCTTGGTGTCGGCAATGCCGCAGAGCAGATGCTCGGTGGTGGTGTAGGCATCGCCGAGCTTGTCGGCGACCTTCTCGGCGGCATTGATGGCCGCATAGAGGTCTTGGGTCATGTTGGTGCCCGCCGTGTCGCCGCTCACCTTGGGGGCACGGTCGATTGCGTCTTGCACCTGGGTTCGAATAATCGCCGGGTCAGCCCCAACGTGCTCGATGATGGCCGCGATGTTGCGCTCGCCCGAGTCGAGCAGGGCGGCGAGAAGATGGATGGGTGCCATGGCCGGAGCCTGCGCCTCCGCCGCGATACCCATGGTGGCCTGCAGCGCCTCGGCTGCAGTTACCGAGAACTTGTCTGGACGCATAAGCATTCCTCCTTGCGAACATGAGTCATTTATCGAAGTTAGTATGCCCACTTAAGCGCATGAATATACAAAAATCTAAGTCTCCATATATGAGGTTTTGCAAGTGGCACATACTAACCGATCATTTGTGCCATTTGATACAAAGTGCCACGCAGTCTGTACCAAGCGGGAAACAGGTACTACAACGGAGCATGTCTAACAAGGAGTGCACGTCACTGGGTCTTTGCAGTAAGGACCACGCTACCTCTGTGCGTCAACCGCATTGTGTACGACCAGCACATGGAACTCTTCCTCATAGACATAGGGCCAAGCATGCGCGAGACCTTTGACGACGGGCTGGCAGACGCCCTTGCCCAAGGCAGGCTTTCCCCCGGCACCGACGTGCGGAAGTATGGCAAACAATGGGTTGTCACACGCTCTGCAATGGTGCGCGAGTTGTGGGCGTTAGAGAATACGCCACTTTGAGCTGCTCCGCTTGATCGTGTCGAGACTCTACCGACCAAAGATTTGGTCATGCGTCCCCGTGCGCTGGAGCACTGCGACATCGTCGCGCACTGCCCACACCAAAAGCCAATCGCCCACGTTGCATACGTGACACTCGTTTGAGCCAGACCACTTACCCGCAAGACGATGCATGTTGTGCCTGCGGATGAGTTCGTCGCGCGAAGCGAGGTCGTTCTGCGCAATGAGGTCAAACACGGCATGGAGTTGTGTAACGTCCCTACGCCGTGCCATTATCTTGTAGTCCCGTTGAAAACGGGACGTGAATTCGAGGTCGAGCCGCGTCATCCTACGCCTCTAGCGCAGAAACGAGTGCGTCCACGCTCTTGAACCTTCTGCCGCCACCGTTGGCAAAGATCTCCTCTGTCTCGCGGATGGCCTCGAGGCTCGCCTCGTTAGGCTCCTCGTAGGAGAAGGAGAGTGGAATGCATCCCGTGTTTGCCATCTGCGTCCAGAAGGCGCGCGTAGCAGAGGCGAGGTCCAGGCCGTAATGGCGCGCTACCTCGGAGGCTCGATCGCGAATGTCCTCGTCTACGCGCACGGCATACGAGACGGTCATGTCTGCTCCTTCCAAAGTGTTTGTATTTGTCGTATATTGTACCACATATGCAAACACACGACACAAAGCACCACGCAGTTTGCGCCATACCCGGCACACCAAAGGCGGCTCCTTCTCAAAAAAGAAGAAGGAGCCGCCCAATCGCGCGTTTGTATCTGATGCTACGCCTCGCCCTTGTTGAGCAAACCGCGCATAACCTGCTCCGGACCAGCGCCGTCGTAGCGCGCGAGTGCCGTGATGCGCTCGCGCATGCGATACTCGTGCACCTCTTCCTCAAGATCGCGAACCCGCTTGCGCAACTCGTCGATTTCGGCCTCGCGCTCTATCTGACGCTCACGCATGTCGAGAATCCGTACGACGCCAGCAAGGTTAATGCCCTCATCGGTGAGCTTGCTAATGAGGTTGAGCCGTTCGATGTCCGCCTGGGAATACAGGCGGGTATTGCCACGGGAACGCCCGGGATTCACCAATCCCTTTTGCTCGTAGACGCGCAGCGTTTGGGGATGCATGCCCGTTAGCTCCGCGGCCACGCTAATCATGTAGAGCGGCTTGTTCCTGTTTCCCGTATCGCTGCTAGGCATGACGCTCCACGTCCTTTCGGTACTCGCGGCCATCCTGCTGTTGCAACGCCTCCAATGCAGCACGCTCGTCCCGGTTCAGAGCCGTAGGCACCTTTACGACGACAGTCACATACAGCGCGCCGCGCTTGATGCCCTTGACCTTTACGTCTGGCGCGCCTTCCCCGCGGAACCTAAACGTCTTGCCGTTTTGCGTCCCCGCGGGAATCTTGAGGCGCACCTTCTCGCCGTCGGGCTTGGGCACCTCAATGGACGCACCGAGCGCTGCCTCATATATGGAGATGGGCAGCTCCATGCGCACATCCGCACCGTCCCGCTTGAACACCGCGTCGTCGATCACGTGCGTGGTTATTACCAAGTCGCCACGCTCGCCGCCATTGGCGCCATACTCACCCTGGCCGCGAAAGCGAAGCTTGCCACCATCAACCGCACCAGCGGGAATCCTTACCGTTATGGATTGGGTCTCGCCCGTTGAGGGGATGCGGTAGGTAACCTTGCGCATGGCCCCCTTAAAGGCATCGTCAAACGAGACGTCAATGGTGGTATTGAGGTCGTTGCCGCGATTCGGCTTTGATCCCTGGTTGGATCCCGCGCCCCCAAAGATGGACGAGAAGTCAAACCCGCCAAACGAGCCGTCGCCACCGCCGCGTACGTTATTGAAGATCTGCGACCAGTCAAGGTCCACGTTCGTGGTATAGCGCCCACGACCGCCAGACCCGCCAAAGTCAGCACCCGGAATGCCACCAAACATGAGCATCTGATCGTATTCGCGCCGCTTGGCCTCGTCGGAAAGCGTGTTGTACGCCTCGCTGACCTCTTTGAACTTCGCCTCGTCTCCGCCGGCATCCGGATGGTACTTTGCCGCAAGCTTGCGGAAGGCCCGCTTGATCTCGTCCTGGGTGGCGTCGCGCTTCACACCCAGCACGTCATAATAATTCTTACCTGGCATTATGGCTTCGCCCCCTTCTGGATTGCCGTTCTTGCCATACGAGGGGGACACACCTCTGCGAGGTATGTCCCCCTCGTGCATGGATTCCCCTCGTAGGAATCCTCGCTACGCCTCGTTGGCTGTCTCGTCCTCAACGGGACGCTTGGGCCCACCGTAGGTGACGGTTACCATTGCGGAGCGGATTACCTTGCCGCCCATACGATAACCGCGTTGGTAAACCTGAGCGACCGTCTCGTCGTAAACCTCAGTGTTCTCCTCACGTCCCACCGCCTGATGCGACAGTGGCTCAAAGGGCTCGCCCTTGGGGTCGATGACCTCGACGCCTTCCCGCTCGAGCACACCCAGCATCTTGTCGTGAACCTGCAGCACACCGTCCACGAACTGATAGTACTGGTCGCTCTGCTCGTCACTCTGGCGCGCATGGTCAACCGCACGCTCCATGTCGTCGAGCACGGGGAGGAGACCAAGCACGAGCTTCTCGGCCGCACGCTCGCGCTCGACCTCGCGCTCCTGCCGCACGCGACGGCGGAAGTTCTCCCAGTCGGCCTGCAGGCGTGCCATTCTGTCGATGGCGTCCTTTGCCTCCTGCTTGGCGGCGTCCACCTGGTCGGTCGCCTCTTCCAAGCGCTGGTAGAGCTCGTCACGCTCGGCACGGCACCGCTCGAGGTCGTTGTTCATGTCCTCCTCGGCGGCCTGCTCTCCCGCTCGAATGGCGGCCTCAACCATGGCCTCCTCGTCGAGCTCGGGCTCCTGCTCGGAATCGCCCGTCACCTCAGGCACATCGATGGGTACCTTCACGCCGTCCTCGTCAGTCTCGCGATCATCACGCGGTTCTTGGTCCGGATCAATGCGAATCATGACTCTTCACCTACTCGTCGACAACCTCGTAGTCGGCATCGACCACGTCGTCGCCACCGGGCTGTGCACCTGCGCCAGGCTGAGCGCCGGCAGCGGAGGTCTGAGCGTCCTGATCGGAGTAGACGATCTCGGCGAGCTTGTAGCCAGCCTGCTGAAGCTTCTCGGAAGCCGCCTTGATGGCGTCGATGTTGGTGCCGTCCAGTGCCTTCTTGGCTTCGGCGATAGCAGCCTCAACCTCGGAACGCGTGTCGGCAGGCACCTTGTCGCCCAGCTCGGAGAGCGTCTGCTCGGTGCTGTAGGCAAGGCTGTCGGTCTGGTTGCGAACCTCGATCTCGTCCTTCTTGGCCTTGTCCTCCTCGGCATGGCTCTCGGCATCCTTCACCATGCGATCGACTTCGTCGTCGGAGAGCGCGGTGGAGCCGGAGATGGTGATCTGC
>JAFWMI010000023.1 GCA_017513965.1 Atopobiaceae bacterium
CCGGACCCGCAGTGGTCGCAAACTCGCCCAACCGGACCCGCAGCGGTGGCGAATCGAGCCAGGCGGACCCGCAGTGGTCGCAAACTCGCCCAACCGGACCCGCAGCGGTGGCGAACCCAGCCAGGCAACGCGGTCAATCGCTCGGTTTCTCGCGTGCATATCCGCCCAAAAAAGAAAGACGCTCGTGCGGCGAATCACCACGCGAGCGCCCTCACTCTTCAATCTGCCAAAGCACCTATCTTGGCGCGCCTACCGCCGCCGAGGTAACATTGAACACCGTGTTGTTTGCCGGAGGATTCTTGCAAAGGCCGGGAACGCCCGACGCTACTGCCCAGAAGCATGGACCATCGGAGCCAAAGTTGTAGCTTCCCGTCCACGTGGGGAACTGGCGCTCCATCTTGGCCGACTTTGCTGAGACCCATGAGCCTGTCTTCTTATCCTTGGCTCGGTAGTTGCTCCATTCCACGGTACGTATTTGGTCAGCGTAGCTGATTTCCCAGTTCTCCAGGAAGCTTCCCAAATCCGTTATGCAGGTATCCCCATAGCCAAGGTCGTAGGATATAAGCTTAGTCCAGACGCCGGTCTCCAGGTCACAGACACTAAAGGTCAGCTCGCAGTTGCCCGCTTTTGTCTTGCCTGACTGAATGAGGGCACGGTAGGTCTTGCCAGCTTTCCAGTTGTAATCGACGAGGGTCTTCACGCCCGTTCCCTCTCCGCCAAAATCGCTGCCGATTGCCGGTTTTTTCGGATAGGTTCGCTTTGCATCGAGGGTTATCTCGTTTGCGTTTTTATCGGTGAGGAACAACTTCCAAACCGACATAATTGCCACTTTGCGTCCATCCTCAAGCACTTAGAAACCCGCGTACACGCAACCCGGGGTGCTACCGATACCGTCCCCCTCCACGAAGATGTAGCGCTTGGCTAAGCTTTCTATATCCATATACCAGCAACCGATGTTCACATAGGATCCGCGGGGCTCGGAGTCGGCTTTAACATCAACCGCGAAATCGGTATATTCGTCAGTTCCGGTGAACCGAAGCCAGCAAACAAGATAGGGCGAGCGTTCCGTTGGCTTGTGATTGATTATTTGGTCGTTGCGTGGTCTTTCCGGCGCTCTTCGCCCTCACGGCGCCCTTCGACGAGACGGTGGCCATCTTCTCGTTGGAACTCTTATACGAGAGCGTTCCTACGGTGGTCTTGGCGCCCAGCTTGTAGCGCTTGCCAACTCTCATCGCCAACTTGCCGGTGCTCACGCGTGTAACCGTGATTTTTGAGGTTGTGGTCGACTCCTCCGCAAGCGCTTGGGAGGTGCCGGTTATCCCAGCCGCGGACAAGACGTCTTGCGGAGCAACAAGCTCTAATCCGGGAACCAGACCGACCGCCAACACAACAATAAAGATGAATGCCACAAGACGCTTTTTCATAACGGGCTCCTTACGTTTGGTGGTACTAGCGTCGTTCTATCATGAGAAAAAAGGTCAAAAGGATTAACAGCTCGGCGAAGGTCCGAATTTGTACCCTCTCGTAACAATATGAAATGGGGCATGGCCATTGTCGCCATGCCCCAAGTGTACGTGTGCTTTGGTAGACGTGTGTTTTGCTGCTTACTTGTTCTTCTTCGCGTTTTGCTGGAAGAACGACCCAATGCCACCGGCGAGAGCCAGAACGATGTTCAGGACAATCTTCGGCTGGTATGCACCATGTTCGATTAAGACCTGAAACACATAGTCCCAGGCAAACAGTATGGCCAGGACCAGAACGAATGCGACGATTGCGTAAGGGATGGGGTCGAGGTTCTTCATGGTTGGGTTTCCTTTCGGGTGGCAGATAATGTGGTCAATTATATATGTTCGACATCCGGTGGCAACGAGGTTTTTTGTATGATAAGGCGACTGGACCCTCTGTCTACAGTTTGAATGCGACCTCGATTGAGGGATCAACGAGGGAAGCGAACGTCTTGCCGTCTTCGGGAGTGCCGGCTACGGTACCGTAATGCTCGGGAATTGCGACTGTGGGATGGAGCGCGTTTACGAAGGTAGCTGCCTCGCGTGCGTCCATGGTGTACGTTCCGCCTACGGGCACCAAAGCGATGTCGCAGTCGATGGAGCGGTTCTCGGGCAGGTCGTCAGTGTCACCCGCCACATAGATGCGAACGCCGTCCATCCCAATCACGTATCCCATCCACGCCGCGTCTTCTGGATGGAAGCGCTTGGAGATGTTATATGCGGGGACGGTGTTTATCTCCACGTTGGGGATGGGCGTTGCCTGCTCGTGAGGCATCAAAAACGTGGCGCACCCATCCGTGAACCCAGCCTTGATAAAGTCGATCTTGTTCGCGGCGGGCATAACAAATGTAGTGTGAGGCTTCCTGACCTTGGCGATGTCCTCGGGCGAGAAGTGATCGAAGTGTGTATGCGTAACGAGGATGAGGTCAGCGTCGTGGGGCTCAGTCTCGAACCCGTATGGGTCAACGTAGATGACTGCCCCTTGTTTGGTTTGCAGGCGAATTGAGCTATGCGTGTTGATGGTGATAAAGCTGGTATCCATAATGCTCCTCCGGTCTGCCGATGCGTGCAGGGCTACTATTGTAGCGAGTGCAGCTGCCTTGCGGATGGAGCGGGTTCAAATGACAATCTACATTGTTAGGCACGGACAGACCAACATGAACGGCGTGCATGCATTGCAAGGGAGAAGTGACAGTCCGCTCAACAGCACAGGCGTTGAGCAGGCGCGCAACGTCGCGCATGCTTTGGCGGATAGGGGAGTCTCGTTTGATGCCGTGTATTCGAGTCCCCTGCAACGGGCGGTACGTACGGCGCACATCATCGCCCCCGAAGTGCCGATCGTGGTCGACGAGCGCCTCATAGAGATGGACTATGGCCCGTACGAGGGCGCGGACTTGCGCAATCTTTCCCCGGAGCTCGCCACGTTCTTTAGTGACTTTGTTCACAACCCTGCGCCGGCGGGTATGGAGCAACTCTCCCACGTGGTAGAGCGAGCTGGGTGCTTTATCGAGGACCTACGCGTGTTGCCTGAGGCTGCGAACGTGCTCGTGTCTACGCATGCCATTGCCATGAAGGGCCTGCTCGAATACCTTACGCCCGATTCCAGAGGCTCCTACTGGTCGAAGTACGTCGGGAATTGCGCCGTGTATGGTGTGGAGCGACGAGGCGGGCACTTTGGCGTGCCTGTGCAGATTATCTGATGTGAGCCCACGTTGGCGGCAAGCGATAGGATGATTGGGTGAGGACGGAAGCTACGAGAGGACGGCGCTTGATGAACGACACCTCACCGGAACACGCGAACCGACACCTAGATGATGTGGAGGAAACCGAGGAGAGAAAAGCTGCTCCTGGATGCGACGCCCTTCTCGACCACTTTCGCGGTTGCCTTGTGGGCGGGGTTGCGGTGGTGTGATGCGCGTTGCGCCCGTTGGCCTTGCGTGGGTGGGCGGAAACCAGAACGCGATTGACATGGAGGCCGCCCAGATTGCCGCCATAACTCATGGGCACTCACTTGGTTACATGCCCGCGGCCGTGCTGTCCCACATCGTGGGAAGGGTGGTAACGGGCGAGGTGATGCTCGAGGATGCGGTTCGGGAGGCACGCGATGCCACGGAGCGGCTGTTCGCCGACGATGTACACCTGCGCGAACTCGTGGATATTATCGACCTTGCCGTCGACCTTGCGAAGAACGATGACGCAGACCTCGAGAACATTCATCGCCTGGGTGAGGGCTGGGTGGGGGAAGAGGCCCTGGCCATCGCCATCTACTGCGCGTTGCGTCATCAGACGGACTTCTCGGCGGCCGTCATCGCGGCCGTGAATCACTCCGGCGACAGTGACTCCACGGGCGCGGTGTGCGGCAGCATCCTTGGTGCGTTCCTTGGCTATGAGGCAATCGGCGGCAGGTGGACGCATGACCTCGAACTGCTCGACGTGATTGTTGAGTTGGCAGACGACCTGTGCCATGGGTGCCAGATCTCAGAGCGCGGAAGTCGCCGCGACCCCGCATGGGAATGCAAATACATACAGTGCCACCGATATAATGAGAATGAATGAAACGATAATAACAGGTTTAACCTTAGCTCTTAGGAGCAAAGTTAAACCTCAAGTTGACAGTTAGATTTAGAAATCGGCAAAGACAATCTGAGGAAGCAGGGTCTTTGTACCCCCGCCGTGTTATGGGGGTCCCGAGCCTTCCCGAATGCCTCGCCATTATGCGAAGATCAGCAGCAGCACTCCCACAACAATCGCCCCGATGCACGCGATGAGCGACCTGCCAAGCTCGAACCGGTGCCATTTGCCGTCCGCATCCATCCACAGCATGAGGTGGCGTGTCTCGTCACCGGGGTAGTCGGATCGTTCGGTCCACTCGTTGGGCTCGTCGTCTACATAAAACTGGTAGGTGTTTTGATAGTAGCTCTCATA
>JAFWMI010000237.1 GCA_017513965.1 Atopobiaceae bacterium
AACAGGCTTGCGAGCTGCTGCTGACGCTCGAGCGGGAGAAGCGGCACCTCGATGTCGGCCACCGTCTGGCGCTTGAGCATGGCCATGGCCACGCTCTGTCCGGTGCTGACGGCCTGCAGGACGGAGTTGGTCTGCGGCAGGTTGAGGAACATGGACAGGTACTGCATGTCCAGCTCGGCGTTTGCCTTCTTGCGCAGGACCATGCCGAACGAGGTGATCATGATGCCCTCGTGGGCCTCGTCGATGTAGACGGAGTCGTAAGGGGTCGAGAGCTTGATGACGACGTCGCCCTCGTGGGTGAAGTTCTCGTCCTTGACCTCGCCGACCGTCTCGATGGCGAGCTCGTCGTCGATGATGGTGCCGTCCTGCATGGCGCGGGGCAGGAGGACCTTTACATCCTTGGGCTCGACGCCCTCGGCGATCTTCTTCGCCCGGCTCGTCGGGGCCCCTGTCTTGATGGTGCAAAGCTCTTCGAGCTTTGCGGTCTTGCTGTTCATTGGCATCCTTTCGGAGTTGGGTGTCTGCTGGTATAATCTGGCTTGGCTTGGTGCCCGCCCCCTTTGGAGCGGGCGCTGTTCTTTATGGTGCGACTTGCTGCTGTGCTTGGCTGGCGCCTCCTTCCTTGTTGGTCGCTGCTTTGATTCTCGCCTCCTTCCATTTAGTAAGTGCTTTTCGATTGGGACTTGCTCTAACTCTGTCCAAATCGCTCTGGACATAATATATTCTGTGCCGTCCCATGAGTCAAGTACCAATCTATGAAATTGTCCAAATTATTTTGGACACTCATTCTAAAGGCAATTTGTGACGCGTTGGGAAGATGCCCGTACCGGTAAAGGTGCGAGCATTGTTCATCTCTGCCCGTCTTACGAGACGAGAGGCAGAACGGAACATGGACGGTGAGACCAATGGCGGCCAGGAAGCCACGCAGGGTGCGCAGGACCAGGCGCAACAGCAAGGCCAGGAGCAGCAGGAAACGCAGCAGGGCCAGTCGCAGGTAGGCGGCGAGACTCCCGACTACGAGAAGCAGATCGCCGAGCGCGACGAGAAGATCGCCTCCCTTGAGGCGCAGGTGGCCGAGGCGGCCAAGAACGCCGAGACGGCCGAGCAGCTGCGCTGCGAGATCGCCGAGCTCAAGGCCCAGGGCGAGCGACCGCATCGACTTCAAGCTGCAGCTCGCGGGCGTGCGCAACGTGAAGGCCGCACGCGCCCTTCTCGGCGACCACGGCAAATGAGAGCTTGACCATAGTAAGCGCAGGCTAGGTCGCCTGCGCCTTCTCGCTGCGGACGTGCCAGAAGGCACGTCCGCTTGACGCTCGAAGCGTGGACAAGCTCAGGGAGGCCGAGCCCTGGCTCTTCGAGGCCACCGGCAAGCACGCCAAGGGCGGAAGCGCGAGCTCCGGCACGACCGGGCTGCCCAACGCGGGCGCGGCCAGCGACGAGGGAAAGACGCTCGAGCAATGGCGCGAGGTCGTGGACCTCACCGACGACGATTCCGACAAGAAGAACTAGACGAGGAGGGCTGAACAATGCCTAACAGCATCGCATTCGCACGCAACTACACCTCTGTGATCGACGAGGCGTACCAGAGGGCGTCCGTCTCGGGCGTGCTCAACTCCGGCCGCCGCATGGTGCGCGCGGGCCACAACGCCAAGGAGATCCTCATCCCAAAGATCTCCGTGACGGGACTCGGCGACTGCACGCGCAACGTGGGCTACAAGACCGGGGCGATCGCCTACGAGTTCGAGCATCAGACACCTATGCCTGCGAATCGACAGGGCCGTAGAATCAAATGTCCGTCAGTTGCCTAGCGTTTGGTTATTGTCTTGACCGTATCACTTGCCGCAACGCGCACGGTAAGAGCAATCGCCGTAACACCCAGCACAGCCTTCTTTGTTATCTCTGCGGCAACACCCTTGTGATACTCGCACACAGGCAGCTTTGAGCCCTCAGGCAACTCTTTCTTGCAAACGAAACACTTGCGAGCCATTTCTACTCCTGGCCTTCGTCGTCTTGCTCTGTTAGATCTGGAACCTCGGTTTCGGCCAATCCAGCCTCAAACAGCCCGGTCGGATCTTCGTGATCCTCAATCTGCAGGCTCACCACAGAACCGGAAATCTCGACAAATCCTCTGACGATGTCTTCTCTGTTACTCTTGCTATAAGAATTGAGCCGCCGTAGCGTCTGCGCATCCTCGAGCTTGTTGTCCAATATGAATTGTTTGAACTGACCCAAGGCGGCATTTGCTGCTCCCGGCTCCTCCAGAACCTGGTATGCGGCGTATTCCGTCTTTGCCATGAGGGCTACCACTGTGAGGTCGACCATTGCCGTATTGGCAGCCTTTCCCCAGTCTTTAGCCTTACCTTCCTTGCCCATCGCGAGCGCAAACTCGGCCCGGAAGTTACCCTGCAGCGTACACCGGGCCTCTGTAGCCGCCGAGGCGATATCCAGAATCTTCATCTCGCGCAAGCGCGAGTCCTCTATGAGCATTGCTTGCTGCAGTTGTTGCCACGCGCTCTCTGCCATCGCGATACGATCAGCCTGGTTCTCAATGCGCAAGGCCTCAACATTGGCAGCCACCAACTCGATAGCATCCATGATGTTAGCCATCATAACTTGCATCTGGATGGCCACGAGTGGCTGGGTCATGTCTTGAGGAATCTGCTCGGCCTTGATCCTAGCGTTCTCGAATATCTGTCCTGTCTTAGCGCTCCTGAGCTGCGGGAGCAAGTCACCAGTCTTCTTTTCGACCGATAGGACAAGCTCTCCACTCTTCATGAGCTTCTCTGCGGCAGCGCTAAAATCAGCGACGAATTGCGTGTCGCCTCTCGCAGCCCACTTCTTGATGAAGTCGTAAATCGCTGGGGCAAACTTTGCCATCGCATTGGCATCTTCAAGGAACTTTACGATGGATTCGTTGGCCTTAGTCGGAATGAGGTTCATCCCATTGTCAAAGACCGTGGCCTCGAGGACGATCACCCGAGGAGTCTCCTTTGCCGGGGGCAACGAGCTGATTGGGACGATACCTGCTTCTTCGCTCTGTGCGATAAACCCGCAGTGCGGGCACGTGACCGCACTTGAAGAGATTCTTGCATGGCATTCAGGACAGAAAATCAACGGCACGGGCGTACTCCCCTCGTAACTGAAGCAGGCTATATTATCCCAGTTTCATAATGAACTGTCATTAGCGAATGGCCGGCAGTCTAGACTCCAAGCAGCTTCTGTCACGCTAGTCGAAGTAACTCACTCCGTCCCGAATAACGGAGTAGTAGTGGAAATCAATCTAGACGTCCTCGCGACCATGGCAAGAAGCTTAGTCCAAATCCTGGAGCACGCCCAGTGGAACGAGCGGGAACAATCATGGCCAACCACGACATCAAGGTGACTAAGGCAAGGTGAAATGAGGCAAAGCGAGCTCTTGGTAAGCAACAGGTGGCAGCAGAGATATCACGCAATGGTACGCTTGAACCATCGTACTTGAACGAGAAAAAACGAACAGGACCTTGTCAAATCTGTTATGAAGTTCCGAGTTACGCCATCAAAAATGGCACATTGCCTTATCCCTCAAAGTAGTCCAAGTCCACACGCTTCACCTTCACCACGCGTTCGACCGTTACGCCAAGCTCGTATTTGATCATAAGCTGAGTGAGCCGCTTGCCGTCTATGAGTACCACGGTGGCGTGCGGGTAGTACTCCGCCGCAACGATTGCCTCTTTTGTGAACGAGGACGTAGTTATGAAGACGCCGTCATGGATGCTCCCCAGAGCTCCAAAGAAGGCCTGCACCATTTGTCGGCCCACCTTGCTGTCGGCCTTGTAGCGCTTGGCCTGCGTGTAGATGGGCCTAAAGCCGAGCTCGTCGGTAGTAACCATCCCGTCAATGCCACCGTCACCCGAGTACTGGGTCACACGCCCGCGGCCGTAGCCCATGCGCTCGATAAGATCCACAACCAGCTTCTCGAAGAAGGCTGGCTCCTTGTCCATAATCATCTGCAGGAGCTCGTCGGAAAGCGACTCGTCCAACTCAGCGGCAGCCTCGTCTATACGCTCGTCGGGTGACTTCGCGTCAGCCTGCGAGGGCGTAGGGTTAACCGCAACCGTCGTGCCAGATCCACCCTTCGAATAATTCCCCGTGTTCCATGGGTTATTCTTCGCGATAATCGCGTTCAGTAGGTGCATCATTTCGGAGCCGTCTGTACCGTCCGCGTAAATCTTATGGCCCAGCTCGGTAATGCAGTACACACCACGAGATACCCGTTCGAGGAGCCCCGCTCGCTGCAGGTACTGAACAGCCCAGCTGATGCGGCTGTCCCATACCATCTTGCCAGATGAGGTAACTTCTGCCTCTTCCTCGGACGTCATACCAAGGGTTGGCCTCACGACGGCCTTTATCTGCTTTGGGCTTCTTTGCGCACCGTCCGCCATCGCCCCCAGGGCTATGCGAAACGCCTCACTCTGTGTCGGTATCGCCATCCTCAAAGCCTCCCGTCATCCTTCAAGCGCAAGCGGACCATTTGGCACGGTTTCATATAAAGGGCCTCATTAGAAGTCTAGCACTCAAGTTCGCACACCAAGAGACTGTCGCGCGCATGGTAGAGGACGCCGGGCCATCCTCGCGTGCCACCCGCACAATTAGTGTCCACAGCGCGGTCTATGATTACCATAGCAGACAGGAATAGGTATCATCCTTGGCCTCGATATCCTTATGTAAGCGGGCAGCACAAGACTTCGCGCACTGCGACACCGCAAAACAAGCGAAGATTAACTGCCTTGAGAGACAATCGCGGAATGCTCGAGTTGTCACTCAACCCAAGCCAAAGGATGCCGCCTTCTTAGCACGTAGAGGAGCTGACAAACCATGACGAGGATAGGCGACATGCTCCGTATGGACGGTAACGGCCGGTTTACGAGCAGCGGAAGCGGCCGCAGCATTGCCGATGAGCTTGCACGCAGAGGAGACACTGCAATCGCAAATTCAAACAAGCTGGCAGAAGAGTCTGTGGTACAGGTCCCTTCCATGCCGAGCAGATTACAGGATCGGGCGATTCCCGAAGACGCCAAAGAGAACGAACGGGTAACCCTCATCTGCAAAGATAGCAGCCTCTGCGGATACTATCTCCGTTGGCAGCTGGACGACATACCCGAGAGGCTGGAAGACAAAGGAAGGGTTGCGCGCCTACTGGTCAGCATTTCCGACAACAGGAGGTTCGCCCTCCTTCGCCGTTCCTATGACAACCCAATGCTAACGCCAAAACAAAATAGAAGGATAAAGGAAGAAGTCTTCAATATCGCCGAGAGGCGCCCGGGCCTTCTGAGGTTGCTGCCCGAAGAGGAACGGCCGCCCATTGTACAGCAGAGTACGACCGCAAAAGAGACCGTTACCCATGAGACGAAACACCCACTCTCGAGCGCCCAACCCCAATCTTCTAGTGAACTACCTAAAGCAGCGCCCACGAGCGAAGGCAAACTCGGAGCCACCCAAAAGAAGGCTAAGGCCCTCGCGAAGGTCCTCCAAACCGCCGACTCGACCACACGCAGCGTGGCACGGGATATGAACGGCTGCTTCCTTGGCGTCTTCTCAGCTGACGAAGCACGCGAGCTATGGCCCGAGACAAAGGAAGGCGGAGGAGTGATAGCCGTTCCACGTTCCTTCAGCTTCGCCTCTGCAACGAAAACCATCGCATTGAGCAAAGGATTCCAGACGGCACACAGGCAAAAGAGATACTGCGATTCGGTAACACAAGCCGCAGCATTCGTTGAGTCCATGGCCTCGAAGGACGCAAAAGAGTTTTGGTCGCAAATAGCAGTTACCAAGCTTGAGGTCTACGACAACGCTAACAAACCAATCGCGCGCCTGCTCCCTCGTTTCTTGGATGAGGCGGTCGGCAATTGCTGGTTTCTGTTCTCGGACTCTTGCGCACAGGTGATGAGCATGACCGCCAGCGGCGTGCTCCGGAAAGCCTGCCGAAAGGTGGAGAGGAAGCAGAATAGGGAATTCCCCGCACAAGAAGAAAAGCCCCAGCGCAGTAATAAGGACAGGGAGCGGGACACAACAACCTCGTTGCCCCAGCCCGACTCAAGACAGGAAACGCTCGAGCGCGCACTCCGCAAATACAGATTCGTTGTGCTCAGCCCTGATGGCAGTGTTGTTTACGCGTGTGGTGAGAAAAAAGGGGCAAGAGTCAGGCCGCACATCCTCTCCATGTTGCCAGTAAGCTCATTCAAGGTCGCAGGTTGGGGCGTGCAGCTCGAACGAAGTCTGGAGGAACTCGGATACGCGAGCGATATGGAGTTCGCCCGCGCATGCGCCGCTATAGACGGGCAGCCAAAGACTCGCACTAAGCCGCGCACGAGGCCACTGAAAAGGCCAAGTGTGCAGGGCCCAATGACCCCAGAGACAACAGGGCCGATTACCTTCGATGGGCCTGAGAACGTCCTTTACGTGTTTAAAGGGTCGCTCTCATGCCTCCAAAGAGGCCACCAAGTAGAGGCTGCCACGGGAACGATTGCTACCCTCAAGAGACGGCCAGTAACCATCAACGTCAACTACTGCAAGCAATGCCGTAAGTATTACCTTGGACAGCGCGAATACCTTCACTATCGTGAGAAGTATGGACCGATACTCGGTAACTTCTCCTTCCCCGCACAGTCATCCTCTGGGTACGGCACAGGCAATCTAGCCCAAGAGTCACCACTCATGATGTGCGGCTACAACGTACGCCAAGCAGATGGCCTAACGTCCAAGGAAAGACAGCTCATACTCGCCAACATCATGGACAGGGGTATCCTCAGCAAACCGCGCGTCATAGATTACTTGCAGTTCTTTATAGGTTGGCGTGAAGGGAACCCCAACATGAGGCTTGCGTGCCAGAAGTGGGAAGAGGACCTGGCCTTCGTAAGGAAGTACAACATCGACCGCCAGCGCAGGTTTACCATCGGCGGAGTCATGAGGTATCGCTAGGTCAGACCAGCCGACACCAAGGCCCCTACCCTCCCCGCAGTCTTCGAGCCACAGCCCGCAGGTGTGCACAACGCGAAAGTGGCACGCTACCTTCTCGGCAACAACGGCAAATAAAGAGCCCGGCCATAGCAATCGCAGTCTAAAAATGCTTATTCCTTCTCGACACGGATGTACCAGATGGAACGTCCATTTGTCTCACCAGACGTGGACAAGCCAAGAGGGCAAGCACCTACCCCTTCGAGTCTTACGACAAGCACGCCAGGACTTACCGCAGCCGCGAGCAGGACTCGAACGAGAGTCTTGTGTATAGAGTGTTCCCACGAGCGGCTACGGATCCACTCCTCCTTAGGTCACGTGAGCCAATACGCGAGTTCAACGAGACGCACGCTGACAGACCGCTCGCCGCCTGATATCGACCTGTCAACGAAACTGGGGGAGATTCAGATTCACCATCATCGACCCGGACCTGTTCGAGATAGTGCAGCGCGAGATGCTGCGTCGCGGCAAGGGCGGGAAGTACCACAGCAGAGTGCACGCCTTCTCCAGCCGGGTCAAGTACGGCGAGTGCGGCTGCTGGTACGGCTCGAAGGTCTGGCACTCCAACAGCAAGTACCGCAAGACCATCTGGCGCTGCAACCACAAGTACGACGGGGACAAGACCTGCCGCACGCCGCACCTCACCGACGAGGAGATCCGGGCGGCCTTCCTTTCTGCGGCTAACAAGCTGCTGGCCACCAAAGACGAGGTCGTCGCCAACGGCGTGGCCATGATGGAGATGCTTTTCGACACCGAGGCGCTGGAAGCCGAGCGGGACGAGCTCCTGCAGGAGGCGCAGGTGGTCTCCGAAATGGTGCAGCAGTGCATCTACGAGAACGCCCACGTCGCCCTCGACCAGGCCGAGTACCAGAAACGCTACGACGGCCTGACCGAGCGGTTCGACAAGGCCAAGGCGCGCCTCGAGGCCGTCATGGCGGAGATCCAAGACGCCCAGACCCGGCGAGGGAGCTACGAGGCCTTCCTCAAGTCCTTCGATGGCCTCCCGAATGCGCTGACGGAGTTCACGCCGGAGGTCTGGAACGCGCTCGCGGACCACGTCACCGTCCACTCGCGCGACGACATACGCGTCACCTTTCGCAACGGTCAGGAGGTCAGGGCGTAGGCAGAAGCGCGAGCGATGACATGCTCAGAGTGCTCGAGCCTATCCCTCGTCGGCGTATTCCCAGTGAAAGCCCCCTGCAGTGCCGCCCTTCTTGGCGGCATTGTTGACGCATGGGTCGCTGAGACCCAGAGAGTGGGACGCGGCGGTCGCGGACCTGAATACCTCGCCCGTCTCCACGCACCTCACCTTACGAATACGTCTCTTGACCGGAATGCCCATCTGCCTCTCTGAGCTCTTCCTCCTGGCGCACGCGGGGCATCCGGAGCCCTGAACGAGGCTCTGTCCCGATGTCGTCCACTCGTGCCCGCACGTCCTGCATCTGCACTCGATCCGTGAGGTTTTTCCCTTGTAGGTACCCAGCACCTCGACGTTTGGGGACAGGGCTGCGATTTCGTCAACGAACTGCTGGTGTGACTTGCGGTTGGTTGCGCCCTGCCTGACCTTTGCGCATTCGGGACATCCGGTGCCCGACAGCAGGTGAGCTGCCGCCGTCTCCCACTCGTGGCCGCACACAAGGCATTCGACGAGCACCTTCTCTACGGCACCGTGGTACTCGCTTTTGACGAGGACCTTGTCGTTGATCGCCGCCAGCTCGTCTCGGAACTGCTGCGTGGTCTTTCTCGGCCCCTTCATGTTGCACGGGCCGCACCCGAACCCCTGAAGCACGCGCCCGGGAGTCGAGTCCCATTTCCTTCCGCATTTCTTGCAGCGGACCTCGATGGGCTGGTGGACTCCGTGATACGTTCCGACGACCTCGACGTCAGGGTTCTTCTCTGCCGCCTCCTCCTTGAACTGCTTATCGGTTTTGAGTCTGCTTCCCGCACGAGGACGTTCGCATGATGGACACATGTGCGCCTTCAGGAGCTTGGCAGGCATGGTACGCCACTCGAATCCGCACTTCGAGCACCTAGCGGTGACGAGCCTCCCCATCCCCCTGAACTCGCCGTCAATATCGATGGTCTGTGTCTTCGTCCTGAGTTCGGCGACGAGGTTTCTTCGTTCGCTCTCACGCCTCTCGAGGTTCCGGCTCTGCGCCGCCACGCTCCGCTGCACGTCCTCGCACGCGGGGCAACCGCTACCCGCAAGGAGGACTCGTGGCATTGCGACCCACTCATGTCCGCATGCCAAGCAGCGGGCTTTGACCCTCTCGGCCATCCCCTCGTAAGGTTCAGCCAACTCGACGTTGGGGCTTACGTCTGCCAGTTTTTCGCTGAACGTGTCGGTATCCATCGATGTTGGCATTCTGTCGATGGTCTTCTTCCGATGTACACAGCTAGGGCACTTGGTTCCTTGGTAGAGAAGGTTCCCCGCAGCAGTGCTCCACTCGTTTCCGCAGTCCCTGCACCTACAGTGAACCCTCGCGCCGGTTCCGACGTAGTCGCTCAGCACCTCGATTGACGGGCTTATCAAGGAGAGCTTTTCTGTGAACTCCCTGGTAGTCATACGCCTGGAGGAGCGTCGTGCCCTTCCCTCGATGACCTTCCAGTCCTCGTCCTCGAAGTCCGCGTCGATCCCACACTCCTCAAGCAGGCCAATCACGATCTCCTTCAGCGTTGCCATGTCCCTCTCGACGGCCAGAGGGTACTTGAAGACGAGGCAGTCGGTCGCGAACGGCGGGGTCTCCAGAGGGCACTGGTCGTATATGGTCACGAGCCGGACGCCCGCGTCAGAGCATGCAGCTCGCTTCGCCTCGTCCTCGTCGAGTTTTCCCTCGTGCCAGTACCAGCTCCCGGGCTCTATTGCCAGATCCAGGTCGGGTGCGTAGACGTCGACCTCCACCCCCAGGCTCCTGTCCCTGGACAGCACCGCATCCTCGCCGAGCGCGTGCACGAGCGACCAGTAGATAAACTGCTCCATGACGGACGTGGACCCGTGGTAGCAGTTGGGGCATCCCGACTTGGCGTGAAGGAGGCTAGCTGGCGTGGGGCTCCACCTGTGGCCGCACAGTCCGCACTCAACCTCGATTCTCGTGTTGGCACTACGGTACTTTCCGAGCACCCTTATCGAGGGGCTCACCTCAGCGAGCCTCTCCTCGAACTCCGTCTGCGTGAGCCTCTTCTTGCCAGTACAGTTCGGACAGTTCGCACCGCCTTCCTGCTGTCTGAGCAGGCTGTTCGCGATGGCGTCTCGCTCGTAACCGCAGGTCCTGCACCTCACCCTGATACGCTTCCCGTCACCTCGGTACCTTCCAACCACCTCCAGAGAAGGGAACCTCTCGTTGAGCTCGGCGACGTACTCATCGTGGGTCTTGTAGTGGCTTCCACCGCATCTGGGGCATCCGTGCCCGCTCATGAGGTCGTTCGGCCTCGGGCTCCATTCGAAGCCGCACCTTCGGCACCTGCAATCAACGCCGACCTTGCTCCCTGCATAGCTGCCCATGACCTCGATCTCGGGATGGAGCTCCATCATGTCGGCAAGGAACTCCTCGTTGGTCTTTCGCCTAACGTTTATTCTTCGTTCATGCCGACAGTTGGGACACAGCACCCCCTTGAGGAGGTACATCGGCTTCGAGTCCCATATCGTGCCGCAGGTCCTGCACCGCACCCGCATGGGCTTTGACCCGCTCTTGTACTCCTCCAACGGCTCCGCGCTGGGATTCGAGACCGCGAGCTCTGCGAGGAACCGCTCGTTGGTCTTTCGCCTTCCGTCCCCGAGGTGTTTCCTGGCGCATGCGGGGCACCCGCTTTTGCGGAGCAGCATGTTCGGTGTCGGACTCCACCTGTGGCCGCACTTCTTGCACTCGACTTCGATTGGCTGCTTGCTATGCACATACGTGCCAATCGGCCTGATCGCAGGGTTAACCTTTGCGAGGTCTTCGACAAACTGATCGTGTGTCTTGAGGGGCACGACAAGCTCTCCTCTCCAAATGCCGACAGCCAATATGACGGAGCTCCAGGTGTATCCGTTGGTCCATGTTTTGACTGTGCCTCCGGTATTCCAGCTCCAACAATTATCGCACGCGTCCAAGACATAAATTGACCCCGTCAGTTCATTGTGAACGACGGGGCGACGTTTGAAGTCTGAGGGCGTCCCTGCGGCACTGGGTTTTACGCGATTCCAATCGGGAGGGTGCGTCACCCCCAAGTACTACGCGACACCCCTAAGGGGGCAATCGTTAATTTGTATCCAATACGGAGTCTTAATTTCATAGACCTTGTTTACGTGGTCGCGGCCATCCAAGGCGATGGTCATGAGCAGCTTCGAGACCTCGGGAGGCGTGAAGAACTCGCCACCGGACTTGCCAGCGTTGGACGCGTACATGCGCATGAGGAACTCGTAGGCGTCACCGAAGGCGTCGATACGGTTCTCGCCAAAGTCACCGAGATCCATGCCACCGATGCCGTCCATCAGCTGCAGCAGGCGCTTGGAGCTGGTGTCGAAGTCATCGAACAGGCCACGGAAGTCCTCCTCGGACTCGAACCCGACGCTCGACGCCTCGATGGCCGACAGCGTGTTGGAAAGCAGCGTGTTAAGATCCGACTCGTCCAGCTTGCCCTTAGAAGACGCCACAGACGCAGCTTCACTCCATTCAGGCCTATGCTCATCCTCAACAACACGAGGCTTCACAGAACGCCTCCGAGGCTCAGGCTCAATACTCTCCGCACGCTTACCAACCACCTTACGCAAGATCTGCCCAAACGTGTTACCCACGCGCTCACGAGCACCCAGTCGGTAAGCACAAGCCTCAGCAAGAGTCGTAATCCTCGTCCAGGCATGCTTAACTGTGCGGAAACACATACCAAGCACCTCGCCAACAAATGTCTCAGGAGTCGGGCGAGAATCGGTATCAGCAGTAACTACACGCTCAGCAGACCGCTGATACTCGCCAACAAAGTCCTCCACAGCATCCTGCCAAGTAGGAGCAGGGGGAAGAGTCTTATACTCCCGCGCAAACGACGGTGACCGATACATCATATCGACACGGTCAAGCGTCTTACGCACGTTATCAAACATAAGCGTAAACGATGCAGCCTCAACACCATCATCGCCAAACAACGTTGGGTTCGGCATCAGGCAAACACCGTTCATAACACCATCATCGTCATACAGAAGTCGTTGACGAATAACGTCATGTCTGGAGACAAGACCAGCAACCGTCTCCTCGTACGACGGCGAGGCGTCAGGCTCCGCAGACGGAACCACAACACCATCGGTTACACCCAACTCAACGCCGTTGGAATCTGCCTCCTGCTGACGCAGACGCTCGACTAGACGAGCGTCAATCGTCTGCTCGATGTGATTAGCATCGAACTCAGGACAAATCGCCGAGGCTTTCGAACGGCGCATACGAGTCCTACCGTTGATTTCAACAGGCATCGCATATGTGAAACCAGCAACCACCGTGCCATCGCGCTTCTTAACCTCTTTGCGACGAATCTCGCAACCATAACGTTCCAGAAGTACGCGCTCGAACGGCTCAACGTCAACAACATCATCGTCGTTCAACGCCTCAGCGACAACGTCACCAATCGCAAGACGAACCGCAGCATTCATGTGCGGACGAGACCAAGCACCAGACTCACGAGCACCATAATCCTCAAGATCCCGCTCATGCTTCTGCCGCTGCAAAGACCATGCATTCGAGTGATGGCGCTCAACCCTACGGAAGCCGTAACCCTCGGCAAGCTCGTCCGAGGTTTTCGCAACATGGTAATGGTCTCTGTTGTCACCACGGATAGCCCGATCCGTTTGAATATCGTTGTTGACGATATCGCAATGGACGTGCAGGCAACCGCCATCGCCGTCACCATGAGCGGTAACAACCACCGGAAAGTTCGGAAAGAGCTTATGGCAAAGCTCATAGCCAAATGCGACAGCTATGTCAACATCATCGGGATTGTTGGGATCCAGCTCGTCCAAGGACCACGAAACACGAACCTCGTACCCCTCAAGCTTACGGTTCGAAAAGCGCTCACGAACAGCACGAGCATACGCAGCCGTGCCATGAACATCGTCCAGGTCCGTGATCTGTTTCAGGTACCGCACGGTACCATCGTCCAAATGCTTTTGTCGATCCTTGCCGCTGCCAACTGTGACGTAAGCAAGCCGTGTGGTCATAGATCGAATGGTCGAAATGTGTGTCGTGGGCATCACTCATCACCCAACCGCTCGTAGGGAACCGAGAGCTTTTCGACGCCATCAGTGACCGACTGTAACCGCGTATCAATCTCGCCCAGACATTCCGTAGCGTCACGCATAGACCGACACATCGAAGCGTCAACAGGCCTACGTTCGTTCAACGCACGGGCAATCTGGTTCACATTCGAACCGACCTCGTTCATCGCGGCGCGGGTCTTAACAACCTCATTCGAGAACTCGTTCAGAGCCTTTCTAATTCTAAGTAGGTTAGTGATGGGAGGCGCACGCGAAAATAGTTATCCTACGAGCATCGTTATGTTTCAGCCAATAATCATCCCGCTCGCCATTATGGATGGAGCGCCCGCTTGCGTCCTATGAAGTCCAGGTAGTCCACGAACGCTGCGAGGCGGTAGTGAACCTTCGAACGCAACGCCCAGAGCTTCTTCGCTATCTCGCGGTCGGTCATGCCGATACGGTACTTCATCTCGGTGACGTCGAGCCCGTCAAGGATTGCGCCACGCAGAATCATCCTGTTGGCCTTGGCCATGGCATCGAATTGGTCGAGCTCCGCCCTTGTCCATGCATAAGTAGTCTCGAAGTCCTCCTCGGAGGCAACATAGCCGATTACGTTGGCCTCGGACGCGTTGGCGCCGCCCTTGCCCGAGGGGCCCGACGACATCGAGTTGCCCATGCAGAGCGCCCGCTCCCTCCTCACCTCCAGGAGCGTCTGTGTTCGTTCGAGCGCGACTCTCGCATCGGCAACGCCCCTGAGCCAGTCACGCGCCCATCCGGTTTGACTTCCCATTTACTCTTCGTTGGCGCTGCGGGCGGGCGGACAGCCCCCGTTAGGGGGGCGCTGTTCGGACGGCCGATTCGTTTTCCTCCGGGTTGGTGAGGCGTGCTTTCGCCTCACCGTGATTAAGGTATTCACGTTGGACATGAACTTCATGTTTAAGGGAAGCTGTCCGTTTGTCCATGTGGCAGGACACGCCCGCCTGTCCATCGTCTGGACAGGCGGACAGGTTGGTTTGTCCGTCTTGGCTCATGACCTTCTCCTAACGTAGTCGTCGTTGCGTTCGAGTTGGCGCGACTCGTCTATGCGTCGCTTCACGGTCTTGGGACTTACCCCGAGGTACTCCGCGAGGTCGTCGATGCGAACGGTGTCCTCTCCCATGGAGACGGCCTCGAAGGCCTCCTCGAGGCAACGCTGCTTCTCCTCCCGCGCCTGGCACGGCTCCTGCCGCTTCCGTCGGTGGATCGCGCCTCGCCTCCGTCGTAGGGGCACTGGGCGAGCACTTGCCTGTGGTCGGGCACATGCAGCGGGTAGTCGAACCACACGTCCATGCTCTGGACGTTCTCGAACTGTATAGCTTGACCTCGCCGAAGTCGTACTCGAACCCGTCGCCGTACTCGTACGCCTGCGCCATGAAGGCGTCCTTGCCCGCGGACCTCTTCTCGTCTATCCGCCTGGACACGGTCGTGAGCCCTATGCGGTGGCCCTCCCCGACGATCAGCCCGTGTATCTGGGCCTTTGTGAGCGCCTGCTTGTTGGGGCCGAGCAGCCGGCGCCTCTCGTCCTCCGCGGCGAGTATCTCGTCGAGCAGCGCGTCCATGTCGGCGTTCCACTTGCGCGCGCCCCTGGACGAGCTGTCGTAGGACGGCTCGGCGGTGATCGCGTCCGCTATCCTCCTCACCTCCCCGGTGTCCTCCGGGTCGCACGCCTCCAGCTCGGACTGGAGCCTCTCGCATTCCCGAACGTACTTGCCGACCGCGTTGCGGGAGACCTTCATGATCCTGCCTATCTCCCTGTTCGACTTGCCTTGGACGTGCAGCCTGATCATCTGCGTCTTGTCCAACAATGTCATCATCTCCAATCCACCTCCTTCGCCTTCCATTTTTGGCAAAGGAGCTCTTTGGAGTGGCAGGTTGACCAATCTGCAGATGTGGTAGCTAAAAGCTTCCTGACCATTCGCGCGCCATGTGCCTGTCAGAGCGCAACCACCTCTCCGATGAAGAGGGGGATGCCCGTGGCGGTGTCTACGAGCGCATATACGAACGGATGGTCAAAGGTCAGCTCAATGGGGGTCTTGCCAGGGAGTGCGGTGGCCTTCTCCATGACGACGGCGGTTGCTGCCGCCGCTCGGGTGCCGCTTTCGTCTAGGTCGATATGGGTCTTGTGCAGCACCTTGCTGATCTTCAGGCCCGGCGAGTCTGGTGTCGGGGTGGCCATACTGCTGAAGTCGGCCATGTCCGTAAACGCCGTGACGATTCCCATCTCCTGCAGGAGGTCTCCCATCTCTACGCTGTAGTCATAGCCAAACTTCGGAAGCCGCAGGACGACCTCCTTCGGCTTCTTGCTATTCCAGGCGCTTGCGAAGTCCGAGGCACTGAGCGACGAGATGTAGTCGTCTACGCTCACATCCGGCGGCGGAAGTATGCCCATGAAGGCGACGCCACTGCCCTGGCCACCGGTCTTGTAGTACTTGACGAACCCCTGGCCACCCTTCATCTCAAGATACTGGTACGAGTCGCTGTCGAACATCATCGGGACCTGCTTCTTGGTGCCGTCAAAGGCCGTGAAGTCCCGCTGGGCCGTGTTCTCGCTCCTAAACTCGTGATCCCACGCCCCCTCGAAGGCGACGGTGTTGAGCACGACCATGCGCGCATCTTCGCTGAGCTCGTTGAGGATGCCGTCGATCATGTTGCGGGACTTGTTGTAGACCCAGCTGTTGATGTCCTGGACCGTCTGCTCGTTAAAGGGCGCCACGTAGAACTCCGCGTCGTGGTAGTCCATGTTGACCTGCAGGAATTTCTGCCTGACGTCCACGAGGCCCTCACGCGCCCAGAGAGAGTTGGAGACGTTGTAGATGAAGGCGTCAGAGGACATGAGCCTCCGGTTGACCGCCGAAAGGTACCTGTTGAAGTCGTCCGCGGTAACACCGGGGGAGAGCACAGACTCCATCTCGGCAAGCGTTTCTCCCGCCGCTCCGTTTTCGACCATGGCAAAGGCGGTGGTCACCGAATCCGGCGAGATCAGGAGGTTTGAGATGCTTCCCGATGCCCTGTCGGCTGCGATGGTCCTCTTGAGAAGCTCCAGCGAGAAGCCGGTATAGGATGCGATGAATTCGGCGCTGGGTTCAACATTCGAAAGGGCGGCCGCAGTCAGGCCCGCCGCGAGATTCCTCGACGAGTCGCTGAGCTCCCTGGTCTCGACCTCGATTTCTTCCTTGGGCGGGTAGATGATAACGGGGTCGACCTGGCTGTCGTCCTTCTTGGACTTCTCGACCTTCTTGACCGTTACTTTGCACTTGTACGTCTTTTTGCCGACTTTGGCCTTGATGTAGCAGATCCAGGCCTTCTTGGCCTTGA
>JAFWMI010000238.1 GCA_017513965.1 Atopobiaceae bacterium
GCAGCTACGAGAGGATGAGGAAGAAGCTACTGGAGGGGCACGCCATATCGTCGATGGCGCACCTCGGCACGCGAGCGTTCGGCGCCATAGGCGGGGAGGTCGTGTCCACGACGGCCACGGTGTTCTCCGCCGCCCCGTCGGACGCGGAGGGCGCCTACTTCCGCCTGGTGGACATGGGCTCCGAGGACGAGAAGCGGGAAGGCCTCTTGGAGGCCCTTGCCAATCCGGTTTGCGGGTGGTTCTTTGGACGATCAACCGCCGACTATGAGGCGATACCAGGTCTTCCAATAGCGTATTGGGTGAGTAAGCCTATGGTTCGGGCGTTTGAGCTGATGCCTCGCCTAGGAAGATGGATTGACATTAGATTGGGCATGACTACTGCAGACAATGCAAGGTTCGTACGTCTGTGGTGGGAGGTACCATCTTCCTCAAGAGTGATGGATGCTATTTCACTGGATGATTTCCAAAAGCATCCTAAAGCTAAATGGGCTTCATACAACAAAGGTGGAGAGTTTCGAAAGTGGTACGGAAATGACCACTACGTTGTGAATTGGGAAAATGACGGATATGAAATCAGGCACTTCGCTGACGCGTCAGGACGAATCCGATCGACCGTTCCAAACGAGGACTATTACTTCAAACCATCAATCACTTGGTCAAAGATATCCTCTGGGGCTATTGCTGTTAGGGCACGGCAATCTGGATCATTATTTGACGTCGCAGGAGCGAGCGGGTTCGTCAATGATGAAAAACTGCGGATTTGTATTATGTCATTCCTTAACTCATCGATTGCGCTGCACGCACTTTCTTTTATGTCGCCAACCCTCAATTATGAAGGTGGGCAAATAGCATCGTTACCACTATCATTCGCAGGTGAAGACAGTCGAATTGCAGACATAGCCAAAGGGGCAGTTGATATTGCGCGAACCGATTGGCAATGCAGCGAAACTTCCTGTGGGTTTCGGCGGCATCCCCTTTTGTAACGTAATATGAATTGCTTGCAAATCTACCTCATCTTGGCTACGGACCGGACTTCACAATCACAATCCAATCAAGGAGTGTCTGCTCTTCGAGAATGGCACGCCCTTTGACAATGCAACCTTGGCGGTTTTCGAAAACGTAGTATTTTTTGCCCTCATAACCGCTGACTCGAAAACCGCCATGCGCAAATGCATTTCTTATCAGATAAAACAAAGCTTCTGTTTTATTAAGCCCGTCCTTGACGGTATGAACAGCAAATTCAAACGAGCAATCATACCCATCTAAACGCCCTAGCTTCGCTAGGGCGTTTTCAACTCGCGAAGCAGTAGACTCGACCCATCGCTCCGCTTTGGAATCAGGGAATCCTGAGCATCTCCGCATGCGGGCATGCAGCGTGGCGTAATTAGACTTCGACCAGCCGTATTCCTTAAATGTCTTACCTTTTTGAGATGTATCAGGAACAGGCGTTTCCCATAGATAGAACTGCAGTAGCTTTGCAAGGTTATCGTTCCCTTGCAGTCTAACTTTACGTGCGAATGTCCACTTGCATGTCATACGACTAGATTAGAGGATGCTGCTTAAAATCCCAAGACATTTCTGAAGAGTTCCAATCCTCACATGCTATATCCACATTGTTTGAAGCCGTTACTATTGTGCGAGTATTGTTTCGCCTGAGATCGGGAAGCGTCTTTATTACTCCGCATTTATAGTTTAGAGTCGGCATAGTTAGTTCGGCTATCACGTTATATAGTGACGAGTTAAGTGCCGCAATTGCTTCTATGCAATTGTCGCCAACGAGTACTTGGCCGCCCGCATCAAAAAGACAGCCAGCAGGATAGTATCGAACTCCAAGACAACCAGATGATATTGCCGTCCATGTGCCGCCTTCTTTGAACCAAAGCGATTGACTGGGCCAAACACATCCCTGTTGCTTACGCATTTTGTCGCGCAAATCGGCGTTAAATCCAATTAGATACTCAAAGTTGCCATACCATTTACGAAATGGCCCACCTTTACAATATGGAACCCAACGACCTTTTCGGTCAATATCACTTAGATTCTGTGCGCCATGTACCATGAGCTTGTTGCTAACTTCCCACCAAAGGCGTAGAAAGCGTTCGTTGTTGGCAGTGTGAATACCTTCTCGACATTGCAGGGTATCATCAAATGGCCTGCAGGCACTGAATATCTTTTCGAGACTGTCACTTGCCCAATAGGCAATGGGGCTTCCTGGGATAATCCTGTAGGCTTGATTGCTTCTCCTGAAGAACCACCCGCAATCCGGATTGGCAAGGGCCTCCAAGAGCCCTGCCTCTTTCTCAGCGATAGGTTGGTTGAGCTTGAAGTAGGAGCCTTTCATCGCGATGCTCTTATCGTTCCATAGTACCCACCCTGCGTTTGCGTCGAAGACGTCTGGGTGGGCGTTAGTTCCGCGAGTATCAATGAAGGCGATGATGCTCGTCTCTTCAATAATCAACTTGCGCATCTTCTCGAAGGACGAGATGTACATGCATGTGTCAGAGGTGATCAGTGCCTCATACCCGCCACGCCTCGCAAGGACCATGCCTCGCTTGATGAAGCAGGTGCAGAGATCTCGGCATGATTCGGCAAAATGCTTCTTGGTCCATCCGTTAAGCCACTTGTTCATGTTTGAGGCACCCATGTACGGCGGGTTGGCCACCATGACGTCGTAGCGGGCGGCGAGCGGGGCGAGCTCCGCGCGCAGGCGGGCGAGCTTCGATTCCGCCGCGCCGGCGAAGAGCGAGGCGCCGCCGGCAAGGGACGCGAGGTGCCGCTCCTTCTTTGTGCGGGCAATAGTAGCAACAACCGTCAAGCGGTACACGCATTCGATTCATCACACGCAAACAGATCGCCGCGATTTCCAGTGCGACTACTAGCCGGCACGGCGTGACCCACTCCCGGTTATCGGGCGAAGATGTCACCCGCTGTCACAACCTGCAGGTCGTGGATCCCTTCCAGCTTCTTGCGCGTGCCGACACTGACGTCGCTCTTTGAGAAGAGGTAGAAGTAACGCTCCTGCCACCGGCCACGTATCAGGTCGGCGCGATGCCTAAGGGTCTCTATGGCCTGCGTCTCGTCGAATGCACTACGCCACTTGCACTCGCCGCAAGCAATCTGGTGTGTGGTCGCGTTCGCGGCGACGAGGTCGATGTCCACCTGTTCGCGCAGCGTAGGGTCGGGTCCCCACCAACGCCCAAACGACGTTGCCAGAAAGGGCAGCCGTGCCTCCCGGTTTTGCCTGGCCACCCACTCGCGGCACACGCGTTCAAACTGCATCCCCTCGTAAGTTGGCAAGGACTGCCCGTTGCAGACCTCCATGGCCACGGCGCGACCGGCACCGAGCTCCACGGCCTCCGCCGACGGCCCGACGAAGCGATACCAAAAGGCGAAGAACGGGTCCGCAATCGAGTACAAGCTCCTGCGAGACGAGCCGGGGTTTTCGCCGAAGGGAACGCTTCTCTCGACGACCCCCAAGCCGAGGAGCGTCTTCAAATACTGTCCCACCGACTCCCTGGCGACCCCGGCCCGCTCCGCGATGACCTTGGGGATGGTCGCCCCATGCGCGATTGCGGAGAGCACTGAGTTGTACAGCGCCGGCTCCCGCAGCTCCTGCCTCAGCAGCATCGATGGCTCGCTGTAGAGCAAACCCGACGTCCTGAAGAACAGCCTCGCGACGTTCTGCTCGTACGAGAGGTCTGGGCTAATCTGCTCGAGGTAGTACGGCGTGCCACCAAAGGTCGCATAGTACCGAAGGGCCTCCTCGGGACCCGCGCACGGCAGCATTCGCATCGCGTCGCCGTAGTCGAATGGCTTGAGGCGCATCTGGGCGGTGCGTCTCCCAAAGAGGGGGCTCTTGCTCCCGAGTACCTTGCCCTCCATGAACCCCTCGTTGCTGCCGCACAGGACGAGGCAGCAGTTCGTTCGCTTGAACCCATGGTCGATCGCGATCTGCAGTGCCGAGGGGAGCGAGGGGTCCGCCGTCGCGGCATAGGGGAACTCGTCGAAAACGAAGAGCAGGGGCTCCTGCTGCCGCGACGCCTGGTCCGCCACGAATTCCAGCGCGTCAACCCAACTTCCGAAGGCCCCCGCGGTCCTCGGTATGCCAAACCTCGCGTATGCCGTCCCGGAGAAGCGCCTGAGGTTCAGAGCGCTGCTCTCTTCCTGCGCCGTGAAGTACAAGGGGTTCTTGTCACGCGAGAACTGATCGAGCAGGGTCGTCTTACCCACCCTGCGTCTGCCGTAGACCACAACCATCTGGAAGTCTCTGCTGATGTAAAGCTCTTCCAGTGTTTCCAGCTCCTCTGCGCGTCCGACAAACATCGCCCCTCCTTGCGAGTGTCCTTTACGTGGGTACATATTAGCAGAGTTACGATTCTCGTAGTTACGATTCTTCTAATGATGGCTCATCGATGTGGCGTGCTCTTTGGCCGGAGCCGCCATGCCGACCGACTGTGGTATGGCGTGTGCGTGGTGAGCATGGTGACAGGCCCCGAGGAGGAGAAGCGGGCACGGTACGCGAGGTCCATTTGGCATTTTGCATTGCGCCGAACTATAGCGAATACGTGCAGTCGTAAGGCGAGACGCCTGGCGACAGACGACGCCCGAGCCGTGAACGCTTCTTTGAAGCGCTCTGCAGGCAAGTGAGCGGAACGCCTCCTCTTCGTAGTACAACAAGTGTTCTACGTGGTATAAATACGATGTAACTACAAATAGAGCTAAACGTGACCGTGCCAACCACCACGATGCGCATAGTCGAGGACGTGAAGAGGAAGGCGAGGCCCATACTCAAGGAGCTCAGCATCTCGTCCGCCACAATGTCTTCCTGAAGGCGGCCATCCGATGCAGCGGCCTGCCCTTCGACCTTCGCCTGTCCGAAGCCACTCACGACGCCAATGCTGGTGGGGCTGACTTCGTGGCAGAATACCTTGCCTCGCTCATGAACGAGCGCAATGCGGTTTGCCGCGCAGGATACGACCTAGCGACCTTCCGGATGCGGCTCGTCCGCAGAGGCGAGGCGATCAACAAAGGCAGAAGGAGCATCCCGTGAGCGACGTGCTCTCCTTGGCTGTAGACGCGCTGCAGAAGGTCGGCGTGGCCTTCGCGCTCGTGCACGAGAGCGGGCCGCCTTGCGGCCACGCTGCACGCGCGGGAGCTGACCGACGACGAGCTGAGGCTGGTGGCCCTCTACGTGCGTGGCATCTAGCGAAGCATGCTCTGGAGATCCGCAAACTTGGCAAAGCGGTTCGCAATGGCCGGCACACAGCCGTACGGTCTCTTGCGTTTCTTTGATGATGCGTGTTTCGTGATACTTCGGTAGCCTGCATACGCGTGTTTCGTGCTATATTTGCAGCATAGAGTTACGTGTTTCGTGATAATGCGAGGTAAAATGCTACGTAGAAGATTATACGACAGCTTACTTGAGTGGAAACGTTCCAGCGCAGGGAAGACGGCCCTTCTTGTAAAGGGTGCGCGACGTGTGGGAAAGTCCACTATCGTGAGCGAGTTCGGGCGTAACGAGTATCGGTCCTGCATCGTCATTGACTTCTTCGAGGCCACCGAGGAGCTAAAGCGGGACTTCCGCGACCTTGCCGGAGACCTCGACACGCTCTTCCTCCAAATCATGGCACGCTACGGCACGACTCTTTACGAACGCGAATCGCTCATCGTGTTCGACGAGGTGCAGTGCTTCCCCTTTGCGCGCGGGATGATCAAGTACCTGGTGGCAGATGGCCGCTACGACTACATCGAGACCGGGTCCCTCCTGTCCATCAGGCAGAACGTGGCGGATATCGTCATTCCCTCGGAGGAGCACTCCGTCGCCCTCGAGCCCATGGACTTCGAGGAGTTCCTGTGGGCTATGGGCGAGGAGCCGCTTGCACGGCTCATATCCTCCAGCTTCGAGCGACTGAGACCCCTGCCCGACGACCTGCACCGCAAGGCCATGCGTCTCTTCCGCGAGTACTTGCTAGTAGGCGGCATGCCCGAGGTGGTAAACGGCTACGTCCGGACGAGGGACTTTGCGCTGGCGGATGCGGCAAAGAGACAAATCCTCGAGCTCTATCGCAACGATGTGGGCAAATATGCCGGTGCCGCGCAGTATCGCGTAGCGAACGTGTTCGATGCGATTCCAGGCCAGCTCTCTAAGCACGAGAAGCGCTTCGTCCTCTCGAGTATAAGCAAGGACGCTCGGATGCGTACCTATGAGGAAGCGTTCTTCTGGCTCGGAGATGCGCGGATAGCAAACATCGCCTATGCCTCTACAGACCCCTCGGTGGGATTGGGCTTGAGCTCGGAGCACGCGACGCTCAAGTGCTACCTCGCCGATACGGGCCTCCTGGTGAGCCTGGCGTTTCCCGACATGGGCCTCGAGCCAGGTTCCGTGTACCAGCAGGTGCTGCTCGGCGGTTTGGGGGTCAACGAGGGCATGCTGGTAGAGAATGTGGTCGCCCAGCAACTCGTGGCCTCAGGGCACAGCCTGTTCTTCTACTCGTCCTTCGACCGGAAGGACAGCTCCAACCGCATGGAGGTTGACTTCCTCGTGGTGCGGCCCTACCCAAACGCTGCCATGAAGCCGCGCGTGTCCCCCGTAGAGGTCAAGTCGCCAAGGCAGTACAGCACCGTCTCGCTGGACAAGTTCA
>JAFWMI010000239.1 GCA_017513965.1 Atopobiaceae bacterium
GCGTTGCCCCCACAGGGCGAAGCGGTGGAGGAGGAAGAGGACGACGCGCTCAACGTCGCCATCATTGGTCGTCCCAACGTGGGCAAGTCCTCGCTCACCAATCGTTTGGTGGGTACCGATCGCTCTATCGTAAGCGATGTCGCTGGTACCACGCGCGATGCGGTGGATGTGGTCATAACGCATAAGGACGTGCGCTATCGTCTTGTGGACACGGCTGGCATGCGCAAGAAGTCGCAAGTGCACGAGGACGTGGAATACTACAGCATGGTGCGTGGGCTCATGGCCATGGACCATGCCGACGTGTGTTTGCTCGTGGTCGATTCCTCTGTTGGCGTTACCGAGCAGGACCAGAAGCTCGCCACCATGGCTATTGAGCGTGGATGCGCGCTGGTCGTATGTCTTAACAAATGGGATTTGGTCGACAGCGATCAACGGCGTGAGCGCATTGACGAGTCGGTTGAGCGGAGACTCGGATTTGCGAGCTGGGCACCCATCGTTCGCATATCCGCGCTCACCGGCAGATCATGCCTCAAGGCGTTGGAAACGGCATGTGGGGCAGCGGCGGCTCGTGCGAGTCGCGTTCAGACCTCCAAGCTTAACGCAATTATGGAGGAGATACGCCAGTCGGGACATACGGTGGTGCACAAGGCACGTCGACTCAAGGTGAGCTATGCGACGCAGGCGAATGTGTGCCCACCAACGTTTACGCTGTTCTGCAATGCTCCTGACCTTGTGGATGACAACTACGAGCGCTTCATAGAGAACAGGCTGCGCGAACGGCTTGACCTCGAGGGAACACCAATACGTCTCAAGTTTAGGAGAAAGGACTAGCATGGATATGCTTGTCGTGGCGACCATTGTAGCGGCAGTGGTGTCATTTTTGATATGTGGCATCCCGTTTGGTCTGCTCATAGCCGCGCGTATGAATGGCATAGACATACGTCAAGCGGGCTCGGGCAACATCGGAATGACAAACGTGGCGCGATCTGCAGGCGGTAAGGCTGCCGCACTCACCTTCCTGTGTGATGTGGGTAAGGGCGTGCTTTGCATGGTGCTGGGACGCCTTGCCATCGCAGCGGCATGCTTTGGCGGAGACATGAACATGCTTGCGTACAACGGACCCTTTGCGTGGGTGCTCACGTCACTGTACGCCGCCTGTGTTCTTGGGCATGTGTTCAGTCCGTACCTGCACTTTCATGGGGGAAAGGGCATTTCTGTTGGCTTGGGTGCGGCATTGGGACTGTACTGGCCCCTGGGCCTGAGCATGCTCGCACTGTTCTTGCTGCTTACTGTTCCCACGCATTACGTGTCGCTGGGTTCCATCGCGGCAGCGGCGAGTCTGCCCATTTTCGGTACGCTTTGGGGCGTGCCGTTCCCAGCCGTCGTTCCCTTGGTGTTTGTGTCCATCGTAGTAATCTGGTCGCATCGCGAGAACATTGGACGCCTGTTGCGTGTGAGGAACATGGGTTCTCGGTTCACCATAACGATGATAGGGAGGATAAGTGAGTATGAGCATAACGCTGCCTGCCCAGCGCATTGGGGTGGTCGGCTCCGGTTCGTGGGGCACGGCGATTACGGGACTCATAGCCACTCAGGCAAAGCAGGTGGTGGTTTGGTCGTACGAGCGCGATGTTGCCCGAGGCATCAATGAGCATCATCGTAACCCCCACCAGCTCACGGATTACGTGCTCTCGGATCGCGTGATAGCCACCACATCGCTTGAGGAGCTGGCCGAGGGGACGGAAGCCGTGGTGCTGGCTGTTCCCTCCGCCTTCTTGCGAGGCGTGTGTGCCCAGCTTGCACCCTATCTCGACCAAGACGTGCCTGTGCTCATACTCTCAAAAGGCGTGGAACGCAATACCGGCTGCCTCATGGCGGACGTGGTGGAGCAGGAGTTGGGTAACGGGCAGCGCATTGCCGTGCTCAGCGGACCAAACCATGCGGAGGAGATCAGTAAGGGGACCATATCCGCAGCGGTCGTCGCATCGCAAAACGATGAGGTGAGTTCCTACTTCCAAAAGCTGCTCGTATGTCCCGCCTTTAGGGTGTACGTTACCGATGACGTGCGCGGTGTTGAGGTGTGCGCAGCCGCAAAGAACGTGATCGCACTTGCTTGTGGCGTCGCCGTGGCCTTGGGTGCGGGGGACAACACTCTGGCTGCCCTCATGACCCGTGGACTCGCCGAGATTTCTCGTTTGGCCAAGGCGTGTGGGGGGGACCCGCTCACGTGCATGGGTCTTGCCGGCATGGGCGACCTTGTGGTCACGTGCACGTCCCGACACTCGCGCAATCGCACGTTTGGCGAGGCATTTGTTGCGGGCGAGCCCCTGCAGGCGTACGAGCGCCGTACTGGCATGGTTGTTGAGGGTGCCGAGGCGGCCGTAAGCTTGTTTGAGCTCGCGCAGCGCAAGGGGGTGGAAGCTCCCATAACCAAGGCGGTATATCAAATATTGTATGATGGTCTTCCACTTGCTGAAGCAATCGACGCACTTTTGGGACGTCTGCCCCACGATGAGTTCTATGGGGTAGTGCCAGGCGCACGTCCAGGTTCCAATGTTGCTGGTTAGGAGTTGTCTTGTATAGAAGAGAAGACATACGCATATCGCCCTCCATCTTGGCGGCGGACTTCTTGAACTTGGGTGCAGAGCTCAAGAGCGTGGACAATGCGGACTTCATCCATTACGACGTGATGGACGGTGATTTTGTCCCCAACATATCCTTTGGCCCGGGCATCTTGCGCACGGTGAAGCGCGGGACCGATCTTCCCGTAGACGTGCACATGATGGTGAGCAACCCGGACGAGGTCTTTAGGGACTATTTGGACGCTGGTGCGGACGTGCTTACCTTCCATATGGAAACCGCTAAGCATGCGCATCGTATGGTTGACGAAATCCACAAGCGCAGACGGCGCGCGGCAGTGGCCATAAACCCCGGCACGTCTGTGGCATCTTTGGATGCGATCATCGATTACCTGGACATGGTGCTCGTCATGTCGGTAAACCCGGGGTTCTCTGGCCAGAAGTTTATTGAGCACACGTACGCGCAGCTCAACAAGCTTGCTGCTCTGTGCCAGAGTCACTCGGTTCGCCCCATGATAGAGATTGACGGCGGCATTTCTGCGGCCAATGCCGAGCAGGTAGTGGCAGCTGGTGCGAACGTGCTCGTTGGGGGCAGCGCGGTGTTTGACGCGCCCGACCATGCACAGGCTGTTGAGGATATGCGCGACGCAGGACGACGCGGGCTTTTGAGGCGCGCATGAGCAACGCATCGCCTCGCGTTTATCTTGATTATGCCGCCTCCGCGCCCATGCGGCAGGAAGCCTTGGAGGCAGAGCGCGCGTACGAGCAGTCATCGTATGCCGGTGCAAACCCAAACTCGTTGCATTCGAGCGGGCGTGAGGCTGCACGGGCGCTCGATGCGGCAAGAAGGGTTCTGGTGCGGATTTGTGGCGGGGGTTTTCGGCCGTCCGACGTGGTATTCACCTCTGGTGGCACCGAGAACAACAACCTGGCCATCTTGGGTATGGCTGAGGGGGCGCGCGGAAGGGACCGTAGACGCACGCGCGTGGTGCTCTCAGCCATTGAGCATGACTCCGGGCTCGACGAAGCCCCCCTATTGAGGGAGCACGGGTTTGAGGTTGAGTTGCTTAGGCCAAGCCGGGACGGTAGGGTTGAGCCAGAGGCGCTCAAAGCGGCAGTGGCAAGTGACGTTGCCCTCGTGTCGGTGATGCTCGCGAACAATGAGACGGGTGTAGTTCAACCCATTCGCTCGCTTGGAAGCATTGCCCATGAAGCGGGTGCGCTGTTCTATACGGATGCCGCACAAGGTTTTGCAAAGATTCGTGCGGACTTTGTGAACTGTGATGCCGTGGGTGTTGTGGCGCACAAGGTCGGTGGGCCGGTTGGCATAGGCGCGCTCATCATTCGAGGTCGCACCCCAATTCGCCCTCGCGCATTTGGCGGTGGTCAAGAACGTGGCATTCGGCCTGGCACGCAGGACGTTCGTGGCGCACTTGCCTTCGCCGCTGCGGCTCAGGCGTCGTATGACGATGTGGATGCAAAGCGGACCGATGTTGCCGGGAAGGCGCAGCGGCTCTATGCAAGGCTCTGCCAACCGGGTACAGGCATCTCGGCAACAACCGATCCAAACGATCCAGATCGACTACCGGGCTTGATGAGTCTGCTCGTTGCAGGTGCGGATTCAGAATCGCTCGTGTTGCAACTCGACAAACGGGGATTTGAGGTTTCTGCTGCGTCTGCATGCGCGAGCGGCTCACTCGATGCCAGCCATGTGCTCACTGCGATGGGAGTACCGCGCAACGAGGCATTGGGCTCGTTGCGCGTCTCGTTCGATGAGCGCGTGGACGACAAGACGCTCGAACGCTTTGCATGTGCCCTCATCGAGGTGGCTTCGTCGTTTGCGCGATAGGGAGGATGGGAATCATGGATAATCTAGAGGCAATCTATGCTCGGCACTCCGTTCGCAACTATACGGGGGTCGCGCTCGATGATGCCGAGGCACGGCAGTTGCAGCAGGTGATAGATACCGTCTCTGCGGCGTCTGGGCTCAACATTCAGCTACTACGCAACAATCCTCAGACCTTTGAGCTCGTTGCGCGGTTTGGCGCCATACGAGGGTGTAAGGACTGCATTGCGTTTGTGGCGCATAAGCGAGATCAGGACGAGGCCATAGGCTACTGGGGACAGCTCATTGTGCTCGAGGCGCAAAAGATGGGTCTCAATACCTGTTGGGCTCGCATGTTCGCCCAGCGAAAGTGCCAAGCGGATTGTCCACCCAATGCGGCCGTCCGCATCGTGATTGCCGTTGGCCATGGTGTCAACAATGGGTCCGTGCGTGAATCCAAGTCCGCAACGGACGTGGTGACCATAGCGTCAGGTGCCACCAAGCCGGCATGGTTTGACACTGCCGTGGAGGCAGCCTTGCTCGCGCCTACCGCCATGAACCGTCAGGCGTTTAGCATTGCGCTGGAGCGTGATGGAGAAGTGTGCATCACCGCACCCGGCAAGGGTCTTACGACTATAGATCTGGGCATTGTTCGACGTAATTTCGACGAAGCGAAGACGGCATGCGCCAACGGTAGCTCTCCCTCCAATATCGACCGTGTTAAACGTGACGGTTCATTTCGTGTAACATTAGGCAAGGAAACTCAATTGGGGAATGGAGGGGCGTAATGAAGGAGACCGATGCCCTCGTACGCGTGCAAGAAATTGACCTTGCGCTCATGCGACACAAGCGTACGTTGCAGTCGATGCCCCAAACAAAGAAGCTCCAGGCCATACGTGCGGCGCGAAAAAAGCTCGCATCACAAATCTCAAAGATCGTTGGCCAGCGCAAAGACGTGGAGATGGACATCGAGGAAAACGAGAAGAGCCATCTTCGGTTGATAGAAATCGTGACCGAGGTCCAAGAGAAGTTCGACGCCTCAAATGCTGGTTACCGCGAGGTGAACGATCTTGAGTCCCAGCTCACCTCACTTGCCAAGCGCATAGAGAAGCGTGAGTTCCAGCATCGCGACCTCGAGGAAAAGCTCAGCAAGATCAAGAGCGCCGAGAAGAATGCCCGCGAGATGGATGAGCGTCTTGTTGCCGAGGCACAAGCTCAGCAGGATTCGTATCACGCGCAGACCTCCGACATAGAGCGAGACGTGCGCATGTTGCTCAACGAACGCGAGCAGGTGGTCGCAAGCATAACGCCAGACGTGTTGGCACGCTATGAGGCCGCTGCTCAACACTTTGGAGGTCTGGCCGTGGAGACGCTGCGCGGAAACAAGCCATCGATCTGTCGCGTGGCGATTCCTCCCAGTTCGTTTGGAGACATACGTCGCGGACCAAGCATAACCGAATGCCCGTATTGCCATCGTATGCTGGTGAGTGATGGCATGTTTCAGCTCGACGACTAGGCCGGCGCATGGCGAGGGAGCATACAGAGGCGCCACGCGTGCTCATGGTCGTGTGTGGAGGCATTGCGGCATATAAGGCAACAGAGGTACTACGGCTGCTACAGCGTGCAGAGGCGGAAGTCCGGGTTGTTTGCACTGAGGATGCTCTCAGGTTCGTGGGCGCTGCCACATGGGAAGGTCTTACTCACCATCGCGTTGCGCATGGATTCTATGATTGGCCCGAATCTGCCATTCCTCACGTGGAGCTCGCTGGTTGGGCACATGCAGTACTGGTTGTTCCGGCCACGGCAAACTTCTTGGCGAAGATGGCCACGGGACTGGGTGATGACCTCGCATCGGCCACGGTTCTCGCCACGCCCCAAGGCACGCCTATATTGGTTGCTCCTGCCATGAACGTACACATGTGGCGCTCGGCGGCAACACAGCACAACATTGGGCTTCTTGAACAACGCGGCACACGCGTCGTGCAGCCAGTAACGGGTAGACTTGCCTGCGAGGACGTGGGTGAGGGCAAGCTTGCCAATGTCGATGACATTGCCTCGGCAGTTACCGAGGCGCTGAGTTCGACCGTCGTCAAGACGCTTGCGGGACGTCATGTGGTTGTTACGGCGGGACCCACGCATGAGGCCATCGATCCCGTACGCTATATTGCGAACGCGTCAAGCGGAAAAATGGGCTATGCCATAGCAGGGGAGCTTGCACAGAGGGGTGCGCGCGTTTCGCTGGTTTCTGGGCCGGTCGCATTGATGGCCCCTGCTGGAGTCGATCGCATAGACGTAATCTCTGCCCGGCAGATGTTTGAGGCAACCACGCAGGCGTTCTTTGATGCCGATGCCGCCATCTGCGCAGCCGCCGTCGCCGACTACACGCCAGCGCATCCGGCAGACCATAAGCTCAAGAAGGCCCATGAGCATATGGACCGCATTGAGCTCGTTGAGACGGCAGACATCCTAGCGCATCTTGGAACCACAAAGCATTCCAACGGCCGAACGCGAATCGTTATTGGCTTTGCCGCCGAAACCAATGACCTTCTGCTCAACGCCCAATCGAAGCTCGAGCGCAAAGGGTGTGACCTCATAGTTGCAAACGACGTGAGCAGAAGCGACTCTGGTTTTGGGTCAAACACCAATCGAGTGACGCTGATTGGGCATAACGGCGCAGAGGAGCTGCCCACGCTCACCAAGAAACAGGTGGCAGCCCGATTAGTTGATTGGCTCGAAGGGGCCTTGCTTGGCAGCTGAGCCAGCTAAGGAAAAGGGTCGTATGCATGAACTGGCGATAGGCTGCCATCTATCGGCAGCAAAAGGCTATGCGGCAATGGGACAGACGGCATCGTCCATCGGCGCGACCACGTTTGCCTTCTTTACCAGAAACCCACGCGGCGGCAACGCCAAGGCAATTGATCCGGTGGATGCGGCACGGTTGGCAGAGCATCTCAGGACGCAAGGGTTCGGACCGTTAGTGGCGCATGCGCCCTACACATACAACCTTTGTTCGGCGAAGCAAGACGTTGTGAGTTTTGCACGTCGCGCGATGCGTGAGGACCTTGAGCGGCTTGAATGCCTGCCAGGCAATTACTACAACTTCCATCCTGGTAGCCATGTACAACAAGGCTCAGAGCGTGGCATTGCGCTCATATGCGAGGGGCTAGACCAGATACTCGAGCGCGGCCAGGCCACCGTCGTGCTATTGGAGACCATGGCAGGCAAGGGCAGCGAAGTGGGGAGAAGCTTTGAGGAGCTTGCACGAATAATCGAAGGATGCGACAAAGGCGATATGCTTGGCATATGCCTCGATACGTGTCATGTTTGGGATGCCGGTTACGACGTGCGAGACGACTTGGAGAACGTGCTCGATACGTTCGATCACGTTTTGGGTCTGGAACGCCTCAAGGCCTTGCATCTCAACGACTCGAAGAATCCGCGCGGCTCTCACAAGGACCGCCACGAATGCCTTGGCAAGGGGTCAATTGGTGCGAGCGCATTTGCCAGCATCGTTAGAAACCGGCGCTTGCGTGAGCTGCCCATGATACTCGAGACGCCCAACGACCTCAAGGGCTATGCGCATGAGATTCGCGCTCTTCGCTCATGGGCGCAAGGAGAGGAGCCATAAGGTGGGAATCTTAATTGGAGGAGAGCGCCTGAGCCACGAATGGCCTGGCAAGCGCGTCCTCAGCAGGCAGACCGTGGGCATATATGAGGGTGACCGCATAGGGGTCGTGGGCCAAAACGGAGATGGTAAGTCCACGCTGCTCTCGCTACTGGCAAAGGAGCTCGAACCCGATGAGGGAAGCGTTACCTATCGTGGCGGCATCACCGTGGGTGCCCTTGGACAACACGATTCCCTGGATGACAATGAGACCTTGGGGCATGCAATTGTGGGCGATATGCCTACGCACGAATGGGCGTCTCACGCGCGGATACGCGCAATAATCGACGAGCTGGTGGGCGAGCTCGATTGGAAGGGCCGTGTGGGCGACCTCTCTGGCGGGCAGCGAAGACGCGTGGACCTTGCCCGCCTGTTGATGGGCAGTTGGGACGTACTGCTCTTGGACGAACCAACCAATCATTTGGACTTGCATGCCATACGCTGGTTGGCAAGGCACCTTCGCGAGCGATGGCCTGAGGGTTCGGGCGCGCTTGTGGTGGTGACGCACGACCGTTGGTTTTTGGATGAGGTGTGCACGAGCATGTGGGAAGTGCACGAGTGTAGGATTGAGCCTTTTGAAGGCGGATACTCTGCATATGTGCAACAGCGGGTTGAGCGGGACCGTCAGGCGGCAGTTGCAGAAGAGCGTAGGCAAAACATGCTGCGCAAGGAACTCAACTGGCTTGCACATGGTGCAAAGGCGCGTACAAGCAAACCGAAGTTTCGTATAGACGCCGCAATGGCGCTCATAGAGAACGACCCTCCGTTGCGCAACACGGTTGAGCTGCACCGCATGGCCATGAGCAGGCTTGGCAAGCAGGTTGTGGAGCTGCGGGATGTGGTCGTGCGTTACCAGGGCAGGGGAGAGGAGCCGGCTCATACCGTCCTCAACGGCATATCATGGATCATCGGACCCGGAGACCGCATTGGCATTCTGGGAGAGAACGGCGCGGGAAAATCTACCCTGCTCAGGATTTTGAGCGGGAGGCAGCGTCCTACGGGCGGATGGATAAAGATTGGCAAGACCGTGCGATTTGGTTGGCTCGACCAGCGATTGGAGAAGCTTGCCGAGCGTGATGACTGGCGGGTTGAGGAATTGCTGGGCACATTCAAGCGATCGTATGTAGTTGAGGGCAAGGCACGGAGCCCCGAGCAGATGGCAGAACGCTTGGGGCTTACACGCAAAGACTTGATGAGCTATGTCCGTGACTTGTCCGGCGGTCAGCGCAGGCGGCTTGCGCTTCTCTGCGTGCTCATGGATGAGCCTAACGTTCTTATACTCGACGAGCCGGGCAATGACCTGGATACCGACATGCTCGCGGTCGTGGAGGATTTGCTGGACACATGGCCCGGGACGCTCATTATGGTTTCGCACGACCGTTCGCTTATGGAACGCGTTACGGACGATCAGTACTCGCTCATTGACGGGCTGCTTTCGCACTGCCCTGGTGGCGTGGATGAATACCTGCGAAGACTCGACGAGCACGGGTGGTCAAGAAAACGTGTCGCAAACGCACGCGATACTGATCCAGAGGCCAACGCCAAGGCCCACGGGCTCACCAATGCCCAGCGGAGGGATGCCAAACGGCGATTCGATTCAGTTGAACGACGACTGGGTAAGTACGAGAGCGCGCTTGAAACGCTCAACCAGGAGCTTGACGCCATCGACCCTACGGACTTTGCGATGCTCGTTGCAAAGCAGAAAGAGATTGCTGCGATGCAGCAAACCATGGAAGAGTACGAGACGGAATGGCTGGAACTCTCGGATTTGTTGAGTTTGGACTAACTGATGGAGTTGCGGAGCCGGTTTAAGGCTAGTGAGACAGACCAATTGCCGGGTGTTGCGCGCATTATCAAACAATGGGGTAGCATTGTGTTGTTTTTGTTGGATTGCGGAACAAGATAGGAACGAATGGGACAAAAAGGTCAAACTATACTAAGTTCCATCCCTTCCTTTGTGCGGACTGGTCCCCTCCGGTCCGCACTTTTTTGATGCCGTGGTCTGACGCTTCGTGTGATTGCGACCTTACGGTTCCGGAGCAACTCAAATAGCCTTATCCTCGCGCGGCCGGTCTGCCGTAATGCGACTCGTGTATGGCATCGTGCCCTTGGTGTGCCTGATTGTCAAAACAGCGCAGCCAGTGGGAACGCAATGGGTCTGTTGCGCATGCTAACGCGTAGGGGATGCATATACGTTTTTGTTGGAACATGATAGAATGCAGTAATGACACGGATAAAAACAACGAAAGGCACGCCATGCCCAACGAAGAGCAAATCCAAGGGAGCGAAACGCTGTCTCAGGACATCAAGAACATCATTGGTGGTGTTGCCACGCTTGTTTTGCTCGCCGTTCCCCTTCTGCTCATACACACCCTTCGCAAACGCATTGAGGAAAGTGAAAACTTTAAGGCCATAGAGCGTCATCTGGTGTAACTTGGCGCTGGCAAGAAGCTACTCTTGTTAACCTCGAGCTCCTTGCCAGTCAAAACCGTGTGAGTGCTAGAAGTTAAACCAGTGCAGTGCCGCCTCAAACGCATAGAACCCCACGAGTCCTACAAAGACTATATTGGTCACCTCGCTTGGCATCTTGCGAATCTGCCGATCCATGAGTGGATAGATGACCCACACGATGAGCGTGGCCGCAATTGAGTAGACCATCGAGTTTTGTAGGCAGACCTGTCCCATAAAGTTGAAGGGCAGGGATCGGTAGTCCCAAAGCTCGTAGTGTTGGTTTGCCACCATACCCGTAAGAAAGTCGATGAGGGTGCAAACGATGGCGGTAACCAAAAAGGATACGATGAGTGTAAGAACGACGCGATTGTTGAGCTTTTTGAGGAGCCACTCCTTGAGTGGATGCAAAAAGAGCACGACCATGGCGAGCGCAATGCCCTCTGCCGAGAAGGGGAAGAGCCACTGGTCCCAGAGCATCGCATTGGTGGGATCGTAGTCTCCCATAAAGACGCCTGCCACAATCAACCGACAAAAGAGCATCTCCGCCCAGTGTCCAAGAAACGAGAAAACAATAAAGTAGATGGTTGTATCGCGCCAGAAGGGCCAGGTGCGAACGCGCTCTTTGTATGGCACGTTGGTCCAGCTGTTTCCCTCGCCCTCTGGCTGCATGTTCGGTTGGATCGCGAGCTCGGATGTTACGTCTTTCGAGAGTGCCAAATAAAGCACTGCGGCAATGGCGAACACATACTCCACGAGGACGAATGCGACAAAGCCAAAGGATCCCAACGCCCCATATACGATGGAGTGGGCGCCAAATACAAACGTGTCTATTACGGACATTACGGTGCAACATACGGTACTTGCGATGCAGTACGGTTTGGCATATTTGGAGCGGCGTTGCAGGAGCCATACGGCTTGGGCCGAGGTCCACATTTGAATGATTGCCCGTATCATCGAGAAGTCATATACAAATGAGAGATCCGCCTTGGGATTGATGAATGCTGCATATAGAATGCCCAGCAGGAGCACGATGAGATAGTAGGCCTGCACCAAACGCACTCCGAGGCTTAACGGTTTTTTGCCCTTTTCGGCAAGACTATCCATGGGCATCAGCTCCTACGGTGGGTGAACGATATGAATTACTACGAATGAACTTACCCAGTTTTGCCAAGCTCATAAAATACGCACAATCATATCAAATAACAAATATGGGGCAATCTCTCCCCTTAACCGCAATCTTCGCACCGCCTGTTTGAGGAGCGGGTGCGATGGTATTTGACTTAGAGTAAGGTGAGATGGGGAAGAAGGTAAAAGGGTTTTTGAAAGGGGGCCACATGGCAGACGATTTGTACGATGTGGTGGTGGTTGGTGCCGGCGTTTCGGGTTGCGCTGTGGCACGCGAGCTTTCCAGACTTCGCGCGCGCGTGTGTGTTGTTGACCGCGAAGAGGACGTGTGTTGCGGAACCTCTAAGGCGAACTCGGCAATCGTGCATGCGGGATTTGACGCGCAGACGGGGACCCTCATGGCCAAGTTCAATGTCGAGGGCAATGAGCGCATGTGGAAGCTGGCCCAGGACCTCGACTTTAAAGTTCGTCGCTGCGGGTCTTTGGTGGTCTGCACGAGCGAGGAAGACTTGCCCGGTCTTGAGGCGTTGCTTGAACGTGGCCGCGCGAACGGGGTGCCAGACTTGCGTATAGTGGACAGAGAAGAGCTCGTTGCGATGGAGCCCCATATCTCGGATTTGGCCGTCGCCGCGCTTTGGGCCCCAACCGCCGGTATCGTAGACGCCTTTGGACTCAACATAGCCTTGGCGGAGAATGCCGCACAAAATGGCGTCGAGTTTCGTTTCAATGCCCTGGTGAATGGCATTCATCGAGTTGAGGAGGACTGGGAGCTTCTTCTGGCGAATGGTCAATCGATTCGCACGCGCTGCGTCGTGAATGCTGCCGGCGTGTTTGCCGACGCCATTCATAACATGGTGAGCGAGCACAAGATACGGATTATCCCACGAAAGGGAGAGTACCTTTTGCTTGACACCACCGCGGGCGATCACGTGCAACACACCATATTCATGTTGCCCTCGGTAATGGGGAAGGGAATTCTGGTGAGCCCTACCGTGCATGGCAACCTGCTCGTGGGACCAACGGCGACGGACGTGGATGATCCGGAGTCAACCGACACCACAAGCGATGGGTTGCGCGAGGTAGCCGAGAAGTGTGCGCTCACCGTGGCGGATGTGCCGCTGCGCGAGGTGATCACGAGCTTTGCGGGTTTGCGTGCGCATCAGCCAGACCACGAGTTCATCATTGGGGAGATAGAGGACGCGCCAGGCTTTGTGGACTGCGCGGCAATCGAGTCGCCTGGTCTCACCTCATGCCCTGCCATCGGCGTCTATGTAACGGATATCGTGCGCAACCTGTTGTCCCTCGAAGAGAAGGACGCAGACAAATGGATCGGTACGAGGACGGGCATTCCTTCACTTGAGGGTGCGCCCGTGTCGTATTGGGCCGAGCTCGCGCAGCAAGACCCTGCATATGGCAATGTCATCTGCCGCTGCCGACACGTAACCGAGGCACAGATACTTGCGGCCATACACCGGCCGCTTGGCGCTCGTTCGCTCGATGGCGTAAAGCGGCGGGTAACGGCAGGTATGGGCAGGTGCCAAGGCGGTTTTTGCTCACCCAAGGTGATGGAGATTCTCGAGCGCGAACTGGGTCTTGGACCAGAGGAGGTCACAAAGTGCGGGCCGGGGTCTGAACTGATCGTGGAGAGGGGTGAAGCACAATGACAACGGAGGTGCGAGACATCGTCATCATCGGCGGCGGACCGGCAGGGCTTGCGGCTGCCATCGCAGCCAAGCGTGCAGGATGCGAAGACGTCGTCGTGCTTGAGCGAGACGTGCTGTTGGGAGGCATCCTCAACCAATGCATCCACAACGGATTTGGATTGCACACGTTTAAAGAGGAGCTCACGGGTCCTGAGTATGCGACTCGCTATGTGGACGAGGCACGGGACCTTGCAGTGGAATGCAGGCTGTCTACCATGGTCATCGACGTAACGAATGATCGCGTTGTGACTGCGGTAAACCCCGATCGTGGCGTCTATACCATTCAGGCCAAGGCAATCGTGTTGGCCATGGGTTGTCGCGAGCGACCGAGGGGAGCCCTCAACATCCCGGGATTCAGGCCGGCGGGCATCTATACCGCCGGCACGGTGCAACGCTTAGTCAATATCGAGGGCCAGATGCCGGGGAAAGAAGTCGTCGTGTTGGGATCTGGAGACATCGGTCTTATCATGGCGCGCAGGATGACGCTCGAAGGCGCGCATGTGGCGTGTGTGGCAGAGCTCATGCCCTATTCCGGTGGACTCAAACGAAACATCGTGCAGTGCCTCGATGACTATGGCATCCCTCTGCTGTTGAGCCATACGGTTACCCGAATCGAAGGGAAGCGCCGCGTTGAGGCGGTTTGGGTCGGCGAGGTGGACGAACGTCTTCAGCCGATACCGGGCACCGAGGTTCGTTATCCCTGCGACACCCTGCTGCTCTCTGTTGGGCTTTTGCCCGAGAACGAGCTCTCGCGCAGCGCCGGCGTAAACATTTCGCCCATCACGCGCGGCCCAGTGGTGGATGATTGTTTGCAAACTAACGTTGCGGGCGTCTTTGCCTGCGGAAACGTGCTTCATGTACATGACTTGGTTGACTACGTGAGCCAAGAGGCGGACGCAGCGGGAAAGGCTGCCGCAGACTACGTGTTAGGCACGCGAACGGATGCGCAGGGCATGCCGACCCTGACGGTTGAGACATCTGGTGGCGTGCGCTATACGGTTCCATCGACCATATGCCCCCAGCGCATGGAGGACCGGCTTGTGGTTCGTTTTAGGGTTGGAAACGTGTATCGCGATCGCTACGTTTCGGTCTATGTGGGAGATGAACGCATACTGCACAGGAAGAAGCGTGTGCTTGCGCCTGGAGAGATGGAAGAGGTTGTGCTCAAACGGGACGACCTGCTCAATCGTCCCGATGCCCAACGCGTGCTCGTTACGTTAGAGGAGGGTTGATCATCATGGCCAGTGAGGAAAGAGAGCTCATCTGCATCAACTGCCCTTTGGGATGCATGCTCACCGTTGTCATGCAAGATGGCGAGGTCGTATCGGTCTCTGGCAACACGTGCAAGCGCGGAGAAATCTATGCACGCAAAGAGGTGACCAATCCCACACGCATCGTCACCACGTCCGTGGCGGTGGATGGAAGCGCAATCGAGCGACGTGTATCGGTTAAGACGGAACGGGATGTTCCCAAAGGTCAGATATTCAACGTCATGAAGGAACTCAAAGGGGTGCGCGTTAGTGCCCCCGTTGAGATTGGAGACGTTATAATACACGACGTCTGTAACACGGGCGTAGATGTAGTCGCGACAAAGCGTGCGTAATCGTGCTTTGTCATCGGCATGCCGAAAGGAGGCTTGTATGCACATTGATGCAAAGAGCACGGCGGTTTTGGTGATTGACGTACTCGTGACGCAGGGAGACGACACATTGTATACGCCGAGTCCGGAAGAGGCGCGTGTGGTGGAGAATGCCACACGCATCGTTGACGCGGCTCGTGCCGCGGGACTCCCTGTTGTGTTCTGTGATGATGCCCACATTCCGGGGGTCGACCAAGAGCTCTTGCTTTGGGGTGAGCATGGCATACGCGGCCGTGCCGTTCCCAATCCAGCCTTGGGGGCTGGCTCGGGTGAGCGCGACTTCATAGTGCCCAAACGTCGGTACTCGGGGTTCTTTGGCACCGACTTGGACTTGTTGCTTCGCGAGCTTGGCATCAAGACGCTCATAGCCGTGGGCGAGGACACCAACATCTGCGTGCTGCATACCCTGGCTGATGCGTATTTCCTTGGCTACGAATCTATCGTGGCAGAAGACGCCACCCGCACGTTCCTGTGTGGCACGCAGGAAGCTGGCATAGAGCACTTCCAAAAGTGCTATGGCTCCGTTATTGCCACCACGGACGAGGTGGCTGCGGCACTTGCCTGACGATCGTCGGCACATCGAACGCGTTGGCCCCGGTTGCGTCTCTGCAACCGGGGCCAACGCGTTCAAAAAAGGCGTACCAGAGTTAACGGCTTACGATGTAGTTGACGGTGACCTCATCCATGGGATACCACACCTGGCTCTGTGCCTTGAGGTCGTGGCTGATGGTGAGCTCGTCGGACTCGTCGAAGAAGCGCGTGCCAAAGACATATGCACCGTCGTTTACGAAAATCTCGAGCACGGAGGTGTCTACCAGAATGCGGATGTTGCGGACTTCGTTGATCGGCGCCTGACGCAGCTTGCGATCGCCGCTCTTGGACATGTCTGTGAAGACCAGCTTGGCGCCCTCGTCCTCAAAGCGCAGCTCCAGGAAGTCACCAAACTTGACGGTTCCCTTGCCCTCAATGCCGTCGATTACCACGTCGGCGCACTTCTTGGGAAGCGTGACCGTTCCGTCGAACGTCTGGGCGTCACCACGCAGCGCATCGATCTCTGCAGGAGGCGCCTGCAGGATGCGATCGCACTTCTTGCAGTAGGTGAGCACGCGCGGGATGGTGAGCACGCCGCGCCAGGTCTCGGTTGGGTTGTCGTAGGCACGCACGTCGTCCTCGTCATGAGGCAGGCTCATCCACCCAACGAGCATGGTACGACCCTGCTCGTCAACGAGCGTCTGGCATGCGTAGAAGTCGAAGCCATAGTCCCAGTCGACGAACGTGTGCTCGTCGATGGCGGCATGCGGCGCCTTGGCGTCCATGAGCTCGGTGTCCTGCGCAAGCAGGTCGACAATGGTTCCGTCGATGGGGAAGTATCCTGCCGCATGCACGTTCTGGCAGGTGTCGCGCGTGGAACCCTGAGACTCGATGGCCTTGGCCATACCCTGCGGACAAGTGCTCAGGAACTCGCGTCCGTCCAGTACGATGCGGTCGGGGCACTCCCACATGTAGCCAAAGGGCTTTTCCTCGAGGTTCGTGACCGAGCCCGACATGGTCCAGTTATAGCCGTCGTCAGAATCGTACATCATGATGGCACCGCGGGAGTCCTCACGCGTACGTGCTCCCAAGAGCATGTGAAGCTTGCCGTCCTGCTTCCATACCTTGGGGTCGCGAACGTGGCAGCTGCAATAGGCGGGATAGCCAGAGTTGTCGAGCACGACCTCTTTGCCCTCCATGTTTATGCCGTTGTATGAGCGCATGAGCGTCTGATTTGCCAGACGGCCGGAATAGGTGCCGTCGCCCTCACCATCGCGGATGTTGCCTGTGTAGTAGAACCATGCCTCGTCGACATCCTCGTTGATGTATGCGCCACCAGAGTACGAGCCGTCCTTGTCTGCGGGAGACCCGGGGAAGATGTGGCAGCCAAGAAAGACGTAGTGCACAAGATCCCTTGTCGCGAAGTGGCCCCAACCATGAGGCGAGTCAAAGTCGCCGGGATACGTAGGTGCGTTTTGGCAGAAGAAGTGGTAGGTGCCCTTAAACTGGCAAAGGCCATTGGGGTCGGAGATGGAGCCGCTGTAGGGTGCCACATGCAGTTTTGGACGCCAGGAATCGTTGCTCATGCTGTTCCTCTCATTCGGACGGTATGGCATATACGTGCATACTCGATAATTCTACGTGAGAACGATTCCATGGGTCACGCGTTTTGGTCGGCGGTGCACAATGGACCGTGTGAGGGTATGATTGGCGCTAGAATGGTCATGCATCGTTGGCACGCAGGCAGGGGGACGAACACATGGCGCAACAGCGCAGCGCGGCACCGGCATTGCTTCCGGCATATTTGGTGGTGGGAGGCGACCAGCTTAAGCGCGAGACGGCCACCAAGCGCCTCAAGGCGCGGTTGGACCAAGCCATGGCGGTGTTCAACCTCGACGAGCGAACGGCTTCCGCCAACATAGACCCCACCGACATCGCCATCTCGCTCAATACGCTTGCCGTGGGGGATGGGTTCCGTCTGGTGCTGTTGCACGATGCGAACCTGCTTCCCAAAGCGGTGCAAGAGACGATCATCTCGTATCTGGATAACCCCAACCCACAATGCGTCCTTTGCCTCGATGCCGAAAAGCTCGCAAAGAATACGCGACTCTACAAAGCTGTCGCAAAGGTGGGCAAGCGCTCGGTCATAGACTGCACGCCGCTGCGTGCCCGAGAGCTGCCCAGCTACCTGGTCAAGCATGCGCGAGCGAAGGGTCTGGTGATTGACGACGCTGCCGCCCGGGAGTTGGTGAGCCGAGTGGGTGAGAGCACGACGCAGCTCGACCAACAGTTGGAAACCCTGGGAGAGTTGTGTGCGCAAACGCGCCACATCACCAAGGACGATGTCGTGCGTTACGTCGCTCGTACGGCGGAGGTCAAGCCCTGGGAGTTTTTGGATGCAGTTGCCGCAGGTAACGAGGCCAAGGCCCTAGAGCTGTACCGTCACATGCAAAACCCTTCGCACATCGCGCTGCTTACGCTGCTTACACGGCGTTTTCGCGAACTCGTGTGCGCGCGAGAACTGGGGAGCCGGGGACAGAATACTCGGACGATCGCAAGTGAGCTGGGAAAGCAGGAGTGGCAGGTGCGTAGCGTGGTGCAGGCGGCCAGACGATTCTCCACATCGCAACTGGTTGGATGTCTTAAGGCCTGTGCCCGGTGCGAGGCCGAGCTCAAGTCGGGCGAAGACCCGGAGTCATCGTTCCTGCGCCTCGTGACCGAGCTTTGCCAGCCCTCGGCGATCCTCATGGGGTGCCCAGATCTGTGAGGCGGCTTGGAAAGCAGCCGGCGCAGTCCTGCAGCGAAGCGAGGAC
>JAFWMI010000240.1 GCA_017513965.1 Atopobiaceae bacterium
ATGAGCGACGAGGACCTCGTCGAGGGCTTCATGGCCACCGACCACATCGAGCAGTACAAGGGCCAGGTCCATGCCATCGAGTACGACCAGGACGGCATGAGGGCGACGCTCTTCGCCAACACCCTCACCAACAAGGCCCACCAGCAGGACGACTACCGCTACCTCACCGCGGCCGTCTACTCCAAGATGCTCGTGGGCGACTTCACCGGCGAGCCCGTCGAGGAGGTCCCGGCAGCCACGCCCGACGCGCCCGCTCCCGAAGGCACCGGCTCGGTGCCCGTGTGGGCCATCGGCCTCGGCGTTGCCGCCGTCGCCGGCATCGCCTACTATCTCCTGAGGGGCCGCAAGGCCAGGGGCTAGCCCCTTCCGGCAGGTGCCCCATGCGAGCGGCCCCGGACGCCTTGTGAACTGCACCCCAGTTCTTGGACGGGCTAATAAGTGGCCCTAGGCCACACACAGGGACTGATTCCGGAACTCCTCCGGGGTCAGTCCCTTCAGTTTAACCTGCCTCCGCCTCGTGTTCCAATGAACGATGTACGCATCCAGGTCAATCTTGAACGAGTCGAAGCTGGGCCACCGCCTGCCGCGGAAGAACTCATCCTTGATGTGCCCGAATACCTGCTCGGTCGCCCCATTGTCGATGCAGTTGCCCTTGCGCGACATGCTCTGCACGATTCCTGCGCCCTCAAGCCTTCTACACCAGCCGACTTGCTGGTACTGCCATCCCATGTCCGAGTGTAGGATCGGGGCGGTGCCCTCTGGCTTTTTGGCCAGGAGTTGGTCGAGCAGTTCGTACTGCTGAGCCATGTTGGGATGCAGTGAGGTAGACCAAGCGACTATCTCCTTGCTACCAAAGTCGTAGATTGGGGCGAAGTACGCCTTTCCCCAGGGCTGCCTGAACTCGGTGATGTCGGTGCCCATCTTCTGCCAGGGCCCGTCGGCTTCGAAGTCGCGGCCGATGACGTTCTCGAAGGTCCTCCCGACTGCGCCCCTGTACGAGTTGTACTTGTGGTAATCGGTCTCGCGGCGGATCCCGCAGCCGATTCCCATCTCGCGCATCATTTTCAGCACCGTCTTGTCGGCGATGCGGACGCCCTGCTCGGCGCGCAGGCACATCGCGACCTGCCTATGGCCGCATCCGTTGGCGGTGCGCGAGAAGATCTCCGCGACGGCCTCCCAGAGCTCCGGCCTGGTCGGAGGCTTCGGGTGGGACGCCGCGTAATAATAGCTCGACCTGGCAAGGCCGGCGCATTCGAGCAGGACGGCGAGGGGGTACAGCCCTGAAAGCTCGCTCACGATCGCGGCCTTTTCGCGGTTCGAGAGCGCTTTTCCGCTTTCAGGGCAATCGATTTTTTTAAGTAGGCGTTCTCGGCCTCGAGCCTCTGGATGCGCCGCTCGAGTTCTTGCTCGCGCGTCTCATGCCCGGGTCCTCCCACGGACCCCCTCGGCCGTCCTGCGGGCCTCGGCCTGAGCGCCTCCGGCCCGCCTTCCCGATACGCCTTCACCCAGCTCTTCAGCGAGGTGGTCGAGGCTATCCCGAATTTGGCCATGGCTTCGGGCTTGGTCAGCCCCTCGTCTGCGACCGCCCTGGCGGCGGCCACCTTCGTCTCGAACGAATACGCCTTCTTCTTCGCGCCCATTGCAGTTAGAACCTCGATGCCGACGGACCTGTAGGTGTCCAGCCATTTTCTCGCGGTTTCCTCGGGAACGCAGAGCATGGACGCAATCGCAGCTCGACCATGCCCCCTGTCGTACAACCTGGCGGCTTCCATCCTCAGCCCGATATCGTAAAACGCGTTTCCAACCATAAAAAAGCCTCCCATTTCTTGTGTCCAAGAAATGGGAGGCGGTTCACACCGGGCGGGGGCCGCTCGTCTCTCTCAAGGCAAGGCGCCACGTCACATGTCGATGGCGAACTCGGTGCCCATGACCTCGTTGGTCTTGTCGTGGATCCACTGGTAGGGGTCATCGAGCGAGTCGAGGAGCACGTTTGCCTCGGCCTGCTCCTGCGTGTAGTCTCGCACGAGGCAGACGCGGTCGGTGCTCCCCTCCATGTGCTCGATGAGCGGATGCCACACGACGTTCTCGACTGCGGGCGACCCGTCATCGCCGCGCACGATGTCGCAGGTCATCATGGCCGACATGATGGTGTCGGGATAGTTTGCGTAACCCGCGACAAAGTCGCCCAGCCCGTAGACGCAGAGCATCCTGCCGCCGTCGGAACGCTCGACCCACTCCATGGGCTGGATGACGTGGACGTGACTCCCCACGACCATGCCCACACCCAGGTCCGCACAGTATTTGGCGAGGTCGCGCTGCTCGTCGTTGACCTCGTTGGAGTACTCGGGCTCGCCCCAGTGCATGTAGACGAGGACGAAGTCCGACACCTTCTTGGCGCGCTCGACGTCCTCGCGGATGGTCTCCTTGTCGTAGTGCACCGCGTAGTAGCCGTTGGGCAGGTCGGACAGCTCGTAACCGTTCTGGCCATAGCTGTAGGCAAGGAACGACACGCGGATGCCGTTGCACTCGACCACGCGAATGGTCTGGCGGTCCTCCTCGGAGTCATAGCTCCCCGCCGTGAGCACGGTGGGGTGGTCGTCCCAGACGGCGTGGTCGTGGACGATCGAGTTGACCCAGGTGTCATAGGTGTGGTTGGAGTTTGTCGAGACCAGCCTGAAGCCCGTGTCCTCGAGGGCGTCGGCCACCTCGTCCGGCGTGTTGTAGCTGGGATAGCCCATGTAGTCGAACTCGTCGGTGCCACCCATGACGGTCTCCTGGTTGATGAGCGAGACGTCGTAGGTGCCCTGGACGAGCGGACGTATGTCCTGATAGATGGGCGTGAAGTCATAGGCGCCGTCTCCGGCGGAACCTGCCCACTCGTCTGCGAGGGCAAGCAGGTTCTCGTTCATGAGGTTGTCGCCAAAGGCGGCGAAGCTGATGCGTCCGTCGCCGCTGTCGGTGGTCCGGCCCTGATCGAGGAGGATGTAGGCGGGCAGGTCATCGGTGGCCGAGAACACCTGCGGGTTCTGGCTGGGGTTGGCAGCCTGTCCGGAGTCGGGGGATTCGGTGGTCTGGTTGGCCTGCCCCTCCGTCGTCGAGAGCCCCTCGACGACGGA
>JAFWMI010000241.1 GCA_017513965.1 Atopobiaceae bacterium
GAAGGGATCTGGCATGGTGTAGATCGAGGGCACGAGCGCGTAGCCGAAGCCGGCGTCCACGAGGCTGTAGGCCTCCGACGAGGTGGCGCACTGTGTGACTTGCGCGTTTGATTTTGAATTTGAATTTCAGAGGATTCCACGCTGGCGGGTGCGGCCGGGCTCGCGGGCGCTGCCGTTGGCGGACGCGCGGGCACTCTACGAGAGTAATCTTGCGGCGGTCGGACTTGACGACGTTTCCTATGCGTACTGGCCCGCGACGGAGGACGTCACGGGCATGAGCAAGGACGGTGCGCCGCTCGCCTTGAGGAATCTCTCCCTGGAAGTTCGCAAGGGCGAGTACCTGGCGCTCGCGGGCGCGAGCGGCTGCGGGAAGTCGACCGCGCTGCGGCTGCTCATGGGCGTGTACGAGCCCGACGCCGGGGAACGCTACCTGCTCACATGCGATGGGGAGCGCATGCTGCTTGATTCCTCGATGCGGCGGCTCTTCGCCTACGTTCCGCAGGGAAACCAGCTGCTCGGATCAACCGTTCGCGAGGCGGTCTCCCTGGGCGATCCCGATGCGGCGGGCGACGACGCGCGTCTGTGGGAGGCGTTGCGCGTGGCGTGCGCCGACGGGTTCGTTTCCGAGCTTGAAGGCGGCCTGGACGCGCCGCTCGGCGAGCGCTGTTCCTGCACGACGTGCGCGTCAGGCCCGACAACTCGCTCTGCGAGCGCAAGGCGCGCGTCTTCAAGCGGAAGCAGCACGCGAGCATGGTATTCAGGAGCTTCGAGAACCTGGGCTACGTGTGCGACGGCATCGCGACCGTCGACAACATGTGCGCGGCCGGCAAGGACGTGTTCGCCGAGTCGCGCGCCGTCTTCGAACGGCCGAGACACTCGGCGACAACCTCGTCCTGAGCTAGTGCCACTGGTCTACCCGTGAACAGTAACCCTTAGACCACCAATATGCAGGTTATCGCCGCTTTTTTCCCAAAGATTGCCGCGCCATTCTGATATAGTCGGAATGCCTATAAAAACGGACTTAAAACGGAGCAGCATCATGTCAACAGCCACCAAGAGGTATCTCAGGTTGCTTTGGGCCCTCATCCTTACCGCAACCATCTCCTGTACCATCTGCCCCCTGCCACGTGTCGCATTCGCGACCGACGAGGTGGCTGGGGACGACACCGTGGACGCCGTCGTGCAGGTAGGCGAACCTGACGAGGATGAACTCGCAACTGTGGAGGAGGACCCATCCGCAGAGGAGCCGTCCGAGGAAGGTGACTCGGCCACGACGGAGCCTGCGGAGCCGACCGTCATCCTCAGGGCCTATGGCAACTCCCTGCTCTCGGACTCTGGCTTCCCCGTTCGTTTTGACCTGCGCGACCAAGGCGTTGTGACGCCCGTGAAGCAGCAGAACCCCTGGGGCAGCTGCTGGGCGTTTGCGGCCACGGCAGCCACCGAGACATCCATCCTCAGCAAGATGGGTGCGACCTACGACAGCACGGGTCTCGACCTCTCCGAGCGCTACCTCTCTTGGTACGTTGCGCGTCCCGTGACGGAGAACATCAACGCGTCGCAGGTGGGAGAGGGGCTCAACATATATAACGTGGATGCCGGTCCCAACCACATCCACAACTTCGGCGGTCGCGAGATGTGTGCCGCGACCCTCTATGCGCAGGGCATCGGACCCCAGCTGGAGTCGGACTATCCCTACCGAGGCGCCAATGGCCAGCTTGCCTACGAGGACCTTCTTGCGAACAAGGACGCCTACATCGCGCTCGACATGGCGGCCCTCAGGGAGTTCGACCAATTTTCCAGCGACGAGTATCTGCGCTCATGTGCTGAAGCAGACTATGCGTATGACCTCAACAGATACCAAAAGTACGACGTGTACAGTCCGTTGGACGACTGGTCCATCAACGATGCCGACGCGCCTGGCTCTGGCAAGCTCAGGGGCTCGTCCTATACCCTCACCGACAACGACGTCATTACCTACTGGGTCCGCACGGGCACAGGTGACATGGACGGATACAACCGCTACAAGGAAGAGGGACATGCCCCGATTGTCAAGTGGGAGTCGAGCGAGCTCTTTCAGGGCAGCATCGACCAAATCAAGGCCGAGCTCTATGCCGGCCGTGGCGTGTCGGTGGACTTCAGCATCGACGACAACGTGCTCAACGGCGAGACCTGGGCCGTATACAACAACCACAGCCTGCGCGTCAGCCGCCACGCGGTGTGCATCGTGGGCTGGGACGACGAGTATGCTGCGTCGAACTTCACGCACACCAGAACTCCGAGCGGTGAGGTGATGCTCGACTCCTCGGGCAGGGAGATCTCGGACGAGAAGGCGAGAGAGATCACCACGCCGGCAGGCGACGGTGCCTGGATCTGCAAGAACAGCTGGGGGTCCGAGACTGACATGATCCCCGACGGACTCGTGGGCCCGAATGGCGAGACCAAGAACGCCAACGAGTACAATTGGGGCATCGTGGACGAGAATGGCAAGCACACGGGCTACTTCTACCTCTCGTACTACGACTTCACCATCGGCGTACCCGAAAGCTTTGACTTTGAGATAGTCGAGAACAACGACCAGGAGAACGCGCTGCAGCTGGACTACCTGCCGGCATCCGCAGCGGAGTGGCGCAACAACACCACGGCTCCCAGTTGGGAAGCCAACGTGTTCACGTTGGACGAGGACATGCGCATCGACGCTGTGGCCACGCGCATCAGAATGACGGACATGGCGCCGCTTTCTGGGTTCGACGTGACCTACGACCTCTACAAGCTCAATGACGGTGCGAAACGACCCGACGACGGCAAGCACCTGGCCACGCTGTCGAGTTCATACGATGTCGAGGGCTACCACCGCTCGAAGCTCGACGCGCCCGTCTACCTCAAGGCGGGAGACCGTCTGGGCATCGTCGTGCAGCAGAGCCACGCCTTCGGCGACGGCGTCACAAAGTATTGCGTGAGCGCACAGGAGACCATCGGCTACCGAGAGAACCCGAGGTGGCGCCGCGATCCCTTGTGGGGCAACCCTGTCGTCAACGAGGGAGAGAGCTTCTGGAAGGCCAATGGCATCACCGACCAAGAGGAAGGAAACGTGGACGGCTGGCTCGACATGACCAGTCCCCTCACCTCGGCCCTCAACCAGTACCTCAATCCCGAGACCTGGCACCTCTACGAGAACAGCTACCTGGGCACGCCGCTCTGGGACTTCTTCAACATGGACAACTTCTGCATCAAGGCCTTCGGCGAGCCGGTGTCGCTCGAGCATGTGGACGCCGTGCCTGCCACCTGCGAGGCAGAAGGCAACGTGGAGTACTGGCGTGACCCACAGACGGGCGCAACCTTTGCGGACAAGGATGGTACGAAGGTGCTTGACGACGTCTCGGTCGCACCGCTCGGGCACAACTGGGGCGCTTGGACCGTCACCAAAGAAGCCACCGAGACCTCCGAGGGCGAAGAGCAGCGTGTCTGCACCCGCGACAAGTCCCACGTCGAGACGAGGACCATACCCATCAAGGAGCGCTCAAAGGTCACCCTGACCTTCGACCCGAACGGCGGCACGGGGACGATGGCTAAGCTTACGGCCACGGAGGGCGAGACCGTAACCCTCACGGCCAACGCCTTCAAACGTACTGGCTATACGTTCGCGGGCTGGAACACCAATCCAAACGGTAAGGGCACCTCCTACGCCAACGGGGCCAAGGTGAAGGTCACCGGCGACATGACGCTCTATGCCCAGTGGACCTCGAATAGCTCCTCTAGCAAGAGCCGCACACTCCCCAAGACGGGCGACCCGGTGTCCCGCACCGCCATCTTCGCCCTGGCCTTTGTCGGAGCCGCCCTCGTGACGATGGGCCACAAGATGCGCAAGAGGATCTAGGGAGACACCGAACATATCGTGGCAACCTCCGGGGCCTCCTCCCACGGCGCATAGCCTTGGGAGGAGGCCCTAAGCATTAACGCCTTTTTAGAGTGTGACCACGTAAACTATCCATCGCCCACCTACGCTGGGCCGTGAGCAGTAACATGGGTGGGCGGGTCTATCCAAATACGCGCCTCGCGCGGGCAAACGTGTCCATGCACTAGGGTGGGGCAGCCCCACGAAACGTCATGCGACCCAAACGGGGCCTTCGCAAGGAGGGCTCCGTTTTGTGTGACGCGCTCTCTGCCTGCCGTACGCACCGGCTTTCGCCCTAATCCAAGCTCGAGAGCAGCCCCATGAGGTCCTCGAAGAATGGGGACGGGTCCTGCTTCTTGAAGTACCCACCCTGGAAGTAGCTGTGGTTCGCGCGGATGTCGGGCATGACGTTCCACGTGCCCTTTGCCACGTTTCCGCGATCGAGCGGCTGCTGGGGGTCGCCGAAGGGCGCCCGTTCGGACACGGTGTTGACCAGCCCGTCGTTGGCATGCCAATCGTCGCCGATCGCCTGCCCCGCCCTTGTCGTGCCGCTGTAGCGCCCCATGAGCGTGGAGGACCGGAAGAAGAGCGGCTCCATAAGCTCCGGGTCGGGCACGCGCGTGCCGCCCTCGCCAGGCTTCGTGGCATTGCAGGCCACCGAGAGGTAGTAGACGTGCGGCAGCAGCGGGAGCTTGGCGTTGATCGCCTGCGCGTTGTCGACGAACATGTCGAAGCTCGCCCAGTCGCGCTGGTCACGCCCGTCGCCCTTGATCTTGGTCCTAGACTTCATCAGCTTGTCCATCAGCCGGTACTTGAGGGGCACCCGGATACGCTTGGCGTCGAAGGTCGGGTCGGCCGCCAGGTCGTAGGCCGTCGTCCCGTTGCTCGGCGAGGCGATCGTCACGATCGTGCGCACGCGCTCGCCCATGCCGCCGGCGAAGAGCGGGGAAAGCTCCCCCTCGGGCGTGGCATCGCTCTCCTCCTGGCTCCCGTGGGCCAGAAGCTCCGCGAGGAGACGCACTGTGACGCCGCCGAACGAGTGGCCGATGAGGACCAGGTGCGTGTCGTCGTCCCACGAGGGGATCAGCGCGTCGCCCGAAAAGTCGCGCCCGAAGCGTTCGTGGCGATACTCACGGCTGTGCGCCACGCCGTAGTCGGTTTTGGTGCCGGCAAGCTGCGCATAGAGCTCGCAGGCGCGGTCCCAGGCGCTGCCCTGCGGCGCCACGCTTGCGGCGTAGGCCTCATAGCCCTGGTCGCGGAGCTTTGTGACCACGTCGCCCGACTCCCCTCCCCAGTAGGGCTTCTTGGCGTATTCCTCGTCGTATTGGCCGCAGCCGTTGAGGCCGTGGCAGAAGATATAGGTGACGTGCATCGTCGTTCCCCCATTAATCTCGCATCGCAACAGGAGCGATTGTACTACTCAAGGCCTCTTCTGACACAGGGGGACGGTTCTCCTGTGCCTTATGAGCAATGCCACAGGAGAACCGTCCCCCTGTATCACCTCTGTATC
>JAFWMI010000242.1 GCA_017513965.1 Atopobiaceae bacterium
CATGTCGTGGGCATGCGGCCTCCGCACGGCCACCCAGTCACCCACAGCCGCACGGGAGAACTCGCTCTTTGTAAGCTGTGCCGCGAACTCAGCTCTAAACACCTGATCCTCCGTGAGCACGGCAGGGTACCCACGGTCCAACCGAACCACACAGCCTAAGGCCAGCTCGCTGGCATCACCTTCACGACGCTCGACGTCCGCCTTATACGTCTCGAAAGCCTCAACTTGCCTGTTGCTGGGAACGAGGTCGCAAAACTCCGGGAGCTCGGTGAGCGTAGCAAGCGCGGGCAGCGCAGTTTGCTCGCTGCCTGCCCGCCTTTGTCTCTTGCGACGTACGTCTCGCCTGTCTCTGCTGTTACGCTTTGGCTTGGCCATCGTACTCCTACGCCTTGCTCTTCTCTATACCGCGCATGACCATCTTGTACAGCTCCATTATGGGGATGATGAGGAACGCGAGTCCCATGGCCATGCCGTAGTGGATGGGATCGAGCACCGTAAACGAGAACATGTCTGCGAGGAACGGAATCTCAATTACCAGGAAGGTGAGCAGCAGCGACACGAGGAACGCGCCCCACAGCCACCAGTTTTGCCCCTTAAGGGTGAATATCGACTGTCTACGGCTGCGCATGTTGAAGGAATGGAACATCTCGACCATGGAGAGCGTGAGGAATGCCATGGTCATGCCCTCGTGACCCATCTCGGGATGGGCAATGAGCTGGTCAACGGTAATCCCGGGGAACTCGGCAACCAGTCCGATGTAGTAGCTCACAAGCGTGATGCCAGCAATCACAACGCCCTGGAATATGCAGTCGATACCCATGCCACCAGCAAATATGCCTTCGCGCGAATCACGCGGGGGACGCTTCATAATGCCCGGCTCGGCATCTTCCATGCTCATGGCCAATGCCGGCAGCGAGTCGGTAATGAGGTTGATCCACAGGAGGTGCGCGGGCTCAAGGATGGTGAAGCCAATCATGGATGCCACGAATACCGAAATGACCTCTGCGAGGTTGCTCGACAGCAGGAACTGGATGCACTTGCGGATGTTGTCGTAGATCCTGCGACCCTCTTCAACCGCCGAGACGATCGTGGCGAAGTTATCGTCGGCAAGTACCATGTCAGCGACGTTCTTCGTAACGTCGGTACCGGTAATGCCCATGCCCACGCCGATGTCGGCCTTCTTGATGGAGGGGGCGTCGTTCACACCGTCTCCGGTCATGGCGACGATCTTGTCCTTCTTCTTCCACGCCTCTACGATGCGAACCTTGTGCTCGGGTTGCACGCGCGCGTAGACGCCGAACTCCTCGATGCGCGTGGCAAGCTCCTCGTCCGATATTCTATCGAGCTCGGCGCCCGTGATGGCCTGATCACGGCGCTCGACTATGTTCAGTTCGCGCGCGATGGCAACAGCCGTGTCGAAGTGGTCGCCCGTGATCATAACCACGCGGATGCCGGCTGAGTGCGCTTCGGCGATGGCGTCCTTCACCTCGGGACGGACCGGATCGATCATGCCGCACAAACCAACATAGATGAGGTCGCGCTCGAGGAACTCAGGCTCGTAGCTCTCTGGTTCGGAATCCCACTCACGCCGGGCGGCAGCCATAACACGCAACGCCTGATCGGCCATGTCCTTGTTGGCCTTTAGAATCTCGGCACGAATCTCATCGGTCATGCGTACGCTCTCGCGCTCGCGCTTGACCTTGGTGCAGCGCTTGTGTATCTAGTCGGGAGCACCCTTGGTGTGCTGGGTAATCTTGCCGCTTCTGGAACGCACCACAACGCTCATCATCTTGCGACCGGAGTCAAACGGTGCCTCACCAATGCGCGGTCGGCTCGCCTCTAAGTCGCGTGTGGTGAATCCAAGCTTTGCCGCGTCTGCAACAAGAGCAGCCTCGGTGGGCTCACCCACGGCTTCCTGCGCGATGTCATCCCACTTCGCGTCGGAGCACAGCGCCATGGTGCGAACCAACGCGTCCATGTCTTCGCCCTCGTGACGAACGACGGTCATCTTGTTCTGCGTAAGCGTTCCTGTCTTGTCCGAGCAGATGAGCTGGGTGCAGCCGAGCGTCTCCACTGCCGTGAGCTTGCGAATGATCGCGTTATGATGGCTCATCTTGGTAACGCCAATGGAGAGAACGATGGTGACCACCGCCGCAAGGCCCTCGGGAATTGCCGCCACGGCCAGAGAAACAGCGACCATAAAGGTGTCGAGCACGAGCCCAATGTCGCCGAAGAAGGCCAGTCCACCGTTCTTGATCATGCCAAGCAGGATGATGACCGCAGAGATGCCCACCACCAGTATGGTGAGGATGCGAGACAGCTCGGCCAGCTTTATCTGCAGCGGCGTCTGCTCGTCCTCGGCCTTGGCCAAGGCATCGGCGATCTTGCCCATCTCGGTGTCCATGCCAGTGCCTACCACCACGGCCTTGCCGCGGCCATACACAACGACCGACCCCATGTAGCACATGTTCTTGCGGTCGCCGAGCGGGATGTCGTCCTCGCCCTCGGGAATCACCAGCGCATTGGCATGCTTCTCAACCGCGACCGACTCGCCAGTGAGCGCCGCTTCCTCTATCTTCATGCTGGCGCTTTCCAGAATGCGGCAGTCGGCAGGCACGGAGTCTCCGGCCTCGAGCACAACGATGTCGCCCGGCACCAGTTCGGCCGAGGGCACGGTTACGATGCGACCGTCACGGATCACCTTGCTCTGCGCCGCGGCCATCTCTTGCAGCGCCTCGAGCGCCTGCTCCGCCTTGCTCTCCTGCACGACGCCCAGCACCGAATTGAGGATGACCACGAAGAGGATTATGCCAACGTCCGCAAAGCCCTCGCTGCCACCCTCATAGATGCCCACAGCTGCAGACACCACAGCGGCGACGATGAGCATAATGATCATGGGGTCGGCCATTTGGGCAAAGAATCGCTTCCAAAGCGGCGTTTTCTCGCCCTCGTCCAACTTGTTGAACCCGTGCTGTTCCAAGCGAGACTTCGCCTCGCTTGCCGAGAGCCCACGGTCCTCGTCTGTGCGTACGTCCGCGAGGACGTCAGACGATCCCGACAAATACGCTTTCATGCATCGCCTCCTGGGGTACACGTCCGGTGGCATTGATTCCCGATCATAATTCCCCAGGAGGGGCAAGGGCTCACCAAAGCCGTTTTCCCAGACTCAATGGTACAAAACGCCCTATATGATACCCGAAAGCACACGCGCGTTCGCCCCAGCATCTGCGCCCGAGGCAAATTTGTCCGCTAAGCTGCCCGGGATGGCTTCTAAGCACGTCGATGATACAATTATCGCGCTATATGGGCGATCAAACAGTTTGGAGCACTATGGGCAACCCCGAGGAAACGCTTGATGCGCGTGTAAACGCTCAGGAGGACCAACCCGACAAGTATCCTCTGGCCATACGCATATTCGGCGTCATAAGCATCGTGGCAGGCGGCATACAGGTCGTCTCCTTCATACTCTCCCTTCTTGCCGTGTTCTTTGGCAAGATCGACCTCTCCCAAATCGAGCAGCACGTCATCGTAACCATTGTAATCGGCGTCATCGCGTTGCTCATCTCGGTGGCGATCTCTGCCCTGTTCGTCGTCCTGGGCATTCGTCTGCTGCGCGGCACACGCCACCGTGCCGCCGTCATCGCAGACGTCATGATCGCGCTGGAAGTGTTGGAGCTCGTGTGCCAGTTCATGCTGTTCGGCGTGTCTCACGAGCTCATCCCCGCTGTCGTCAACATGGTTATTCTTATCGCCCTGCAATCGTACTCCGACCCGTCCCTACGGCAGGAGCGCGTGCTTCAGCGCCGCCTGAAAGAGCTCGAATGGAAGGCAGAAGCCGAGGAGGGGACGCTTGGCCTGGACCAGACGGGCAAGGGCTACATCACGCTCAACTTCTTCAACCTCTTTTGGGTGTTCGTCATCTGCTGCATCCTTGGCCTTCTGATAGAGATCGCATACCACATGATCGTGGTAGACCCTGGTGTGTACGAGGATCGTGCGGGCCTGCTCTATGGTCCCTTCAGTCCTATCTACGGCTTTGGCGCCATACTCATGACCGTGGCCCTCAACCGCTTCCACGACAAGAACCCCATCATAATCTGGCTCATCAGCGCCTTTATTGGCGGTACCTTTGAGTTCTTCGTGAGCTGGTTCATGGAAATCGCCTTTGGTATTACCGCATGGGACTACACGGGCACGTTCCTTTCCATCGACGGTCGCACCAATGGCATGTTCATGGCCATGTGGGGCTTCCTTGGACTGCTTTGGATCAGGTGGGCACTCCCCGTCATGCTCAAGGTGGTAAACAAGATTCCCTGGAACTGGCGCTATACCGTTACCGCCGTGAGTGCCGTACTCATGATCGTGGATGGCGTGCTCACGCTATCTGCGCTCGATTGCTGGTACCAACGTCAGGCCGGCACGATGGACTACACAAACCCTTCCGCGATCGTCCAGTTCTGCAACGAGCATTACGACAATGATTTTATGGTGAATCGTTTCCAGTCCATGACCATGAATACCGACAGCGCCGCGCGCGCAAAGTAGTAAGTAACGTGACGATGCTTTGAGGGCCTGCCCACCGTTGGTTGGTGGCGGGTCCTCATCATTTGCGCCTTATTGATGTTTCGTTCTTCATTCGTTCATACCATCCAAAAGCGATTCGTACCCACCCGTTCATTTCGTGCTTGATACTATTCAAAAACTCATGTAAATTAGGCATAGCTTAACCACAGTCTGCATGACGGAGATTATGGCAGGGTCACATGTTGCCTTACGTAATGGTACCGGAGCCCAATGACTCCAATACAAAGGTGCTTAACGATGCATTTTTTGCTGCAATGAGCGCGGAGAACCCTAGGGCGGCAATCCAAGCACTTCTTGCCTCCCTGGGCAAAGCGTATGGTACCAAACGTGCATATGTTTACTTGTTACCACCCAAAGGAACCGAGTTCTTGTGCGCAAACGAATGGTGCGCCCCCGGTATTGAACCCATGAGTGACGTAACCCATGGCCTCACCATGGATATGGCATCGAGATGGTTTGGAGACGGTGAGCCAAGATCGCTGCTCGCCATCCGCAAACTTGATCTTGTGCCGTCGTTCAACAAGGATTACGCGAGTCTCTTCGGACCACGAGGCATGAAGTCGCAAATACTCGGCAAACTTCTCAGAGGTAACAAGCCCATGGGCACTTTGGGTTTTGACGATCCGGACCCTAACAGGTTCGACGAGCTTTGTAAGCTCATGTACCCCATTTGCGCGTTTGCGACCTCCACCGTGAACACCCAGAATCTGCTAGACCGCATGCGCACCGTGGGGCTTGTAGACGAACTCACGCGAGCGGGAACGCGCATCGGCTTTTACCAAAAGGCAGAGAACCTTCCCGCGCATCTTCCTGTTGGCGTCGCTTATCTCGACGTCGCTGGATTGCAAGGCTTCAACAATGTCCGCAGCCACAAATCCGGAGACGAGCTGCTCGTGGGCATACGACAGATTTTGGCAACCGAGTTCCAGGATGATCAAGTTTTCCGCATGAGTGGGGACGAGTTCTTGGTGTTTGCCCAAGGCATTCCCGAGATACTGTTCAAGAGTGCCATGGAGCGAATTAAGTCGAAGCTCGATGAACTCTCGGTCTACGTTGCGTTGGGCATGTCATGGCATTCATCCATTGGTGACGATTACGAAGCAATCGTACGCCAATGTTGGCTTGCATGCAGCAACGCAAAACACGAATGGGAGCGTCGCGGTGGAAAACGCCTGGGTGACGACACCGACGATGATAAAAGACTAGCGTCTCCGCACACGCCGTCCTCATCCGAGCTTTTTGATACCCACTTGCATCTTCCCTGCTACGAAGGAGAGGATTTCTTCAACCACCTCAATGTGTGGCTGGCCCACCTCGAAACCAAGCGAGTTGGGCTGGCTGCGTTCGACATCAATTACTTCAAGCTCTACAACGACATCTATGGACGCGAAGCTGGGGATATGCTGCTAGAAACGTATGCAAAAGCACTCCAGCGACTGGCGACCATCTCTCATGGCGTGGCAGGATATCTCGGTGGAGATAACTTTTGCATTGCATTTCCCGTGGACGACACGCTAGAGCCCACACGACTTGTCGAAAAGGTTGAGGTCCAGATTTCGAAGCATGCCGTTGCCGAGGGTTTTTCTCCTGCAATTGGGCTTGTGTTAACGAATAACTTTGATCTGGGCACCAACGTACTCTATGACCGTGCGCTCGTCGCGCTTAACCGCGTTAAAGGCGATTACACCAACCATGTCGCCCTTTACGACGAACAACGCAGGGAACGCGATCGGGAGAACCAGTTATTACTAATCGAAGCACAAAATGCGCTCAGCAATGGCGAGTTCACCTTCTACTTACAACCAAAAGTGGACATTAACTCTAATAAGGTAGTATCGGCAGAAGCGCTCGTTCGTTGGTTCCATGAGGGTAAAATCATATCTCCCGCACAGTTCGTGGGCCTCATGGAGAAGTCGGGGCACATCTTCGCACTCGACCGTCACATTTGGGAATCGGTGTGCGCATGGCAGCGATCCATTATCAATCGCGGCTTAAAGCCTGTTCCGGTCTCTGTTAACGTGAGTCGTGTCGACTTCTACTTTGACGACCTTGCCACTCATTTTGTGAATCTCGTAAAACGATACGGCATTGAGCCCCGCCTTCTTGGCATCGAGATTACTGAGAGCGCCTATTCCGAAGACGAAAACCTCATCGAAGGCGTCATTACCAAGCTACGCGATGCAGGCTTTCGTGTGCTTATGGATGACTTTGGCACGGGATACTCCTCACTCAACATGCTTCGATCGGTCACCATCGACGCGCTCAAAATGGACAAAGGATTTATAGATCATGCAAACATCCAAGACGGAAGCGACGCCATTATTGAGAGCGTGATTCGAATGGCCCATCGCTTGGGCATACCCGTGATCTCGGAAGGCGTAGAGACCGAGGAGCAATGCGATTCGTTGCGTGTTATGGCATGCGATTACGTGCAGGGCTATTACTTCTACCGTCCCATGCCCATCGCGGAGTTTGAGAGACTCCTCACCACGGATAGCAAGGATCAGCCTTAGCATCTTTCATACCATAAGCAGTTTTGCAACGCTTGGCAAAAGCAAATTCAAAAGAGTGTCTCAGCGAAAAATCCCGCAGGGCATAACCCCTGCGGGATTTGTTTGGCAAAGCGTTTAAATCGTTAAATCGTGCTAGCAAACGACCGAACGCTCGACGTAGTCGATGCCGCGCTCCTTGGCGACCGCGTTGGTGAGGGTCACGCGAGCGATCTCGGCCAGAGCCTGCTTGGTGAAGAACGCCTGGTGAGAGGTAACAACGACGTTGGGGAACGAGCAAAGACGCGCGGTGATGGAGTCGACGAGCTCGCCGGAACGATTGCGATAGACGTTCTCGTTCTCTTCCTCGTACACGTCCAGACCCACGGCACCAAACTTGCCGCACTTGACGCCATGGATGATGGCCATGGTGTCGACCAGACCGCCGCGACCGGTGTTAACGAAGATAACGCCGTCCTTCATCTTGGCAACGGAATCCTCGTCGATCATGTGGTAGCTGTCCTTGTTGAGGAAGGCATGCAGCGAAATGAAATCGGCCTGAGCATACAGGGGGTCATAGCTCACGCGACGGTCAGCAAAGCCGACGCCCTCGATGAGGCAGTTGGCCTTCTCGTCGTACACCATGTCGCCGTCGGCATTGTATACCGGCACGTACTCGTCAACGATGCCAGCGTCCACAAGACCCTTGTTCGGGCCAAGGTCCGCACCGACGACCTTCATGCCATAGCCCTTGCAGATCTTGCAGAGGGCGGCGCCAATACGGCCGGTGCCGATGATGCCTGCGGTCTTGCCAATGAGGGTCTCGCCCACGAGGCCGTCCAGCGAGAAGTCGTTCTCGCGCACGCGGATGTAGCCCTTGTGGATGCGGCGGTTAGCGGTCTGGCCAATGGCCATGGCATGCTCGGCGATGGCCTCGGGGCTGTATGCGGGCACGTTGGTAACGGTAAGGCCAAGCGACTTTGCCATTACGTGATCCACTGCGTCAAAGCCGGCGCAGCGCATGAGGATGTGCTTAACACCCAAGCCTGCGAGAATCTCAACTGCCATGGCGTTGATGTTGGCGTTCACGAACGCGCAGACTGCGTCATAGCCCTGAGCCATGATGGCCGTACGCCAAGTGAGGTTGGTCTTGGTGAACGTAATGTCAACCTCTGGGAAGTCCTTGAGTTCCTCATTGAACGATTTGCGATCATACTCGGTGGCGCCAAAGAAAAGCAGCTTCATGGTGATCCTTCCAATCGTGCGCAGCCACATGCCACGCTCTAACGCAGATGGCAGCATAATACCGTACGCTCAGACGAATGGTAGTGAGCTATCGGCGACAGGTCCATGAATGTCTTGATATGATAGGTATACCAGCTTTCTTCGAAAGGAGCACCGTATGACCGAGACAAACGACATTTGGCGCAAGAGGACAAAGATCGTTTGCACGATGGGCCCTGCCACTGAAGACGACGACATACTACGTCAGCTCATGCAGAATGGCATGAATGTCGCTCGCTTCAACTTTAGTCATGGCGGCCACGAGTACCACCGCAAGAACATTGAGCGCGTGCGCCGCATCGCGGATGAGCTTGGCATTACCGTGGCCATTCTGCTCGACACCAAGGGTCCTGAGATTAGGACCGGTGAGCTCGTAGATCATCAAAAGGTGACGCTCGAGACCGGGGACACCATTGTGCTTACCACCAATGTTGTTCCCGGATCGGCCGAGTGTGTCTCCGTTAACTATGAGGGGCTGCCAAACGACGTCCAGGCAGGCTCCAGCATCCTCATCGATGACGGGTTGATTGGGCTCGAAGTTGAGCATGTTCTTGGTACCGACATCCACTGCCGCATTCTCAATGGCGGTGAGCTGGGCGAGCGCAAGGGCGTTAACGTACCAGGCGCGAACATCTCGCTCCCCTCGATAACCGAACAGGACGAAGCCGACATCCGGTTTGGCTGCGAACTGGGTATAGACGCCATTGCCGCCTCATTCGTTCGTTCGGGCGAGGCCGTGGACGAGATTCGCGAGATATGCCAAGACATGAACACGCCTGACGTCCTCATCTTCTCCAAGGTCGAGTGTGCACTGGCTATCGACAACTTGCGCAGCATCATCGATCGCTCAGACGGCATCATGGTCGCACGCGGTGACCTGGGCGTGGAGATTCCAGAGGAGCGCGTGCCCTTTATCCAAAAGCGCATCATCAAGTATTGCAACAATACGTACAAGCCGGTTATTACGGCAACGCAGATGCTCGACTCCATGATTCGCAACCCACGACCCACGCGCGCCGAGGTCGCCGATGTGGCCAATGCCGTCTACGACGGCACGGACTGCGTAATGCTCTCGGGCGAGACGGCCGCCGGACGCTATCCAGTGCTTGCCGTAAAAACGATGGCATCAATTTGCATGGAAACCGAAAGCCATCAGAAGGCCCGTGAGATGCGTCCCAAGCGCAAGGGCATCCGCAAGGTCAACACGACCATCGGCAACGCGAGCGTCGTTATCGCCGATAACGTCAAGGCCAAATGCATCCTGTGCCCCACACACACCGGTCGAACCGC
>JAFWMI010000243.1 GCA_017513965.1 Atopobiaceae bacterium
CTTGGTTATCAGGCCCTCGCGGCCCTTCAAGGGACCGTCCACGACCCTTACGTGGTCGCCTTCCTTGTAGGCATAGCTCATGGGGATCGATCGGTCCCCCTCCACGGTCCACCGCTCGATCCAGCTCCGATCCTCTTCCTTCAGGGGTGAAAACGTCTCTCCCATCCTTACGATGCGGGCGAAGCCGGGAACGTCGCGCAGCACACTTGCCAAGTCCCAAGGCCTGGCGGTCACCGCCACCACATAGCCGGGCAGCAGCGGCCGGTCCTCGTCGTGCCACTCCCCATGGAGCTTGAATCTGGACTGGTAACGGGGCGAGAAGACCTCGCTCACCAGCGGCTCGTCTTTGGGGGACACGCCATATGCCAGCTCGCACGCTCGCTCAATGTCCTCGCAGGCCTTGCGCTCGCGTCCAGTCTCAACCTGGATCACGTACCAAGACGGTTTTTCCATGGCAAGCTCCCTTCGGGCTCGGGCTTGTAGCCAGGCTCCGCCATTTGTGCCACAGGGCACAAAAAAGAGACGTATTCGCTCCCCTTGACGGACGGCTGCAACCGCATGAGGTCCGGAGCAAGCGGTGTAGAGAGTGTTGTTCTCAGAACAGCACCCTTTGGTGAGCGCGCTCGCACGCAAGTACGCCCATCAAAGAGGGCTGGTTCACCAAGGGATCGGCATCACTTCCTCGCCAGTATCGCAAGCGGCATGTTGAGCATTGCGTATGCCCCGTCGCGCTCACCCACGCGCACAAACGCGTAGGCCTTCCTGCGAACGAACTTGGAGATGCGCTCTTCCTTGCCCACCAGGGGTCCGTCTTGCACATGCAGGGCGTCACTCACCACCTCGCCCCTGCTCAGACGCACCACGTGATGGGCATCCATCGTCTGCTCAAGCAGGTGCCGTGCGTCCTCGGAGATGGGCTGGTAGCCACGGCCAATCGCACCCACCATATGCACGGGGAACGAAAGCTTGGCAAACGCTTGACTCAGTGCCGGCGCATCCCTGGTAACCGAAATGAAGTAGCCGTCAAAGAAGTCCACCACGTCTGTCTTCCACGCGCCGCGAAACTTTATCTGCCGCTCCTTGCGTGGCACGAAGGCGTCCTCCAACACGTTCTGTGGCACAATCTTTCGCACCATGTCGCAGGTACGTTGCTCTTTGCCCATGGGGCACGCCACCAGGTACCAGCGTAGGCGTCCGCGTGGCACTCGCCTGCCAAAGGGAAGCACTCCTCCCTGCTGCTCATATGTCACGTCCTGCTCAAACATCACTCACTAACCAACCAAATTGTTTGCATAGTTAACTTCGCTCGGCAAAAGAGAATCGAAGTCACAGTCAAGGATGTCACAAAGAATAATTGCCTGGTCTATGCTCAGCTTCTCGGGATGCTGCTCGTAGCTGGCATATGTTTGGCGCGTAACGCCCAAATAGCGGGCAATCGCGGCCTGGGTAATGCCTCTGTCCTCCCGACGCTCCCTGATTGTCCTCATTCGCCTTCTTTCGTCAGTAATGCATCAACCTGAATGATAAGTCACTATAGCAAACTTTTGGATAAGTTTATAGCACAAACTTATGGAGAATGGGTAGACGCATATTTCCCCAGCTCAGAGGCATTTTTCTTGCTTTTGCGTGAGACAATAGACAACTCTTACATGCAAACGTTTGCAAGTTTAACTACAAAGCGTTAGATTAATAGCACATTGGGTCCTGAAAGAATTCTGGTCCACAAGGGAATCGTTTGTTTTACGAACTTTCTACGGACGGAGGCGGAATGAACATAAGCACAACCATTCAGCGGCTGCGCCAGGAAGCGCTCCTCTCGCAATACGATCTTGCGCTCAAGGTTGGCGTCTCGTACGCAACCATACGGCAATGGGAGACGGGGACGTCGCAGCCCAACATGGGCATGTTGGTGCGACTGGCACGCGTATTTGGAACCACGCCATCGGCCATTGTTGACTACAAGCGCCCTTCACTCGGAAACATCTGCGTACCAACGCAGGTCACCAAGATCCCCCTAAGCAAACCTAAGAAAGGAGATGGAAAGACGTTGCAACACAAAACAACACCAGGCGGTATTACCGAGGTACCAAGCAGCGTAATTGAGGAGCATCCACGGGCGCGTGCCTTCTCCATTGAGGCATGCCATACCAGCCCGTCCCTTCCCGGGTGGACAACGTATGTCTACGACCCATATTGCATGCCTGGCAAGGGAGACCCCGCGCTGGTGCGCATAAGCCCCACGCAAACCGAGATTCGAAAGTGGCAGCATGCGGACTTGGGCATTACTGTCCGAGGAATTGACTTCACCGACATCGAATACAACGGCTCTGCACCCCTCACGTACCCCTACCCCCTCGGCACCATATGCTGGTACCAGTCGTCCAGCATGCTGGCATAGGGCAAGCAGAGGCCGAAACAGAGTCTTTGCTGCCCCCACGTTTCCTGTAAATAATCGCCAATCAGCTCATATGTTCGAGGCAACACCCTTAAACTGTTTGTAGCAAACAGCAAGGGAAGGCGCGCGAACATGACGGTGGGCAACAACATTCGGCGACTGAGGGTTGCAGCAGGCCTCAAGCAGGAGGACCTTGCCAAGATGGTTGGCGTGGCACGCTCAACCGTTGCCCAATGGGAGCGCAATTGGGCAACGCCGGGACTGGGAAACATCCGCAAGATTGCAGACGCATTCGGCGTGAGCATGAACGTCGTTGTTTCTGGATCGGAAGAGATGCCCACGTTGTCTGAGCACACACGCACGAGCTCTACGGTGCCACTCGTAACGCTTGGGCGCGTGCATGCCGGCTCCTTTTGCGAGGCCGACGAAACTACGCGTATTGTTGAGGTGCCGCCACGCATTCTGAGGAACCATCCCAACGCGCAGGCAGCCGTGGTTGAGGGCGACTGCATGAACCGTATTATTCCCGAGGGCATGGCGGTAGTGTTCGACTCCGACCAAGAGCCCCAAAACAACGACATCGTAATTGTTGAAACCGAAGACCACGAGATGCTCTTGCGCCACTGGCACAGGGCAGGCAACACGCTCGTACTGGTCGCAGACAGCTACCAGGACTATGAGGACATCGTTTTGTCGTGGGACACACCCATTCGCCTCATTGGCACCGTGGTGTGGGCACAACCGCTTCATGAGCTGGCTTAGGCCTTCTTTGATCCTTTGTTTGTGCGCAAGCTTAAGAACGTGAGCCGTTATGGCAATGACCGTATAACCAAAGAGGGACAGTCCCTCCGTGGCTAGCTAACCACGGAGGGACTGTCCCTCTTTGGTTAGCGACTGGCAGCTATCCTACATAAGGCTGCACACGTTTTGTGCGAACGCAACCGGGTCGTCCACCGAGAGTCCCTCAACCAGCAACGCCTGGTCGTAGAGAAGGCTCGCATAGAGCGCGAGCTTTTCGTCGTCCTGTGCCTCCTGGGCATCCACGAGCTTTTGGAACACGGGATGGGCCACGTTGAGCTCGAGGATGCGACGGCTGTGCGGCGCCTCCATGCCCTCGGGGCCTTGGGCAAGCACACGCTCCATCTCCAGCGACACGGGGCCTTCGGTCGTGATGCGCGCCGGCGCATCCGTGGCGCTCGACGCCGCCACGACCTTCTCAACCTTGTCACCAAGCTTCGATGCAAGGGCCGAGAACAGATCCTCGTGCTCGCTTGTCGCCTTCTCGGCAGCCTCCTTCTCCTCCTCGGAAGCAAGGTCCAGGTCGCCCGACGTCACGTTCTTGAGGTCGTAGTCGCGCGCATCGCGGCCCTTGTTCTCGGAGTCGCCAGCCACGGCCGCGGCATGATACGTACGCATGGCCTGGAAGGTGAACTCATCCACGTCCTGCGTGCACAGCAGCACGTCGTAGCCCTTGTCGAGCACGGTGCGCACAATGGGCATCTTGGCAAGACGCTCACGCGAATCGCCGGCAACGTAGTAGATGGCATCCTGGCCATCCTTCATTGCTGCGACGTACTCGGCAAAGGTGACCATCTTCTCCTCGCGCGCGCTCCAGAACAGGAGCAGGTCGGCCAGTGGGTCAGCCTTGGCGCCATAGCTGTTGTAGATGCCAAACTTTATGCCACGACCAAAGTTGTCGAAGAACTTCTCGTAGGCCTCTCGATCGTTGTCGCGCATGTCTTGCAGATTGCGCGTAATCTGGCGCTCGACGGAGCGTGCCATGGCGCGCAGTTGGCGGTTTTGCTGCAGCGTCTCACGCGAGATGTTGAGGCTCACGTCGGGAGAGTCCACCACGCCACGCACGAAGTTGTAGTAATCCGGCAGCAGGTCGGCGCACTTCTCCATAATGAGGACGTTGGACGAGTACAGCGCGAGGCCCTTCTCGTAATCCTTGCTGTACAGGTCGAAGGGCGCACGCCCAGGCACGAACAGGAGCGCGTGATAGTCCAAGGTGCCCTCAACATGGAAGGGAATGGTGCGTGCAGGATCTTCCCAATCGTGGAAGGTCGACTTGTAGAACTCGTTGTAATCGCTCTGCTCGACTTCCTGCTTGCGCTTGCGCCAAATGGGCGTCATGGAGTTGAGGGTCTCGAGCTCCTCGTAGTCCTCGTACTCGGGAGTGTAGTCGTCGCCCGCATCCTCGGGCTTGGGGAGCGCGCGGCTCTTGGAAACCATCATGCGGATGGGGTGGCGCACATAGTTGGAGTAGCGCGTCACGAGGTCGCGCAGGCCCCACTCGGAGAGATACGTGTCGAAGCCCTTCTCGGCCTCCTCGCCATCGGCAGGAGCCGCCGGCTCGTCCCGAAGCGTGAGGATTACGTCGGTACCATGGGTAGCGCGTTGCTCAGCGGCCGGCTCGAGCGTATAACCCTCGGCGCCATCGGACTCCCACACAAACGTCTCGTCGGACCCATAGGCGCGGCTGATTACGCGCACCTGCTTGGCGACCATAAACGACGAGTAGAAACCCACGCCAAACTGGCCAATAATGTCGACCTCGCCGCCCTGCGCCTCGGCATTGTCTTCCTTGAACTGCTCACTGCCGGAATGGGCAATCGTGCCAAGATTCTCCTCGAGCTCGTCCGCAGTCATGCCAATGCCATTGTCGCTAATCGTGATGGTCCGAGCGTCCTTGTCATACGAGATGCGAATCTCAAGATCCTCGTCGCCCAGCTTGGCGGCGGAGTTGGTAAGGCTCATAAACGAGAGCTTGTCGATGGCGTCCGACGCGTTCGAGATAAGCTCACGCAAAAAGATGTCACGGTTGGTGTAGATGGAGTTGGCCATCAAGTCGAGAAGCTTTTTGCTCTCGGTCTTAAACTGCTTCATAACGTGCGTTCCTTTCTTGCGTGCTACGTGCATACAGGCTACTTTATACCCGGTTGCAGCAGGTTCAAACAGGACACACAACTCCCCGACGCACCGTCTCTCGTTTCAATATCGTTTCCATGCATACATCATTGGCCTGTTTCGCGTAAGATTCCCTCAATCGCATAGCGTCACCAAACCTATGAAGCGGAAGTAAAACTCACAAATGCGCATACAGAGAGTTCGGGCAGCTGAGATCCGAGCTGTGGCAGGTGAGCATAATGGACCCGCTGAGGGCGCGAAGAACCGGCGTATGCCGAGGAAGTCGCGACGGAAGCTCCCGTTATCGAGCAGAGGGGTGTTGGCCCTTCACTGAGTGAGCAGACGTGCGCGTCTGCTAATCGAGGTGGCACCGCAGGCATCGTCGCCTGTCCTCGAGACCCATAGGTCGAGGACAGGTTTTTTGTTGCCGGTCCTCATGTTCGGCACTCCACGTGCCAGAGAAGGAGGCCACAATGGCCAAGAAGGACCCGTATCGCGTGTATCTGAGCGAATCCCAGATTCCGACCCAATGGTATAACCTGCGTGCAGACATGCCCACCAAGCCGGGGCGCATGCTGCTGCCCAACGGTGTTCCCGCAGAAGTGGCGCACATTACGCCCGTCTTCGCCGAAGAACTCTGCCGTCAGGAACTCGACGACGACACGCCGTACGTGGACATCCCAGAAGGCGTACGCGAAATGTACAAGGTGTACCGTCCCAGCCCCCTATGCCGCGCGTACAACCTCGAGCAGGCACTTGGGACCCCTGCCAAGATCTACTACAAATTCGAGGGCAACAACACCAGTGGCTCCCACAAGCTCAATTCCGCACTGGCGCAGGCCTATTATGCCCACGAGCAGGGTCTTACGACCATCACCACCGAGACGGGCGCCGGGCAGTGGGGCACGGCCCTCAGCGAGGCCGCTGCGCACTACGGCCTTGACTGCGACGTCTTTATGGTGCGGGCAAGCTACGAGCAAAAGCCGTTCCGTCGTTCCGTCATGCAGACCTTTGGCGCCAACGTCACCCCCTCCCCTTCCGACACCACCGAAATCGGCCGCAAGATGCTTCAGAACCCCGAGAATCGCACGGGCTCCCTGGGCACGGCCATCAGCGAGGCAGTTGAGCGTGCCCTGCACATACCCGAGAATCGCGGTCGCTATCAGTTGGGCTCGGTCCTCAACCAAGTGCTGCTCCATCAGTCAATCATCGGTCTTGAGAGCTATGCGGCACTCGAGGAGCTCGGCGAGTATCCCGACGTGATCATCGGTTGCGCCGGCGGCGGATCGAATCTCGGCGGTCTCATTGCGCCCTTCATGCGCGACAAGCTCACGGGAAAGAAGCCGAACACGCGCTTTATTGCCGTTGAGCCCGCAAGCTGTCCATCGCTCACGCGTGGCCGCTTTGCCTACGACTTCGCAGACACCGGCCAAACCTGTCCGCTCTGCAAGATGTACACCCTCGGCAACGGTTTTATCCCAAGCCCCGATCACGCCGGCGGCCTGCGCTACCATGGTATGAGCCCCGTGGTAAGCCAACTCAAGCACGACGGCTATCTTGATGCGGTGGCGGTGCGCCAAACCGACGTGTTCGCAGCGGCTGAGCAGTTTGCCAAGCTCGAGACCATTCTTCCCGCACCCGAGAGCTCCCACGCCATTCGCGTCGCCATCGACGAGGCACTGGCGTGCAAGGAAACCGGCGAGGAGAAGGTGATTCTGTTTGGTCTCACGGGCACCGGTTACTTCGACATGACCGCTTACGAGGCCTACAACGAGGGACGTCTGGTTGACCACATCCCCACCGACGAGGAACTCGAGCAAGGCTTTGCCACGATTCCCGCCGTCCCTGGCATTCAGGCAGCAGGTGGGCTGCCCATCGCGTAACAATAGAGACAGCAGTAGCATAGGCGGCAAGGAGGTTGTTCCCCCTTGCCGCCAATCTGGAGGCGTCGCAGGCATGAACACCGCACCTACCATCGAAGGGTCAACCGCAGAGGAACGTCTCGCGTTCATTCGCGAGCGCTACGTCTGCATCTCAAACTGTGACGCCTGCGGAATATGCGCCACGTTTCATGGCAAGGACCCAGAAACCGTGCTGGCCGACTATATAGATGGCAAGGAAGAGTATAAGGTCGTTCTCAGGCGCCTCCGAAGCCTTCGCTAGCTACTTGAGCGTCCTGCGCAGCGTAGACATGAGCTCGTCCACGTTCACCGGCTTTGCCACATACCCATCTATGCCCACGCGCTTTGCTTGGGCTATGTCCTCCTTGAACGCATTCGCCGACATCGCGACGATAGGTATGGTGGCAATCGCCGCATTTGGAAGCGCGCGGATGGTTCGGGCCTCCTCATAGCCATCCATCACCGGCATCTGTATGTCGGTGATGACGACGTCGTACGTACCTGGTTCGGCGGCGAGGAGCCTGTCAACGGCATCCCTTCCGTTTACCGCCTCATCGAGCTCAAACCCAATGCCCTCGAGCAGCATGGCAGCGATTTCGCGATTGATGGCATTGTCCTCCACGAGCAGAGCACGCATGCCCGAAAAATCAAAGTCCTCGTCAATCGGTGCTCGTTCCGCCTCCTCAACCGTGAGCGCGACGCCTTCCTGCCGAAGGCTCAGCGGAAGACGCACCAAGAACTCGGTTCCCTTTCCCACCTCGGACGCAACCGTGATGGTTCCGCCCATCATGTCCACGATGCGCTTGGTAATTGCCATGCCCAAGCCCGTGCCTTGGATGCCGCTCGTAACCACGCCCCTGTCGCGCTCAAAGGACTCGAACACCTTGGCTGCGAACTCGGGAGACATACCTATGCCCGTATCACGCACGTGCAACTCATACAGGCCCATGCCCTCAGGCGCACCGTCGAGTTGGTCCAGCCGCACCAAAACGGTACCACCGCGTGGCGTGAACTTGTAGGCGTTGCTCAAGAGGTTGAGCAGCACACGATTAACGCGCGTGCGGTCGCACAGCACCCTTCTGTCGCGTACTCGCGATGTGTCAACCGAGAAGTCGATCTCCTTGTCGCGCATTTGCGTCTCGAACATATCGTATACCTCGTTGACAAGATATACGATGTCGCAGTCCTCAAGCACCAGCTCCATCTTGCCGCTCTCGATACGGCTCATTTCCAGCACGTCGTTTATGAGGGCAAGCATATACTTGCTTGACGAGTCAATCTTCTCCAGATACCCGCCCATCTGCTCACGGCTCTCGCTCCGCCGCGCAAACTCGGTATATCCCACAATGGCGTTCATGGGCGTGCGCAGATCGTGCGACAGGTTGGAGAAGAAGAGGGTCTTGGACTGGTTGGCACGCTGGGCCTCCGCAAGCGCTTCGCTCAAGCGCTCGTTGCGTTCGATCTCCTCACGGCGGGCGTCGGTGGTATCGGACTTGAGCAACAGGTAGAACCGGGCCCTTCTGTCGATGACGTAGAACGCGAATCGCTTGTAGAACACATCGCCGTCTATGTCGCACGCAATGTTAACCTCATACGGTTCGATCGTTTCGAGCGCACGCTCAACCGACGCGAGGCTCAGGGCCTCAAGTGCCTCTTGGCGCTCATCCTCGCTTCCGCGAATGACGGGAGCCACTTGGTCCCCGAGGTAACGCCCGTAGGTCCCTTGCCTGCTCGTCGGAAGAATACTCCCCCGCTGGGCATGCTCATAGTCGCCGATCACCACCTCGTACTCGCCATTCATAAGGTAGGTGATCATGTCAAACTGCCCAATGAGCGCCTTGGTCAGAATGGCCTCGTTCACCAGCTCGTCGTTGCAAATCGACTCTTGGACAAAGGCGACGATGTCGCGAGACTCGGGCTGCACCGCCAACGATGCGCGTATTTTCACAAAGTCCGGCCGTCCCCGCCCCAAATCGCAAAACCTCGTCTCCTCCACGTGCGTGCGCCCGCGCGAGAAGCACTCGAGCAGACCGTCCCTGGAGAACAGCTCGTATCCACCCACGCGCACAGGTTCCGAGAGCAGGCACTTGTCTCGGCATGCGATGAGTTGGGTATAGGTGGTGGCGCGCAGGTCCTCTTCGCTCAGGTGCGTGCCACCTCGGTCCTCTATCTCGTCGGTCGAAAGGTTCACGCGAAACACCGTAAGACGGTCCTGCGTAAGGTTCTCCAAACTCTCGCGCATCTCCGTATATTGCGCCTCGGCTTGTGCGTTCGACTCGCGCAGGCGATCGATTACCTTGAGCATCACCCGAAGAATGATGTCGACAAAAACGCTGCCGCCAAAAAGGATGCTGGCAACTATGATGTCGGGCTCGCCAAAAAGGCCGACGATCAAATACCCCACCAAAAAGAGGCTCAGCAATACGAGGGGCACGTTCAACAAGGGCTGATAGTCGCCCCATCCATGCGTGTCGCGCATACGCCGCGTGAACCCGGCATAGCGAACGATGTTGTAGACCATGAGTCCACTACCGGCATAGATTGTGGCATAGACGAACATGTCCATCTATCCCTCCTGCATAGCAGCTCAACCCCTTTACCGTAGGATACCACTGCTTAAGAGACTGGGTGTTTCGAGCCAACCACCACGCCCGACACGCCGCCACATACCTACCATCCGCCAACATCGCATACCCTTTTTGCCACATAGTTGTAGAATGTCACCTTGTATGTATTTCTTTCGCGCGACATGACCCGCGCACTTGTGAAAGGAAGTGTCATGGAGTCCGAAGCAAACCTCTCGCAGGAGCCCGTCATCACCGAGGACGCAGAGCAGGCCGCGGCAGTCGAGCCCAGCATCAGCGAGGCTGAGGAAGCGGCTCAAGCCACCCAGGTCGAGACTCCCGCGAACCAATCGCCGGACGTCCCTGCGGACGACTCGGCAGAGGCGGCGCAACCCACCGAGGAGCAAGCCCCGTCATCCGAGGGCGCCGGCACCATCGTAGCCACCCCAGACGTTGCGCCCGCACGTTCCAAGATGGAACTGGCACGTCTGGCCAAGGAGTCCCTCATCGAGCGTGCCAAAGAGCTCGCCGACTCCACCGAGTGGCGCAAGACCTCAGACGCCCAGCGCGCGCTCATGGAGGAGTGGCGCGCGGCAGGCTATGCGGGCAAGGAACTCAACGACGAGCTCTGGGAGCAGTTCAGGGCAGCGCGCGACGTGTTCTTTACCCGACGCGACGAGCACTACGCCGAACTCAGGACCCAGCAGGCCGGCGTCGTCGAGACCAAGAGGGCCATCATAGCCGAGGCCAAGGAGCTCACCTCCTCGGTGCAAAACTGGGTCAAGACCTCGGACGCCCTCAACGCGCTCATGGATCGTTGGAAGGCCGCGGGCAACGCAGGGCGCGAGAACGAGCAGCAGCTCTGGGAGGAGTTCAACAGCATCCGCCGCGACTTCCGCAATCGTCGCAAGGCCGACCTCGCTGAGCGCCGCGCCAAGGAGCGCGAGAACGCCGATGCCAAGCGAAAGCTCGTTGACGAGGCCAAGGCCATCGCGGAGTCCGAGGAGTACGTTCGCGAGAATAGCGACCGCATGAGACAGATCAACGAGGAGTATAAGGCCGTTGGCTATGCGGGCAAGCCAGCCAACGACGAGCTTTGGCAAGAGCTGCGCAGTGCGCAGAACTCGTACTGGGAGGGTAACTCCGCACGTCGCAACCAACAGCGCAAGGAGCGTTCTGAGCGACTGCAGGAGGCCGTCGAGCGCAAGAGCGGGCAAATCGAGCACCTC
>JAFWMI010000244.1 GCA_017513965.1 Atopobiaceae bacterium
GTCGCCTTTTGCGTGCACGCCATCCAGTGCACGCACTTCTCGCCGTTAACGCGCAAAAACGGTCGCCTTAACGTCGCCTTTTGCGTGCACGCCCGACAGTGCCCGCACTTCTCGCCGCTAAGAGCGCCAAACGGGCCCGTTAGCGTCGCGATTTGCGTGCAACCGCACTTCGCGACGGTAACGAGCGAAAACGATCGCGTTAACGTCGACTTTTGCGTACATCGTCCGAGCGCCAGACCCCGGCACATCCAGAAGCTCGCCGCCCCACCTCCAGAAACGGGCTCATCTACCTGCGGATTGGTCACATTGTCAATAACTCTGCAGCTCTTTGCCCGCGTTCCGCCAGCTACCCGCAAGACGAATTGAGATTCTCCGTCACCTGCCACGCCTCCCGCTCAACAATCACAAGGAGGGAGGTGCCGTCATGAGTAGGACCCGTACCAGCACAAAACTCGAGCAACTCATAGAAGAGGCCGAAAAGGACAACCGCTGCATCGTCGGCATCACGCCGCAAGACGCGGCGCGTCTACGTCGCGCAGCCTCCGCCGGCAAGCTCATCTCGCCCTTCCCGCGCCTCTACGTTAAGGAGTCGAGCTGGACCAACCTCAATCTCCGTGAACGAAGCCTATATATATGTAAGGGACTGCAACGCCTGCACCCCAACTGGGTATTCGCGGGACTGTCCGCGGCGCTCGTCCACGGCCTTCCCGTCACGTACTCAATGCTCACGCCAGTTTGCGTGGCCACTTCCTACAAGGCGCACGAGAGAAACCAAAAGGGCATCATCCGCATCATCGTCGAGAAGGACGAGCACACCACCGTGAACGGCCTAAAGGCAACGTCCCTTGAGCGGACGGTCTTCGACTGCCTACGCATCCTAGACTTTCCGCACGGCCTGGCCGTCGCAGACTCCGCGCTGCACAAGGCTGGCAAGACGCGCGATTGGCTGGTCACCCAGATGGACGCGATGCCGCGGAACTGCAAGGGCTACAGCCATGCGCTGGCGACGGCGTTGTGGGCAGACCCGCGCGCAGAGAGCAGGGGAGAGTCCATTGCGCGAGGTCGCATGCTGCTGTTGGGCTACGAGTTGCCAGACCTGCAGGTTGCGGTGCCGAACAAGATCGAGGGCGGCTTCTATTACGGAGACTTTGGCTGGAAGAGACCGAACGGGCTGCTGCTTGGTGAACTTGACGGGCGTGACAAGTACACGGATCCCGAGATGACGGACGGGAAGAGTGCAGCAGAAGTGATGGCCGACGAGCGGTTGCGCGAATCGCGCGTGAGTGCCGCGCAGGCGACGGTCATGCGGTTCTCGTTCAAGGACATGATGCTCGACGAACAATTCAGGCGGATCCTCGACACGTATGGCGTTCCGCGTGCATCGCGCGAGTACTACCGAGACGGAGGAGCGCGCTTTGCTCCGACATTGGCTGGGACGGCAATTTAGTGCCAGGAGAGGCCGGATTTGGGCCGACGTACGCAGTTTGCAACGCTTTTGTTGCGCTTCTGGCCCAAAAACGCCTCAAATTGCGGGCGCGGATACCCAGAAAGGCGGGTTGCCCGCAGAAAACGACGTTAGCGAAGCGCCTTGAGCGTGTTATCGGCACAATCTGCGGTCATACACAGCTCGCGATGATAAGCCGATAAAACGCAGGTTAACCTCGCAATCTGTGCTCACGAAAGCACCTGCGCGATCAGTGGTGCTATATCCATATATGGAGATTTAGTGGAGCGAAAACCGTTCACCCTATTACCATATATCTCGACCCAATTCGAGATGGTCAAACCATACACGATTTGACTTGGTTAAAGCTTCTAAGGCATCCGCAAAACACACTGGCAAACACCAGCACTGAGCGATGGCAACCTCATATCTCACATAACAATTAAAGAAATGATGCAGAGAACAGCCGCGTTTACCTACAAATACGCAGGTAAACAGCGTTGCGCTTTTGTGCTGACCTGAAACCATACTTAACCTTGCAAACTTGGGTCACGTATCGGCATACAACAGCCGAGGTAAGGAGGTAAGTGGGCTGACGTGCTCTTTTATCAGATCAGAAGATCTGCGTAAGAGAGCATGTTGACAAAGTCAAGAGATAGCTCATAGGGCCTATCACCTCGGCAAAGTCGTAGCCAAGCTGACAAAAAAGTTGCAGAAGTTATTCCGTAAAACAAAGCCAAAACGAGGAGACGGAAAGGACGAGAAGTGGGTGGATTCAAATGAGGTTGAGTACGAGAAGGCAATGCTCGCAAGAGCTCGAACAGGGAGTGGAGATGAAAAGTAGCCAACGCAATCGAAAAATGCTGACTGGTGCAGCAGCGGCGCTGATAGCAGCGCTTTTGGCGTTTGCCCCCGTGCCGGCATACGCCACGATTGACAACGTAACAGGCATGGATCACTGGTATCTCACCAGCGAGGCACAGGATCCGTCAGCCGATGACGAGAGCATCGACGTGCTCGCCGTCACCGGCGAAGAGGGCGATCGCGTCTGGATCGACGTCACCAAGAATGGTGAGCCCATCGCAAAGCGCCTGATGTATCAGCTCAACAATGCTGAGGTCGATGCTGACGGCCTGTTCGTGGGCGTCCTGAGCCTGGATATCCAGAGCTTCGCTCCCACAGATGAGTACACCATCAGCGCCTACGCAGACCGCAACGACGCCGATGACGCTGCCCTCTACACCGGCACCGTAAAGCCGGTCGTCGCCGTGTTTGACAACAACGGCGCCACCGAGGAGGCCGTCATCGCACTGCGCACCCAGGGCGAGAGCGACAAGGACCGCGAGTTCACCATCCCCGAGCTCCTCGACTACAAGGGCGAGACCTATGAGTACGACGGTGAGGACGCGGGCGTCCACCAGTACAAGGTGAAGGGCAGCTCCCTCCCCGATTCCATCGAGGGCAAGGTTTCCTTCTACGAGCTGAGCACCAACAACCTGCTCAAGGAGAACACCTTCACCATCACCAAGGAAGAGGGCTCCAAGCTGGTCCCCGTTGACAACATCATCGAGGCCAACGGCAAGTACTACCGCACCCTGCAGCTGACGGGCGACGTCACGGCCAAGTACCCCGGCGTCACCGAGTTCAGCGTTATGTGCGTCGAGCTCTCCAACACTTGGGGCGATAACAACAAGCCGTTCGTCGCAAGCTTCCGCTATGTGGATGTCGACAACTACGATGCGTCTGACCCCTCGGCAGCCTCCAACCTCAAGGATGCCGACTCCGCCCTGGCGCAGCTCATCGACAAGCTGATCGTCACCAAGGACTACTCCTACGCTCCGCCTTCGTACATCTATATTAAGAACGGCGACGTCGTGGAGTACTGGGCTCTCGTGACCGACGGCGATCAGCCCGCCTCCCTCGACGAGAACAACGCCATCGTCCTTTCGCCCACGGTTGATTCCACCGACCAGAGCATCGACATCGCCTATCGCAAGATGGACGAGACCTTCGACGCGGTGTGGACCGTGACGTGCGTTGACGCCACCAAGGGCGCCAACGAGCCTGGCCGCATCATCGACCGCCAGGTCTTCACCGTCCCGCAGGGCGAGTCCAAGACCTACACGGTTGAGGAGAAGAACGGCCTCATTCCCGTCCCCGGCACCGAGGATTCTTACACCTACACCTATGACGTCAAGAACCTCATTGCTAACACCACTATTTACTATGGCGTCAAGGGCGAGGACCCCGTTGACAACTACGACGTGACCGTCA
>JAFWMI010000245.1 GCA_017513965.1 Atopobiaceae bacterium
CATTACCTCCAACGACATTACCACCAACCTGCCGTTTGACCCACGCGTGGGTATTGCGTTTGACCACCACGAGTCCGAGCTTACGCGTAACGCCAACGTGGACTACGAGGGGCGCTATATCATTGATGGCGACGCCAAGAGTGCCGCGCGCGTGGTATACGACTACTACGGTGGCAAAGAGGCGCTACCGCGCATTAGCGAAGAGCTTATGGAGGCCGTGGACGAGGGCGACTCCGCAGACTTTACGCTTGAAGAGATTCTGGACCCCAAGGGTTGGGTGCTCATGAACTTCCTCATGGACGCCCGCACGGGCTTGGGCCGCTTCCGCACCTTCCGCATCTCCAACTACGACCTCATGATGAAGCTCATCGACCTGTGCCTGGATCACACGGTGGATGAGGTTCTTGTTGACCCCGACGTACAGGAGCGCGTGGAGCTGTACTTTGACCAGCAGGAGCGCTTTAAGAAGCAGGTTGCGGGTCTGGCGCGCGTGGAGGGCCGCGTGGTGGTGCTCGACCTGCGCAACGAGGAGACCATTTATGCGGGCAACCGCTTTATGGTCTATGCGCTGTATCCGCAAACGCAGATTTCGGTACATGTGGCGTGGGGCTTCCGCAAGCAGAACACGGCCGTGATGATTGGCAAGTCCATCTTGGACAAGCGCAGCGAGGCCAACATTGGCGAGCTCTGCCTTAAGTATGGTGGTGGCGGACACAAGAACGCCGGCACGTGTCAGCTCGACAACGACAAGGTCGACGCCGCGCTGCCCGATATTATCGCCGCGCTCAATGCCGACTGCACGCCGGTTGAAGAATAGGGGACGCCATGCCGGGAAAGCGGTCTGAGGTCATTTCGTGGGACGAGTTCTTTATGCGCGTGGCAATTGCCGCGAGCCTGCGCAGCAAGGATCCCAACACGCAGGTGGGGGCTTGCATTGCGGGCACGGACCATCGCATCTTGTCGGTGGGCTATAACGGAACGCCGCATGGGCTAGACGATGATGAGTTCCCTTGGGACACCACCGACGACCCGCTTACCGACAAGCACAACTACGTGATTCATGCCGAGGCAAACGCCATCCTCAACTACCGGGGCTCGTTGCGTGAGCTTACGGATGCCACGGCGTATGTGACGCTGTTCCCATGCCAAGAGTGCGCCAAGACGCTCGTGCAAGCGGGAATTCGCGAGGTCGTGTATTTGGATGACAAGTATGCAGACACCGTGGGCAACGCAATCGCCAAGTCGGTGCTCGACCGCTGCGGCGTGGCGTATCGCCAGATTCAGCTTCCTCAGGAGGCGCTCGAGTAGCAACCAGAGGGACTTACCGCAACTGAGGGGACAATTTCCCTGCGTGCAGGGGAGCTGTCCCCTCAGTTGCAGGCGTCTTCAATGCGACGGCGGAGCTCGTCGATGCCGGTACCCTTCTCGGCGGAGGTCACGACCATCTGGCTCCGTGGGATGCCAAACTGCTTTGCCAGCCGCGCGGCCTGCTGGTCGGCCTTCGCCCGGCTGAGCTTGTCTGCCTTGGTGAGCGCGACCACAAAGGGCAACTCCGCATCGGCAAGGAAGTCAAGCATCTGTACGTCGAGCTTTTGCGCGTCGTGGCGAATGTCCACGAGCGCCACCACGAGGTTAAAGCTGCGTTCTTGGTCAAAGTAGCCTGAGATGAGGTCTGCCCAGCGCTGGCGCTCCTTGCCCGAGACCTTGGCGAAGCCATAGCCGGGCAGGTCGACGAGCCGTATGCCATCGACAAGATAAAAGTTGATGTTGGCCGTCTTGCCCGGCTGGCTGGAGGTGCGGGCGAGTGCCTTGCGTCGTACGACCTTGTTGATGAGTGATGACTTGCCCACGTTTGAACGCCCCGCAAAGGCGACCTCAGGCGTGGTGGACTCCGGCAGCTGTTCCGCGGTGCCAAATGCCGCCTCAAAACGCGCGGTCTCGAACTTGATTCCCATGTAGATCTCCTTACGTTGCGTTTCTCGCAAGAGTATACCTGCAGGTTTGAGGGCGCACAAAGGCTCCAACACACGCCAACACTTCCCGCTCATACGTTAACAATCTGCGAGTTTCTTTTGTCGGTTAGGTTACGTGGTGCAAGTGTCGCTACACTAGTGAGGATTTAGATACGCTACCACAGAAGGGAACGGGGTCCCATGGCTAAGCGCACGGACGTACATAAAGTAATGATCATCGGTTCCGGCCCCATCATCATTGGTCAGGCGTGCGAGTTTGACTATTCGGGCACGCAGGCCTGCAAGGCGCTGCGGAGCCTCGGCTACGAGATCGTGCTCGTCAACTCCAATCCCGCAACCATCATGACAGACCCGGGCACGGCCGATCGCACCTACATTGAGCCGCTCAACGTAGACCGCCTGGAGGCGATCATCGCCAAAGAGCGACCGGACGCGATCCTTCCCAACCTGGGTGGGCAGTCCGCGCTCAACCTCTCCAGCGAGCTCTCCAAGACGGGCGTGCTCGAGAAGTACGGCGTAAAGGTAATTGGCGTGCAGGTGGATGCCATCGAGCGCGGCGAGGACCGCGAGGCCTTCAAGGAGCTCATGGACGAGCTGGGCATAGAGATGGCCCGCTCCAAGGTGGCCTACTCCGTGGAGGAGGCCGTGAGCATAGCGCGCGACTTGGGGTACCCCTGCGTGCTGCGCCCCGCCTACACCATGGGTGGCACCGGCGGTGGCTTGGTGTACAACGTGGAGGAGCTGCGGACCGTGGTGGCGCGCGGCCTGGCTGCCAGCCCCGTGCACGAGGTGCTGGTGGAGGAGTCGGTGCTCGGCTGGGAAGAGCTCGAGTTCGAGGTGGTGCGCGACAGCACGGGCCACATGATTACCGTGTGCACCATCGAGAATATCGATCCCATGGGCGTGCACACGGGCGACTCGTTTTGCGCCGCTCCCATGCAAACCATCGACCAGGCCGTGATTGACCGCCTGCAAGAGAAGAGCTATCGCATCGTGGATGCGGTAAAGGTGATCGGTGGCACCAACGTGCAGTGGGCCCACGACCCCGTGAGCGACCGCGACATCATCATCGAGATCAACCCGCGTACCTCGCGATCCTCGGCCCTTGCGTCCAAGGCAACGGGCTTCCCCGTGCGCA
>JAFWMI010000246.1 GCA_017513965.1 Atopobiaceae bacterium
CACGAACAGGGCCTTCCAGCTTACGCCCAAACCAAGGTAGAACGAGACGGCGAGTGGGGAGGCGACCGCGCCTAGGGCATACATGGACGTTATGTAGCCAATGCGACGACCCTTGCTCAACGGATAGCAATCCGCAAGCGCGGCGATGGTGATGAACTGCAGCGCGCTTGTGGTAATGCCCAACAAGAACATGCCGCCAAGAAAGAACCCGCGCGAGGGGGAAACCAGCAGCTCCACACAGCACAGCACTTGGAGCGCAAGTGCCACCGTAATGCTCTTGCCCTTCCCCACGCGGTCCGCCCATCCGCCGAGGAGCAGGGGCGCCAGCATGTCGGCAAGCAGCTCCAAGGCGGCATACAGGCCCATGGAGGTCATCGACAGATCGTAGCTTTGGCCAATGCTCAAAAGGCTGGCTTGGTAGCCGCCGGATTCAAATCCGTTCAAGAAGAGAATGAGGAACAAGAAGACCCACAGCGAGCCTCCTTTACGACCGACGGCAGCACGTACCTTGTCCATCGCTTCCCCCCTCCGCCAAAGCAATTCTATCCCCGACTCCAGTGTACTATGCGCATGCTCATCCAACAACGGACCGGTTATTGGGACAGATGTATGTAGGATTTTGATGCCGTTGGGCTCGCTATTTGCGCCGTTCGCTTATATGCCCGATTTGCCCGTCGAACGCAAAACGCCCGTCGGACAAGCCGGCGGGCGTCGTATACCACGTATGTTGCGTAACGCTTAGCGCTTGGAGAACTGCGGACGCTTGCGGGCCTTCTTGAGGCCGTACTTCTTGCGCTCCACGGCACGGGCGTCACGGGTAAGGAAGCCAGCCTTCTTGAGCTCGGCACGATACTCGCCAGCCTCGAGCAGTGCACGGGCAATGCCCAGACGCAGCGCGCCAGACTGACCAGTGATGCCGCCGCCCTTGCAGTTGGCCATCACGTCGAAGCGATCCACCGTGTCGGTAACAACGAACGGAGCGGTCGCGTTGTCCACGAGCTGCTGACGACCAAAGTAGTCGGCTGCGTCGCGGCCGTTAACGGTAACCTTGCCGGTGCCGGGGACGAGGCGCACGCGCGCGACGGCCTCCTTGCGACGGCCGGTACCCATGTACACTGCGGTGTTATCAGCCATCGGTTACGCCTCCAAATCAATCTTGACGGGATTCTGGGCGGCATGCGGATGCTCGGGTCCAGCGTAGACCTTGAGCTTCATGCCCTGCTTGCGACCAAGCGTGTTGTGGGGCAGCATGCCCTTGACGGCGTGCTCAACAACGCGCTCGGGATGCTTCTCCATGGCGTCCTTGAAAGACTCGGTCTTAAGGCCACCGAGCCAGCCGGAGTAACGCCAGTACGACTTGTGCTCCGCCTTGTTGCCGGTGAGCTTGACTTTGTCGGCGTTGATAACGATGACGAAGTCACCGGTATCGGTGTGGGGGGTGAATTGGGGCTTGTCCTTGCCACGAAGAATCATGGCCGCCTTGGTGGCGAGACGACCAAGCGTCGCGCCGTCGGCGTCGATGAGCACCCACTTGCGCTCGACCTCGCCGGGCTTGGCGTAATGAGTCGACTTCTTCACTTGACTCCTCCATACGTACTCTACGAATGCGACGGCCCCTGGACTGACCGTCGTTGCTTTTATGTTTTGCCAGAGATTACGGGGCTCTGCAAAAGAAGCTGTAAAAGTATACAGCACGAAAAGCCAGTTGAGTAGTACTATCCACGAAATTCGTGAAATGTGAGGAAGGGGTTGAGGACGGCTGCGGCCGCACCAGCCACGAACCACGGAGGAACAGTCCTCCCGTGGTTCAACCCGCCGAAAAGTGCGCACGTGCGGGCTTCTGGGGACACTTTTGTGCGCACGTGCTGCGCGTGTACACAAAACTGACCTGACAGACCCATGCATGCGCACAAATCGCCAAGAAGCGCGCACGTGCGACCTTCTCAGAACACTTTTGCGCGCATGCGCACATTGGGGGATCGGGTTTGTGCGCAAACGCGACCTTCTCAGGACACTTTTGTGCGCATGCGCACGTTAGCGCAGGAAGTCGAGAAGCGCGTCCAAGCGTTCGGCAGCCGCCCGGCGACCCTGCAAGTACAAATCGAGCATAGGCCAACCATCGTGCTCCGTGGTCGCAATCGTAACGGGCGCCGCGGGCGCAAACACAAATGCCTTACCTCCACGCTCGAGCTCCCAAATGCGCTCTCGCTGCTCCATGTAGCGCTTGGCACGCGTGCCCAAGGCCTCCGTGTACAACGGATATTCCTTATATCGGCGGCTCAAACGGGCAAGGCGCTCCAGCTGCTCGCCCTTCACGTAATCCCGCTGCCTCGTGAGCACGACCACCGCGCGATCGGCAGGCTCGTACTCCTTCACGTCGTCCGGCACGCCCCCTATTCCCAGCGCCGCCTCCAAGGGCACCGAATCCGTGGTACCACCATCGAGGTAGCGATGGCCGTCAATGGTGACGGCCGTAGAGACCAGCGGCAAAGACGAGGACGCACGGATCTTCTCCACGTCGTCGGGCAGACGGTTAATCTCAAAGTAGCGGGGAGAGCCAAAGACCACATCGCTCGCCACTGCAAACATGCGCGTGGGGTTACTGTTAAACGTCTCAACGTCGCATGGATCCAGCTCGTCCTGTACGGTGTGGTACAAGAAGTCGCCGCCCGTGATGTTTCCCGTAGTGGCCAGCGAGAAAAACGACATGAGTCGCCGATCGTCTCGGAACGAAAGCATGATTCGTATGGTACGGCCAATCTGACGCGATACGTAACTCGTTGCGCATAGCGCACCAGCCGAGACGCCCCACACGCTCGCAAAGTCATATATGCCGTGCTCCATGAGCACGTCGAGCACGCCCGCCGTAAAGACGCTCCGGTATCCGCCGCCTTCCAGCACCAGCGCTTTTTTCATGGCGCACCCTCCCTAGTTCTGCTCGTCGAGCACGCGCCGTTGGTAGAGGTCGCCGTCCGCGAAGCCCAAAGCGCGATAGTAGTTGCGCGTGCCCACCGAGCTAATTACGTTAATAGCATCGTACCCCATATCACGTGCTTGTGCGCACGCCTCCTCCACGAGCTGCTTGCCCAGGCCGGTGTGCTGTGCGCCGCCTCGCTCGGTTGCGTGGATACGCGCCACACGACCGTATACGTGCACTTCTCGAATCATGGCCTCGCCGCGATCGAGCGGCAGCGACAGCCGACAAAAGCCCGCGATTCTGTTGTCCTCCGTAACCCACTGGAGGAACCGCTCCTCGCTCACCGCCGTATGGTACGTCACGCAGTCCATATGCAGCGACATGGGGTCCACATTGGCAAGCGACACCTCGCGCTCGCGAATCTCCTGCACCGGCCGGCCGCTCTTGGCAACCTTTTGCTCCACCATCTGACGCAGGTTCGTCTTTTTGTTCCCCGCCACGATGTCGGTGGTGGAGATGTCGCGAATCATGCGAGAGATGCGCACGTAGGCAGGGGTCGCCAGCACGTCGTCGACGAGCACGTCTACCAGCACGTCCTCTGCATACGGCTGCCATTCCCCACGCTCGTAGTACGCGCGCAGACGAGAGCTCTCCACCAAGCAGCACGGATAGAGCTTGATCTCGTCCGGAAGGAAGCGCTCGTCACGCACGAGCCGCAGGTAATCGGCACGATCGGCATCGGGCGTCATGCCCAGCAGATTGACCATCATGTGTATTTGAATCTTGTAGCCATACAGGCGCAGGAGCGAGAAGGCGTGGGAGATTTGCTCCACCGTCACGTTGCGCCGATTTGCCTGCAAGGTGGCTTGGTCCAAGCTCTGTATGCCCATCTGCACCTTGGTGCAGCCAAGGAGCCGCATTGCGCGCAGGCGGCCCTCATCTATGAGGTCCGGGCGCGTCTCTATGCATAGGCCCACTACGCGATGCGCAGCGTCTTCGTTCTTTTGGTGCTCGCGCTTGAGGTCGGCAAGCGTCGCCGTTTGCCACGTGGCGATGTCACGTGACTCAGCACGTGCGTTCAGCTCTCGAATCGCCTGGTTGTAGGTGAGCTCGCCTGCGCTTACGGCGCGTTGGCACGCTTCCGTACGCTGGGCAATCGTCTCTTTGTCATACGTCGCACCACACGCGCGGTAGCGGGCATCGCGACGCTCGGGGCCGTCCCCCTCAATCGCTGGCGCACCAAAGTCGTTGAGCGCACGGAAGAGCTCCGTAACAAACCACGTTTGATACTCCTCCGGGTAGTCGCCCCACGTACCGCCCAACACAATGAGCTCGACCTTGTCCGTAACATGGCCCATCTCGCTGAGCGCGGTAAGGCGCGAGTACACCTGCAGGTACGGGTCAAAGTAGTTGCGCTCGGCCCGCTGGCACGCAGGCTCGTTGGAGAGGTAGCTCTTGGGCATGCGCACGTCGTTAGGACAGTACAGGCAATCGCTGGAGCATGGCCATGGCTTGGTGATCACCGTTATGGTGGCCACGCCCGACGCCGTGCGGCGCGGCTTCATTTTGAGCAGGCGAAGAAGCGCCTCCTCGGTCGCGGCGTCGACCTCCCACGTTGCCCAGCGCTGGGGGTCGCTGCGCTTGACTCCCAGGTAATAGGGCAAAAGCCGACGCTTCGCCACCCTTCGGTTGGCGTCATGCGCAGCGCGATTGTGACGCCGCACGAGCTTGTCCAGCCATGCCGCGTCGAGCGCGCGCTCCCCCGCCTTGATGGCGGCTATTATTTCCAGAATCGCTGCTTCCATGCGCGACATTATAGCGAACGACGGGGCCGGCGTATGGGTGGTCGCGTTATCCCACTTCCGATGCCAACCGCCCACCTAGGCGGCCCGTGCGCAATACCTCTGGCTCACGAGGCTCATGAAGCAGAACCCGGTTCTTGTGGAGCCTCTTCCAAACGCAAATTGCCAAGCGTCTGCGCAAACACCCGATGGTTTGGTCCGGGCGGCACCGCAAAACGCACCTGCTCACACACCGCATTAAACGGGAGGCCAAACGCGTACTCCTCCGTAGCTCCTACCCTAAACTCCAGCAGCGCCTCCCTGAAGACGGTCGATACCAAATTTGGATCGTTGCCAAAGGCGCCACAGCCCCATGCGCCCAACACCACACGCGTGTAGCCACTGCTCGCAGCAAGATGGAGCAGGCCCAACACGCGGGTTTTTATGGTCGCACGCAGCTCCTCCTGCGTCACTCCAAAGAGGCCGGGCGCATACGGCGCCGCCATCGTAAGCACGGCAATTTCAAAGGGTTTCTGCAGAAAACTGCCATCGGCGTCGCGAAACACCAAAACGTGCGGCGAGAGAATCGCGTTGTGTGTGAAAAGGCGCGAGTCCGTCGCGCTGTTCTCTTGGTAGTAGGCTTTGGCCGCAGGCGAAGCAATCGAGGCGTAGAGCGTGGAACGCCGACAGATGTCCTCCTCCTGGGCACGCGCCCCGCGCGTTACCCCACCGCCGGGCTCGTAGGGGTTGGCGAAGTTGAGGACCAGTGGGGCCTGGCCGTTTCCTCGGTATTGTGTGAGCGCGTACGCGCCACGCAAGCTGTCCTCCTCTGTTACCTGCACCGCGCAACGACCGCTCCGCGCATGAGCTATGGGGTAGTTTGGATGCGCAACGAGCGCCTCTACGTCCGCAGCACAAAACACCTGCGCCTGGGCTAGCTCCTCGCTGCTGCGATTCAAAGAGACCAGCTCTTTGTCGCACCAATAGGCACGCTGCCGCGTGACCATGCGCGTGTCGTTAAAGATTTGGATAAGGCGTCTGGAAGAAAAGCGCTTCCTACGTGAGCCGGGCCCCTTTTTCCGCGACGTGGGCACCCACTCAGCGCCAAGGAGCTCGCCCGTCTTGCGGTTGATGGTAAGACGCTCTCCACTGGGCAGCGCCACACAAAGCGCGTCACCCTTCAAGCACGCATAGCCCAACCAGCCGTTCGCGAGTATGGCACGCACTGCCACCTCGGGCAGGTCTTCCATGTCCTCCCAACAACCTTGTCCAATGTAGTAGGCGCGATCATAGCCGCTCTCTCCAAAGAGTCGGACCGCCTCGGGCATCTCCCACGAATGCGTCCACGAGTCGAACTCCAGCAGATGATGCTCGTTCTCAAATTTGGCCACAAAAAGTCGGGCCGCCGTGTCCACCTGAAGTCGCTCAACCGTGCCTTCCGGCACGAGCTTATAGATGTTTGCTGGCAGAACAAACGGGTCGGGCACCACTGACTGTTTGGGGGTTACCTTGTCGTACGTAAGGTCAAGCTGATAAGCCCGTTTCTGCTCCGATGGACCATCGATCAACCTCAGGCGCAGCACAAACGCTTCTCCCGATACGGCATCCACGAGGCGCTGCACCGCCGCACCTTGTCGGCTGGCAAGCTGGATGCCGTCCCCAAAGTCAAGCCCCCTGCCCCAGCCTTCGGCCACCCACGTAACCCTCAGCAGGCGTGCGCGCGGTCCGTCGAGCGCCTCGTTGAGCAGCTTGGCCCAGCGAAGCACACGCTCGTCAATGCATGCGCCCTCAGGCAGCACGAAGACAATGTTCTTCTCGCTCGTCATACCAGCGAACGACTCAAGAACCAGACGAACGGCACACCTCCCGAGCCGGTCCAAACGTGGTGCCGCCAACCAGCAGTGCGAGCGATGGAGGTCGTACGCCGGATGAATAGCCTTGCCCGAGATGATGTCCGCGTTTGAGGCGCCCTCATCAATCTTGCGCTTGGCTTGATACGCCTCAAGCTCCCTCAGAGCCGCGCGAGATTTGTTCGCCACATAGAGCAGACGAGGCTCATCGGCATTGAGCACAAGATAGTCCTGGTCGCCCGACAACTCGAACTCTGCCCATGCGAGCAACGCAGTGCATGCCTTTGCCTGCGGGCCCGTGCCAGACAGGCACTCCACGAAGCGTTTTGCGGCAATCTCTATAGAATCGCTCTTCATAACGGCCTCCTTTGTTCCATGTGATGCCTCCATTATACGAACGGGGCTTTTTTCGAGGTCGCCTGCCAAGCTACATTCACGCATGTTGGCAGCGGCAGACGGTGCGCCAAGGTATACTTGCGGCATGGATCAACACGTTGCACGTCGCCTGAGCGACCTCACCACAAGCTTCTACGCGCACGCAACCGCGTCCTTCTCGGCCACGCGCCAAGCGCCGTGGTTGGGATGGGAGCGGCTCCTTGAGCTATGCGTCTTTGACCCCACGCATGAGCTGCGCGTTTTGGACCTCGCCTGTGGCAATCTGCGGTTTGAGCGGTTCCTCTGCGAACGGTTTGACAACGTACGCGCATGGGTGGTCGACAACTGCGACGAGCTGGTTTCCACGGCTCCATGCTCCACCAAGTACCAGCACGTAGACTTGGCGCAAAGTCCACACGACGTCGAGGCGCCCCCGTGCGACTTGAGCGTATCGTTTGGCTTTATGCACCATTTACCGCTGCTCGAGCAGCGACGGGATGTCCTCAACGTGCTCGTGGAACACACAAGGCCTGGTGGTTGGATCTGCATATCGTTTTGGCAGTTCGCCAAGAACCCGCGATTGCGCGCAAAGGCGCGGCCTGTTGAGGGAGGGGAGCCGGGCGACTACCTCCTGGGCTGGCAGGATGACGCACGGGCACAGCGCTATTGCCATAGCTTTGAGGAAGAGGAAATCGACGAGCTCGTGGCGTCAGTCGTCCCACGCGCGGCAGAGGTTGCACGCTATTCTGCGGATGGCAAGACGGGTGATCTGAATCGGTATGTGTTGCTGCGCAGGAACTGATAAAAACGCGGCAACCCAAAGTTCTATTTTCTCGAGCGCAGAGTCCAAGGTCAAGGCAAAAACCTGTACAGGTTTTTGCCGTATGCACCGTTTGCCACCATGCGATTATGTAGGCATTCATGTAGCAACAATCGAAGATCGGGGGTGGTGCATCTTGAGTGCCAAGCATGCAACGTCAGTCCGGAAGGTATCGGCACTCCTATTGGGGACCCTCCTCGCCGTATCGACAGTTCCCGTGGAGGCCTTGGCATACGCACGCGATGAGGTCGTAGTGCTAGACGCCGAGGAAACCACCGAGGAGGAAGACGTCGTCACCGACGCTGGCGATGAGTCCTCTGAGGAACTCGAGACGGTAGAGGAAGATACCGACGCCCTGGAGCAGCCTGAGCCTTCCAACGAAGTCATCTCCACACAGGCAGACGACATCGTAGAGTCGGGCACGTGGGGCACCTGCCCCTGGACGCTCTCGTCTAGCGGCGTACTCACCGTCATGCCGGGGGAGGGCATTAACCCATCCTCATCGTATGAGTATCCGTGGCACGAATTTGCAGACTCAGTCACTGCCGTCCACTTTACTGCTGAGGGCGAGTCGCGCGTCGTACTCCCCCCATATAGTCACAACATGTTCGTTGGCTTCACAAATGCAGCTTCTTTCGATCTTTCCGTGGCCGATACGTCCAACGTCATTTGCATGGATGGGATGTTTCGCGACTGCTCGTCAGCCACTTCAATAAATCTATCGGACTGGGACACCTCAAACACTAAGCAGTCATTCTCGTACGATGATTGGAATTGGGGTATATGCAGCGGTATGCTTGGCATGTTCGAAGGATGCACATCACTCGAGTCGATTGATCTCTCTGGGTGGAAACTTGGCGCACTAACGCCTTCATTCCACGGCCTCGTAAACCTAAGGGATGTCAACCTTACGGGGTGGGACACATCAAGGGTTGGATACATAGGAAACGAGGGAGACATGAATGGCATGTTCGAAAACTGCTCTTCCCTCACATCGCTTGACCTTTCTGGGTGGGATCTTTCGAACGTGCAAGACGCACGAGATATGTTTACTGGCTGCACGTCACTTACTTCCTTAGACCTTTCGGGCTGGCAGCTCGGAAGCTTTGTCCCGTCTTTCTCCAGCGCGACTAATCTTGAGTCTATTGACACCACTGGCTGGAAGCTTGGAACGACAGCTCCGTCTTTCCATGGGCTTAGCAAACTGTCTGAAATCAAGGGAATCGAAAACTGGGATGTATCCAACTTAACCACCTTCACCACGCCAGACGATGATTGGGGAAATGGCATGTTCTACGGTTGCTCCTCGCTCACATCGCTCGACCTTTCCGGGTGGGATACATCAAACGTTACAACTATGGACGATATGTTTTACGGTTGCTCCTCGCTCACATCGCTCGACATCTCTGAATGGGACACATCTAAGGCAATGGGCATGGGCGACATGTTTTGGGGATGCTCATCACTAACGTCGCTCGATCTTTCGCGCTGGAACACCTCCAAAGTAACCAGCGGTATGGTCGGCAATACTTGGTACAGTGGCATGCAAGGCATGTTTAATGGATGCGCTGCACTTAAAACGCTCAATCTCTCTGGCTGGGATGCGTCGAAAGCAAATATGGACAACATGTTTATGGGGTGTACATCGCTTGAAACCCTCAACCTCTCGGGCTGGAAACTCCGCGATGACTCTCTTGAGCTACGTAGTTTATTCTGGGACCTCTCCAATCTAAAAACAATCGACCTTACGGGCTGGAACCTTGGTGCCTATGCCCCGTCCTTCTCTGGTCTCGACAAGCTGACCGAGATCAAGGGCATATCCGATTTAGACACATCGCAAGTCGCAAATCTGAGCGAGATGTTCAGCAACTGTTCGTCGCTCGAGTCGCTCGACCTCTCCAAATGGGACACCTCAAACGTTACGGACATGACCTCCATGTTTGAGTCCTGCACCAATCTGGTCAGCCTCGACGTCTCCACGTGGAACACGGCTAACGTTCACGGCGCAAAGTCCATGTTCTCCGGATGCTTCTCGCTGGAATCCCTCGATCTCTCGAATTGGGACACCTCAAAGATAACCAGCGTAGAGTCCATGTTTGCGAGTTGCGCGGGACTTGGCTCCATAAAGGTAGGGCAAAACTATAAGATTCGCTCCGCAGAGATGTTCCCCAACGCGACATCGGAAAACGACCAGTGGTGGTCGGAAAGTACGGCTCAGTGGTACAGCAAGAACCAGATAGTGCGCAATCGATCGGGCGTTGCGGACACCTACACGGCAGAGCAGGACCCTGAGGTCAAGATAAACATCGCGGGCGCGACCATCCTCAATGTCTCAGCTCAAAAGTGGACAGGAGGAGCCATAGAACCCAAGCCCCTCGTAAAACTTAGCGGCAAATACTTAACCGAAGGTACGGACTATGAACTGGCCTACAGCAACAACGTGGGAGTTGGCGAGGCGACGATAACCATCACGGGCACGGGAAGCTATACGGGAACGGCGAGCACAGCATTCCAAATCGAGCCTGTATCCATGAGGCTCGTGGCGGTTTCGGAAATCCCGTCCCAAACATATACCGGCAACGCCATTGAACCCAAGCCCGTAGTGACGCTGCAGGATGCGCCGCTCACGGAAGGCGAAGACTACGAGCTGCACTACTACAGCAACGTCAACGCGGGCACCGCCGCAATAACAATCACCGGCAAGAGCAATTACTCCGGCGCCATATCAATTGAGTTTGAGATTGAGCCAGTGTCCCTTGGCGGGACAACCATCTCCGCCATCGAAGCGCAGACATATACCGGCAAGGCGCTGACCCCCAAGCCGCAGGTCTCCTTGGGCGGCAGGACGCTCACCGAAGGCGTCGACTACACGCTCGCATACGCGAACAACGTAGAGGTTGGCACGGCCACCATTACCGCAACGGGACGCGGCAACTACGCCGACGAAAAGTCCGTCGAGTTCAAGATAGAGGCTCCCGCAGTCGAGCCGGTGTCTCTTAAGGCGGCAGTCGTGGCTCCAATCCCCCAAGTGTCCTACACGGGTAACGCCATTGAGCCAAAGCCCGTTATCTCGGTGGGCAACCGCCTGCTTGCCGAGGGCGTTGATTACGAGCTCTCGTACAGCAACAACGTGAATGCAGGAGAGGCGACCGTTACGGCAACGGGAAAGGGCGACTGCATCGATAGCATAGACGCCACGTTCGTTATCGAGCCCGCTTCTATCAAACTTGCCACCATCGCCGACATTCCCACCCAAACATATACCGGCAATGTCATCGAGCCAAAGCCGGCAGTAACCTTGCGGAGCGCAACGTTGGTGGAGGGCACGGACTACGAGATCCGTTACTTTAGCAATGTGAGTGCCGGGACCGCCGTAGCGGTTATTTCGGGAACGGGAAACTATCAGGGCGAGAAGGCCGTGGCATTCCAAATAAAAGCTCCGGACGCCGGGCCCGTATCCCTCAAGTCAGCAAGCATCGCGCCTCTTCCCAATCAGCCGTACACAGGTGAGGCCGTTACACCAAAGCCAACGGTAACGGCCAATGGACGCCTCCTTGTTGAGGGCACCGACTATGACCTCACGTACGACGCCAACACGAATGCTGGCACCGCAACCATTACCATCGCCGGCAAAGGCGGCTACGTGGACACGACAACCGCCACATTTGCCATAGAACCCGCCTCGCTCGCTGATGCGTCGGTTTCCGGCATCGACGATGTTGCCCACACGGGCAACGCGGTCGAACCCAAACCAACGGTCATGCTGAACAACTCCAAGCTTGTGGCAGGAACCGACTACGAGCTGCGCTACTTCAATAATGTCATCATCGGCACTGCGCTGGCGTTTATCATCGGAAGGAATAACTACAAGGGTACTCAAACTATCGCGTTCCAGATTACGGCCACCCCACTTTCCAACGCGCAGATCGTCCCAATCGCCGCGCAAACGTACACCGGAAGCGCCATCGCTCCCAAGCCCAGGGTTACGCTGAACGGCATCGCACTTCGCGAAGGCATCGACTACACGCTGTCATACAAGAACAACGTCAATGCCGGCACCGCCTCCGTTACGGTAACCGGCAATGGGAACTACACGGGGACAAAGACCGTTACCTTTGCCATCTCAAAGGCACCGGGCAGCCTCACGGCGAAGGCAAAAAAGAAGTCCGTCAAGCTTGCTGCAGTCAAGAAGAAGGCCCAGAAGGTGGCGCCCATCACCGTGGCCGCTGCAACCGGCGCCGTATCGTATGCAAAGGTAGCGAAGGGCTCCTCTGCGCAGCTCAGCGTAGCCAAGAAGACCGGCAAAGTAACCGTAAAGAAAGGCACCAAGAAGGGCACGTACACCATCAAGATTAAGGTGACGGCCGCCGGAGATGCCAACCACCTGTCCGCAAGCAAGGTGGTAAAGGCAAAGGTCGTCGTTAAGTAGACGACTTCCAGCCGACTTCTCACATCCACAATGGCCGGCCGGGGACACCAAGTCCTCGGCCGGCCGCTCTTGGGCAAAATATAATTCTGATGAAGCCCTCATACGTGGTCAAGGCAAAAACTTGTACAGGTTTTACGACCCAAGCTCATCTCGCTCATGAAATACTATTTCCATCTGACTAAAAACTGAAGAGCGGAGGTGGTGTATCTTGAGCAATACCCACGCGACAAGAGGCCGAAGAGCATTGGTGGTCCTTTTGGGACTATTGCTCGCCGTCTCGATGATTCCCGCGGAAGCCCTAGCAACCGCGCGTGACGAGATCATCGTGTTGGACGCGGAAGAAAACGTCGAAGAGGTCACCATCGAAGATGACGTCTACGAATCCAACGACGGGCTCGAGATGATCGAGGGGGACGTTGACATCGCCGAGCCGGGCGATGATTCTGACGAGCAGACGCTGGTCACAGACGATGTGATTGAAGACCCTGCCATCGTCGTTCAGAACGCTGCGTCCGAGCAGCCAGCGTTTGAGAATAAGATCGCCGACGTAAACGACTCCACCGAGCAGCCGCTGTACGAGGAGAGCCCGTCCGAGATCGCCTCGGATAAGTGGCAGGACTCCGCCGACTACGACATCGGCGACGCTGTGCCCTACCGCCTCGACGCCCAGCTGCCCGACGACGTCGACGCCTACAAGGGCTACCACCTCACCTTCACCGACCAGATGGAGGAGGGCCTCACCTTCGACGAAGGCAGCGTAAAGGTCAAGGTCGGCGAGGGCCAGGGCGCGCACGAGGTCACGGACTACGACATGGAACCCGAGGAGCACGGCTTCAAGCTCACCGTCCGCTGGGGCGAGCAGGGCGGCAAGGCGAAGGACGACACGGAGCTCAAGAACCTCAACGGCAAGCACGTCTACGTGTACTTCACCGCCACGCTCAACGAGGCCGCGGTTCTCGGCCAGCAGGGCAACGTGAACGGCGCCAAGCTCACCTACTCCAACAACGTCAACGTCACCTCCCAGAAGCAGGACGA
>JAFWMI010000247.1 GCA_017513965.1 Atopobiaceae bacterium
CGAGCAGGGCGGCCTTGGCCACGAGCGACGCCTTGCCGGCGAGCTCGCTGACGACCATGCGGGTGGCGTTCCCGACGGAATCGGGACGTTCGTGCTCGTATGCCTCGGGAAAGCGCGCAATCGCGCTGGCGTGCAACCCACCCTTGTGCGCGAAGGCCGAGGAGCCGACATAAGGAGCGTGAGCCCAAACCGAGACGTTGCATACTTCTGCGATGTAGCTGGCGACGCTGGTGAGTTGGCGCAGGTTATCGGCCCCAATGCACTCGTAACCCATCTTGAGCTCCAGATCGGCTATGACCGTCAGAAGGTCGGCGTTGCCCACGCGCTCGCCGTAACCGTTCACGGTTCCCTGAACTTGCGTTGCACCGGCCCGAACGCCCGAAAGCGTATTGGCGACGGCGCATCCGCCGTCGTTGTGGCAATGGACCCCTACGCGGGGCATGCTGTATGAGGACAGTTCGCAATCCGCGGCGAGATCGTCGATGACGGCCTTCACGATATCCTCGATGTCGAAGGGAAGCGAGCCCCCGTTCGTATCGCAAAGGTCGATGGAGTCCGCGCCCGCGCGCGCAGCGGCGCGCACGCACTCGAGCGCATAGGCGGAGTTGGATTTGAACCCGTCGAAGAAGTGCTCGGCGTCGAAGACGACTTCGCGCCCCCTCGCCTTCAAATACGAGACGGAGTCGGAAATCATCCGAATGTTTTCCTCAAGCGGAGCTTCCAGCGCACGCTCGACCTGGGCATCCCATGCCTTGCCGACAATTGCCACGACGGGCGCTTCGCTGTTAAGCAAATCGGCAAGCCCGGCATCGTCCCTAGCGGCAACGCCCTTCTTGCATGTCGCCCCGAATGCCGCGATGCGCGCATGCGACAGCGGATGCTCGCGCAGCTCGCGGAAGAACGCGATGTCTTTCGGGTTGGAGGCGGGAAACCCTCCCTCAATGATATCGACGCCGAACTCGTCGAGGCGACGCGCTATGAGCAGCTTGTCCTCGAGGGACAGGACTATGCCTTCGGCCTGCTCGCCATCGCGCAACGTGGAATCGTATATCAGTATCTTCGCCATGCATCTACCCGCTTGAATTGGAAACAGCGGTCACCCATTGTACTCCAACAAACTAAAGCGGTCGACGTCGTTGTCTTATATCGCTCCGGCTCGACACGAGCATGGGCCCCTTCCAATCACTAGAAAATCTGGCGGCGGAAAGCGACGAGCTTCTCGACCAACCCTGCAGCAGTGATTCCCAAGGCGAACGGCGCGGCGAGCGGTGCGAAGGGATTGCCCGCAAGGACCCTGCGAATATCGTCCTGGCTCGCATTGACCGCGGAGATCTCCGTCCAACGCGCTCCAGGAGTCGCAGCCTTGTTCTGGGAATCCTTGTTGTTCTGCTCCATGATGATTTCGCTCACGCGCTTGTCGACGACCACGTCCGTGACATCCGTCGACTCTTTGGGTTTCTCCTTGTCTTCCTGAACGGGCTTCTGCTCGGTAGCTTCTTCCTCGTCATCGAAATAACCCTCTTCGAGGTCGTCCGCGTCAACATCTTCGTCTGCATAATCTGCGCCGGGGGTGATGTCGATGGCGGTCACTTTCACGTTCGCCTGCTCGGATGAGGGGGCAGGAGTGGCAGTATCGGGCGTCTGATTCGCGTTGCCGCCATTCATGGCGTTCTCGATGTCGTTGGTCTTCTCGTCCTTGCCGGTCTCTTCCGAGCTGTGGCCATCGGATTCGCCCACGCGAACGGTCAGCAGTTGCCGGTTGGATATGAGGCTCTGCGAGTTGTAAACTGCGACCACGCGAATGTACGTCAGCGACGCATCGCCGCCGCCCGAGCCGCCCCCGCTCACCGGGTTCGTCTTCACGCTCAGGGTCTTTCCCTTCTCGTTGGGAATGTCCTGCCATGACGAGCCGCCATCGGTGGACTGCTGCCATTTGTACTCGATTGAGGAATCGTTGATTTCGTTTCCACTCGGCCCGATGACGTGCGATGTGAAGTTCGCCCAATCGCCGGCTATAGGCGGAATGTAGTCGAGTTGGACAGAGAGGCCGCTACCCGTCTTGATGACCACATGATCGGAAGGCTCCGAGAGGCCGCTGTCCGTGATCACCGAAACACGGTACCAGTTGCCGATATGCTCACCATCGGTCGTCACCTGGATAGTCTGCTGGGTGTCGCTTCCTACCACTTTCCAGGTCTTGCCCTCGTCTTTCGAACGTTCCCACTTGTACCCGAAGGTTGTCGACCCGATGGCCGTAGGAGGTACCGCGGTCAAGAACGCGACCATGCCTTGGGGAACCGGCGTATAGTCGATGGTTGGCTTGAGCTCGCCAATCAATTTCGGAGCAGGCTCCGCCCCCTTCATGTGGACGATGACGGTGTGAACCCAGCGCAAATCCGATGCGTTGATGCCGCCGCCACCTTGCGGTTGATCGAACAGGATCTGGAAGCGCGTGTTATCGAGGAACGTGTTGCCCGAGGCGCCCTCGGTGTTGCCCGCAGCGCCCTGATCGGTGTTGCCAGCGCCAGTGCCGCCGGCGTCGGTGCCAGCTGTGTCAGCGCCGGCAGTATCGTTGCCGCCGGTTTCGGTACCACCGGTATCGGTGCCGCCAGTTTCAGTACCACTGGTACCACCGGTGTCAGTCCCGCCGGTATCGGTACCACCGGTGTCTGTATTAGCTGGTCCTTCGGTTGCGGGCGTTTCGGTCTGGGTTCCCCCGCCATCGACAGTTCCGTTTTCCTCGTCCATCGTCTGCACGGTCGTCCCACCGTTGGGGCTCGGTGCCGGACGGGTTTGAGGCTCCTCAGCGCCTTCGGAAGCCGCAGGCTGCGTTTCGGGTTCTGAAGGCTGCGTTTCGGGTGCTGCCTCGGAACTCCCAGATTGCGCCTCCGAAGACTCCCCGGAGTCTTGCGGTTCGTGCACATACGCCTGCTTTGCGACCATGATGTAGGTTGCCTCG
>JAFWMI010000248.1 GCA_017513965.1 Atopobiaceae bacterium
CGCGAAGGGCCGGGAATACAGCTGCTCGCGTTAGGCCAACAGGCACACGAGTCCCCAAGAAGCACCAAAAAGGCGCTTCTTATAGTCCTTCTTGAACTGCGATGTGGGAACGAGCTTCAGGGACATGGCGCCCCTATTCGTCGAGCGCGGCGAACATGGCTTCCGCAGAATCGAAGGTGTCCGCCTCGGTCTTGCCGCTCATGATATCGCGCGCCTCGCGCCATTCGTACGAGTATCTGTCAAGCTCTTCTCTTTGCTCGATCGTGGCAATCGGGCGTACGAACCGGTCGAGCCAGTCTCGCACGTGCCTCAGCCCCTCGGCGGAGGCACCTTCGTTTCTCCGCATTCCATCGGAATGCGGACTCGCTGTGTCACTATTGATGTGCGACATCGTCGTTCCTCTCTCTCTTGACGTTCGTCACGTCGGAATCGTTAGTACGTTGTCATATGTGCCCGCCAGCTTCAGGAACCAAATCATCTTTTTTTGGCTGTCTCGGTTCCGTACACCAGACCCTGGGACCGCACTCACATGGCCGACGCCCACATCCTCGATGCGGGCACCTATCCACCCGGCCACACACCTGAGCTGGTGCTTCAAGCCAGAGGATGGATGGCTAGATCCATACCATGCAAACGGTATGAGGGAATCACATTTACTTACAATTTTGTGCCGGGGACATCTGGCCATCCATCCGCGGAGCGTGACCCGTGGTGAAACGGCAGGCAGGGCGGCCATAGCCCTGGATGGATGCCCGTTGGTGGCGAGGTGAGGCCGAGGGCCCTCGCACGGCACCATGCCGGCCTCGGACTCTCTTCCGGTAGGCCACATGTCGTCGTCAGCGGGGCTCTCACCCGCCCAGCATTCCGCGCATCTTGCCCATAGCCCGCTTGTTCGCGTTCGGCATCCAGCGGGCGTAGAAGGTCAGCGTCGTGCGCGGGTTCGCGTGGTCGAGGAGCCCCGCCACGGTCACAAGGTCGATGTCCCTGTCCACGAGCGCCTTCGTGGCAAACGCGTGCCGCCAGCCGTGGGCTAGCCGATCACCTAGAGCAGCTGGTCGAGCAGCTGGACTAAGGAGTCGCGCTTGCAGTGAAGTCGTGGGGTCGGATGGCCAAGCCCGGCCCCGCGCCCGTTTTCCTTCGGCAGCGCCAACCAATCTAGGCCGCGTTGTCAGGGGCCCCATCGTCTCGTGCGTTGTCCAACAAGCCCACCATCGCGTCCATTGCCGCCTGGTTCTCGTTGGGAAGCCACCTGGCATAGAAGTCCAACGTCACCCTAGGGCTGCTGTGACCGAGAAGCCCTGCGACCGTTACCAGATCTATGTCACGTCTCACGAGAGCGCTTGTGGCAAAGGTGTGCCGAAGGTCGTGGAAAGTCACCCTCTCCTCGTTGCTTCCCTTTATGCCGACCACGTTCCTGAAAGCACGCCAATCCTTCTGCAACGTGCTGGGGTTGTAGTAAGATGCGGGGTTCTCCAACTTGCCCAGCACGAATATATCGTCCAGCTCCTCGCCCCAAAGCGACGCCATCTCATTGCGTCGACGCTCGAGCACCGCGAGGACATCGGTGTTGATGGGAACGTCGCGTCGCTTGCCGTTCTTTGGCCGTTCGGTGAGCTCGGTCCCTCCCTCGACGATCTCCACCGTGTTGTTAATGTGCATCTCGCCTCCCACGGACATCCTGCCCTCAACGGCTCCTTCGACGTCACGCCATCGGAGGCCGCAGAGCTCGCCCTCGCGCATTCCGGTGAACAGCGCCAGGCGCACGGCGTCCGCAAGGCTTCTCTCTCCGGCTGCGTCGAGGTTGACGAGAGCAGCCGCGAGCCTTTCGAGATTGGTCTCGTCCAGCGGATTGGGGTCACGCCTCTCCGTCTTCGACGGATCCATTGAGGTGCAGGGGTTCCCCTCCAGCAGTTGAATCTTCACCGCCCACTTGAAGGCACTCTTCATCTGGACATAGCTCTTCTTTATCATCGCGTTTCCGACTTTGTTCTTTTGCTCATCAAGTATCCACTGCTGAACGTCCGCAAGCTTGACATCACAAGCACGCCCTTCCAGACGCTCGATGTGCTTCTTGAGGTTGTGATATCCCTTGAGGGTCGACTTCTTGATGTTGCGCGTGCGCCAATATGCCTCGACGAAGTCTCCCATCTGCATGGCCGCGGCGCCAGAGGCCACGCGCTGCTCGCCGCCCTCGGCCCGCACGACCTCGTCCCGCCAGGCGCGCAGGAACTCCGTCGCCTTCGCCGTGCCCCTTCCGGAGGGTGCCACGCGCCGACCGCTCCCCCTCTCGGCATGCGTGAGGGGAGCACACGCCGCTCCCGTGAACTTAGTGATCTGCCTCTTCTTCCCTCCCTCACTCACGACGAGAAGTGCCCGCCACTCCCACTTGCCGTTCCTCTTCTGGCGCTTTCTTATGCTGCCCTGCGATATCCTCTTCACCTGGGTCAACCTTTCTGGACTGCGCGGTCAACCTTTGCTCAACCTCGATTGGCTCACGACGCCTCGCACGATTTCCTGTTTGACGTCGTTTAATATATCCTACCTGCGGTTATGCTATTCTTGGTGTTACATCGTGAAACAGCAGGTTACATCATTCTTTATGACTACGAATCATGAGGTCGGGGGTTCGAATCCCTCACGGCGCACCAGAATTACCGCAGGTCAGACACCGAGTTGGGTCTGGCTTGTTTTGTTGTCCCAATCTTTATCCCAACGTTGTTAGCATGCCACATCTGCTCTCCCCCGATGCCTAATGCGAATTACGGTCCACATGCGTCTGCGTGGAGTTGGAGTCGCGTCGGGAAATCTATACCTCCTAATGAATAATCAGATACAGAAATGGGTATCTATTAACACAGACAAACAATTCGCGCACCGAAGGATCTGGCCCTGCC
>JAFWMI010000249.1 GCA_017513965.1 Atopobiaceae bacterium
CGTTCCTCTCGCATTTTTTTCCATTTTGGATATTATCGATGTACAAAGGCAATAGATGGGTTATCGTAATGGAGGCGAGAGGAGGAGTGTATGGCAAGCACTCAGGGCACAGATGCGAGTAAGGCTTCGTTGAGAAGTGGCTATCTCGATTTATGCAAGAGCATGCCAAAGGACTTCTCCCGACGCATAGACTCGGCGGTGCTCTCGATGTTTGGGAGGCTCGACGTCTATCGGGCCGCGCAACTGGTACTCTTCTATCTTCCCATTCACGAGGAAATCGATACCCGGCCCCTCATTGAGGACGCCCTCGCCGCTGGCAAGCGCCTTGCCCTTCCCTACTTGGACCCAGCCACCAACAAACTCGTTTTTTATGAAGTGACGTCGCTCTCCCAAATCACCCGTGGAGCGCGCGGGCTGGCTCGCCCGCCCAAAGACGACGCCACGCCGCTTGGCGAGCACGACTTCTTGGGGTCCGTTTGTCTGGTACCGGGACTCGTGTTTGACGGCGAAGGCAACCGCATAGGTTATGGCGCGGGCTATTACGACGAGTTTCTCGCGTTCTATCCGGGCCACACAGTCGGTCTGGTGCGCTCCGTGCAGGTGAGCAGCAACCCACTCCCCCACGACTCCCACGACATTCCCGTGGACGTGCTCGTAACCGAGGGAAGCATCTGGCACTGCCGCACGTTGTTCTAGCTACGAGACCTAGACGCTCCCGAAACTCAGTCCTGCTTACGCTACGCTATTGCGTCGCGCATGGTATGCATGCCGCGCGACAGGGAGATTACGCCCGTACGACAACTCTCCAATATCTCGTAGTCACGCATGAGGTCGATGAAGTTGTCGATGAGCATGGTGTCACCCACGAGTTGCAGGATGATGGCGTCCCTGCTGTACTCCATGATATTCGCCTCGAACGCGCTCGCCGCATCCAAGATGTCGTTGCGCTGTTCGCGTGAGTGATTGGAGAGCTTGATGAGCAGCAGCTCGCTGTTCACCGTCGCCTCTTTGTCCAGCTCGCGCACCACCACAACGTCCGGAAGCTTGTAGAGCTGCTGCATGAGCTGTTCCTTGGTAACCTCCTCGCCGTCGAAGACGGCGGTAATGCGGGAATACGCCGCCGTCTCCGTCTCGGAGACGGTAAGCGATGCAATGTTGAAGCGCCTGCGCCGGAACATGGACGTTACGCGATTGAGGACGCCAAACCGGTTGTGAACCAATATGGCAAATGTGTAGCGGTTCATCTACTCCCCCACCTCCACAATGATGTCGGCCAATGATCCGCCAGGCGCCAGCATGGGAAGCACGAGCTCGTCCTCATCGATGGCGCAGTCGATCACATAGGGTCCGTGCGCGTTTGCCGCTGCCACAAGTGCCCGTTCCAGTTCCTCGCACGAACCCACGCGCTCGGCCTGGGCACCAAAGCCCCGAGCCACGGCCACGAAGTCCGTTCGTCTGTGACCACGGAGCGTCGTACCCGAGAATCGCTTGTGATAGAACAGGCTCTGCCATTGCCGCACCATTCCGAGTACCCCGTTGTTCATAACCAGAATCGTCACGGGAACTTGCTCGGAGACCGCCGTCGCAAGCTCGTGCAGGCTCATGCCAAATCCGCCGTCCCCCACTACCAAAATCGCACGGCATCCCGTTGCCAAGGACGCGCCGATTGCCGCGGGAAGACCAAACCCCATCGCACCGAGCCCGCCATTGGTGATGAACGCCCTGGGATGACCAAACGTGAGGTACTGGGCGGCCCACATTTGGTGCTGGCCAACATCGGTTACCACCAAATCGTCTGGCCCCTTGTGCGCGTTGAGCGCGAGCATGGCGGCACGTGGCGTAAGGCCGTCGCGCGTATCCGTCTGGGCTTCCTCATCGCGACGCATCTCTCGCACGAGTGCGCGCCAGCCACGGTGGTCGGCCTGATCCAGCAACGGCAAAAGGCCAAGAATCGCACGCTTTACGTCACCCACTATTCCCACGTCGTCACTCGTGGTCTTGGAGATTTCCGACCCGTCCAAATCCACGTGCACGATGTGGGCACCCACGGCGAATGCCAGGCGATCTCCGATGGCGCGATCGTTAAAGCGGCATCCCAGCGCTACGATGCAATCCGCGTTGCGCATGGCCGTTGTGGCGGCATAGTGACCATGCATCCCCTCCATGCCCAAAAAACGGGGATGGTTGGATGGAATGGACGAAATGCCCATGAGCGAGCAGGCGATGGGCGCATCGATGCGTTCGGCGAGCTCAAGGAGTTCTCGCTCGGCTTCCGCCGCCTTGATCCCTCCGCCAAAGTACACCATGGGGCGATGGCACGCATTGATGTATGCGGCGGCAGCCTCGAGCTGATCCTGCAGGATGGGTCGAGGCTCATCGGGCGACACCTTCGGCATTGGCTCATAGAGGCCAAGCTCCTGCTGCACGTCCTTTGCGATGTCTACCAGCACCGGCCCTCGCCTACCCGAGCAGGCCAGCCTAAAGGCATCCCGGATGGTGTCCGCCAGCTCGTCGACATCCTCCACGAAGTAGTTGTGCTTGGTGATGGGCAACGTCACGCCCGTAATGTCGAGCTCCTGAAAGCTGTCCGTACCAATCTGGGACGTGGACACATTGCCGGTTATCACCACAACAGGAATGGAGTCCATGAACGCCGCCGCAATGCCGGTTACCAGATTGGTCGATCCGGGACCGGAGGTCGCAATGCACACCCCCACGCTTCCCGTGGCTCGAGCATAGCCATCTGCAGCGTGAGCGGCACCCTGCTCGTGTGCCACGAGCACGTGCCTGATCTCGTCCTCATGTGCAAGCAATGCATCGTAGATGTCGATAACCGTAGCCCCGGGGAACCCAAACACGACCTTCACGTCCTGCTCCAACAGCGTACGCACGACAATCTCAGACCCCTGAACCCGCATGCAAGCCCCTCTCCTACCAACACAAGAATCGCAACAGCCGTACAGTTGCTCAAGGTCGCAACCATCGTTAACGTTTATGTCTATTATGATGCCCACCTGTTGCAATCGGCAAGAAATACGCGAGAATAATTATTTGCTCTGTTCTGTACGCGTTTTCTCGCGCGGCTAAGGAGGTTTTGAATGAACACGCAAACCGCAGCGGCGCTTGGCATTTTTGCCGGCATGACCATGATGCTCATGTCCGTGGGAATCGTACTCTGGGTGCTGCTCATCATTGCACACTGGAGGATGTTCACCAAGGCTGGCGAAGAGGGATGGAAGGCCATCATCCCCGTATATAGCGACTTCGTCCTGTTCAAGATCGTGTGGAACACAAAGAGCTTCTGGATCTATTTTGGGGCAGCGATTGCCACCGTTTTGATAAGCGTATTGGGAGGTCAGTACGTCGTTGTTGATGGGCAGATCGTATCCGCTGCTCAAGGCAACTTCTTCGTTGGCCTTCTTTCGTTCATAAGCAGCCTCATCTTGCTTCTTTATACGATCCTGCTGCAAATCAAGACCGCGCTTGCCTATGGCAAGAGCATCGGTTTTGCCGTGGGACTCTTGTTGCTTCCCAACATCTTCACGCTCATTCTTGGATTTGGCAGCGCCGAATACCTTGGGCCACAAGAGTAATCGTTTTGCATTGTTTGAATGGGCATGCGACCTCGGCTGCATGCCCTTGCCAGGTAGAAAGGACCTATTGTGTCTACGGACGAGCAAGCACTCCGCGAGATCGGTCAACGCATAGAAGGGCTGCGCGAGGCATGTGACGTGTCGCGCGAAGACATGGCAAAGGACTTGGAAGTTAGCCTAGAGACCTACACCCAGTGGGAAGAATCCGGAGCCGATGTTCCCATCTCGGCCATCTATCACATGGCACAGCGCTTTGGCGTGGAGTTTACCGAGATACTCACTGGTACCGCCGCAAAACTCAACACGTACCAGGTCGTGCGTGCCGGGGAGGGTCGCGAAGTTGAGCGATACCCCGGTTACCATTTTGAGGACCTCGCATTCCGCTATCAGAACAAGATCATGCAGCCCTTGGAGGTTACCATCAATCCTTCCGACAAGCCTGCAAAGCTCGTGCAACACACCGGCCAAGAGTTCAATCTCGTACTCGAGGGAACGCTCGTCGTTGTGTGGGGCGATCGCGAGTTCACGCTCAACCCTGGCGACAGCATCTACTTCAACCCGACCATCCCCCATGGCCAGCGTTGCGGCGGACGAGTACCCGCACGGTTTGTGACCGTTATTGCCGAGTAATACCGCTTCGCCATGCATCACCACAATAGGGGGCTTTTAGACCATGAATCATATTCTTAAGAAATACTGTCCACGAATTGACTTCGACTCATACGAGGACTTTTTCCAGAACTTCCGCATCGACGTTCCCGAGGACTTTAACTTTGGCTATGACGTCGTAGACGAGTGGGCACGCGTTGAGCCCGAGAAGAAGGCGCTGCTGTGGTGCAACGACGCGGGAGAGGAACGCGAGTTCACCTTCACCGAGATAAGCCGCCTCTCCAACCGTGCCGCCAATGCCTTTGCTAAGCTTGGCATTCGCAAGGGCGACGTCGTTATGTGCATCCTGCGCCGCAGGTGGGAGTACTGGGTCGTGGCAAGCGCGCTGTGCAAGATTGGCGCGACCATCATTCCGGCTACGTTGCAGCTCACCAGCCACGACATCCAGTACCGCGCGAACACGGCCAACGTCCGCATGCTCGTATGCGTGAACGACGACTACGTGTGCACGCAAGCCGAGGGCGCGATCGCAAATGCGTCGTCCATTCGCAACAAAGTATGCGTTGCGGGCACCCGCGACGGCTGGCTCTCGTTCGACGAGCTTATCGCCAATGAATCCGATGAGTGGGTACGGCCTGTCGGCGATGCCGCGACCACGTCCAAAGACATTATGCTCATCTACTTCACCAGTGGAACCACGGGCAATCCCAAAGCCGTCATGCACAACTTCGCCCATCCGCTGGGCCACATCATAACGGCAAAGTATTGGCAGCAGGTGCGCGAGAACGGCCTGCATATGAGTGTTACCGACAGCGGCTGGGCCAAGTTCGGCTGGGGCAAGATCTACGGCCAGTGGATAGCTGGCGCCGAGATCTTCTGCTACGACATGGACAAGTTCGTTCCTACCAAGCTCTTGCAGCACATGCAGGACTACGACCTCAAGACGTTCTGTGCGCCGCCCACCATGTACCGGTTTATGCTCCAGGAGGACGTGGCGTCGTACGACCTTTCCTCCATAGAGAACTTTGCCACTGCCGGCGAGCCGCTCAACGCCGAAGTCACCATCCAGTGGGAACGCCTCACGGGCAAGAAGATCCGCGAGGGGTTTGGCCAAACGGAGGGTCCCGTGCTCCTGGCCACGTTCCCCTGGATTGAGCCCAGGCCTGGTTCTATGGGTAAGCCTTCCCCCCTGCTCAACATCAAGCTGCTTGATGACGACGGCCGCGAGGTCGAAGACGGCGACGAGGGCGCCATATGCGTAACACGACTCAAAGAGGCATATCCTCCCGGGCTCTTCGTAGGCTACGTGAACAACCCCGAGGCAACCGCCGAGGCCGTTGGCGGCGAATACTACAACCTTCACGACATGGCATGGCGTGACATTGACGGCTACGTGTTCTTCGTGGGTCGCAACGACGACGTAATAAAGTGCTCAGGCTACCGAATCGGACCCTTTGAGGTTGAGAGTGCGCTGGTAAAGCACGATGCCGTGGTGGAATGCGCGGTAACGGCTGCCCCCGACCCAATTCGTGGCAAGGTGGTAAAGGCCACCATCGTGCTCGCACGCGGCTACGAACCCTCGCCCGAGCTCACCAAGGAGCTCCAGACGTGGGTAAAGAAGGAAACGGCCCCATACAAATACCCACGTGTTGTGGAATACGTTGATGAGTTGCCCAAAACCGTGGGCGGCAAGATCAAACGCAAGCTCATTCGCACGCGCGATGGCGTTATCGACGACAAGACGCATTCGCATGGCGTTGACAAGAGCCATGCGGACGAATCCTGGCACAATCGCTAGAGAACCC
>JAFWMI010000250.1 GCA_017513965.1 Atopobiaceae bacterium
CCAAGATAATATGTGTGCGCCGCTTCGCGGCGCGTCTTGTAGGTGCCTATGCTTCGTGCTCAAACAGCTGCTTCGCAGAACTGCGCGCGAAGCATAGGTACCACGACCGCCTTAACGTGGGCGCGAGAATCAAAAGCCTATTTCTCGCAAAGTTTATGATGGTTGCAATGTCGTTGCGAATAGGCCGAGAAACGATGAGTAAGCGCGCGAGTTCTGCATAGCAGCTGTTTGAAGCGCGCGCTCGTCGTTTCTCGGACGTCCCTAGTCGCCGAGGTGCTTGTTGTAGATGGTGACCTTGCCGCCAACGTTGCAGTAGAGGCTGATCTTGTTGTCGTCGTTGAGGGCGTTCCACACCTCGTCGGGAGTGGGAAGGGTCACTTCCTTGGGCTCGCCGGTAAAGGTGGGCAATGGGTTCCCATCGCCATCATAGGTGGAAAGGAAGTAGCCTACGCCTTCGTTGGCGCCTTCATAGCAAAAGAACTCGCGCAAGCAGCGACCGCTGTCCTGATGCTTGAGGATGGACAGGGCAAAGCTTCCGTCCGCGTTGAGCACCGAAGAGATGCGCGGGGTGAAGTTGGGGTCGTCGGGCTCGTATTCGCGTGCCATGCAACCAGCCACAAAGTCGCCCTTCTCCACGATCGTGTCGGTTTGGTCGCCATTCGTTACCACAAGTGCGTCGCCCATCGTACGCACGGGGTGGTAGATGATGAGGCTGGGGTCCTCAACGAGCTCGGGTTGGTGCGCTTCGGTGCGAATGCCGTCTTCGGTCTCCACAAAGATGCGGTTACGGCTGTTGAAGCTGCGTCCCATAATCCAGTAGTACACAACGCCCTGCCCCACAACGAGGCCACGTCCAGGATAGGGATTGTTGCTGAGCAATTCGACGAGGTCTTGCATGCGCTTCCTTTCCAAGAAAAACAAGCCGCCCTCTGCATGAGGTCGGCTTGCCCAGACGGTCGGCATAGATTGCGCGTTGCTCCACCGTGGTGGCCCACGATTATCCGTCAGTCACAACGCGTTTGGTCATAATACCCCACTCGCAGTTTGGTTGGTTCGAAATTGAGTCCAACACACCGAGCCATCACAGCTTAGGGCTCTGGACGTCACGCAAAAGCTGGTAGGCGTTGCGGTAATTTGCCTTGCGCCCCTCGTCGAGCAAGTACTCCAAGTCGAGCCGCACCTCGTCACGTGCGAGTAGGCCAGAAAGGTAGGGCGCATAGCGTGTGCCTGCGCCTTCCTCAACTTCCGCGACATATTGATCGAGGGTCTTGCCCCTGCGGTAGCTGCGGCCCACGGAGTCGGTTGCTGCGTCCATGCAGTCCGCGCAGGTGATGAGGTCGATTACCGTCTGTTCGGTGCAAGTGCCTGCCGCCGCATCCGTGGGGTAGCCATTCGTTCCGTCGTACCACAAATGATGCCGGAGCGCTGCGTTCGCATAGTTCTTGGTGGACTCATGCGTGGCAAGCATGCGCGCGCCCATGGCGGGATGCTGTTTTATGAGGCCAAACTCAAAGTCTAGGAGGTCACGGCCATACACAAAGATGGTGTCAATGAGCGGCAGCTTGCCAAAGTCGTGGCACACGGCGGCGTGGTAGGCAAAGTCCACGATGGCGTACTGGTTGCGTGTGACGTCCTCGGCTGTTGCGCATCCGCACACGCCGATGAATAGCTGGGGATGAAGACGTGCCAGATGCGTGGTGAGGCATCGCGCAATAAGGCCAACCATGGCGGAGTGCACGTAGGTTGGCGGGTGAAGCGCGGCGAGGCAGCGAAGCCCCATTTCCTCAAAGGTCATGCAGCCAGGAACCTCAATAAAGTGCTCCAGAATGAGCGAGAAGTATTCAAGAACGAAGCCGAGGCAGCGTTCTTTGGCAACGCCGATGGCATACACGCAAACGTCCTCATAGATACCTGCGAGCCTGTTCTTTTCCTGCTCGGTAAGATGCTCGGGCGAGAGCGTGAGCAGGTATTCGAGCGGTGCCAGCAACCCGGCATAGGCATCGGATGTGGTGTAAGAGCCCAAATCGCGCTCGTCATAAACGCGCAGCAGTTCCTCTTGGTACTGCGCTTTGGTTATGCGGCCAGAGAGAAATCGATTGCGTGCGTATGCGATGTCCACCTCGCATTTGGCGGCGTATGCCTGATAGTGCGCTGGGTTGGAGCGCCACATCTTCATCAGGCGTTCGCTGTTTTGCTCAATGCGCTCGAGCTGTTCGGCGGTGAACCCGCGCACGTTGCACATGTCGGTGGACATGACGTCGTATTCGAGCGTCCTAAATACGTAATAGTCCCAATCGAAGTGAGGAACTGCCGCAACATAGGCGTCGTTCGTTGAAAGGGCCAGCGCCTTCTCCAGCATTCTGAGAGATAGCTCGTTGACGCCCGGAGTGGGGACTGACGATTCGAACAAAACGGTTGCGTACCGTGCATTGGTAATCACGATCTCGCGGTCCTGCTCGCTGAGTTGCATAAGAGCGGGGAGATCCAGATAAGAGAGCAGCTGGTCGGCAGCCTTGAGTCCTTGGTTTCTCAAATGCTCCGCAATGGCGGGGGAGCACGTAAGGCGCATGGTCATGTTCAGCAGCGTATAGCACGCGACGATCTTTGCGTCGAGTTGCTCAATGGTATAGCTCGTGTCGTCCTTGGAGAGGGCGTCTTTCATGAGGCGGTCGGTTATGAGGGCGACGAGCGGGGCGTCAAGGCTTTCGGTGTAGCTGGCGTCAATGAGCTTTTGGCAGAGGGCGGTGAGCTCCTTGGATTCTTCGGGGCTGAGCGGCTCGCACGATTCAACGAGGGGGTACAGGTAGTTGCTGAGCAGCTCCCGGTCGCTTTCGGCCAGTTTGCCAATGCGTTTGAAGTTACGCGACAACAGCTCGCCATAGTCGCTTGCCTTGTTTAGGATTACAAAGCCGGGCGACGATAGCTGGCGGACTTCGGCCAAATGCGAAACGTATCGGTCGTACTGCTCCCGCAGCATTACATCCTCATTTCAGGCACCATTGAAGAAGAACCGTGTCGATATCATAGTACGTGATTTACCACGGCGTAGGTGCAAAAATAATGAGAAAATACTAGGTGTTAGGTGCGGAATAGCGTGCGAACGAGCAATTGGGATTCAATATAACCGGTAAGTGGTAATCCCGACGGCGCATTTATTGACGAATTCCTAGTCCACGACTAGTATTTAATACGTTCGCGCATGTGCGCTGGACCATGAGAGGAGTAAACATGAAGTCGCTCGACAACATCGTGCTCGACCGCCGTCAGATGGTGGCCATGGGTCTTGGTACGACTGCAGCGTTTGGTCTTGTCGCCTGTGGTGGCAGCAACGAGGCTGCGAAGGAGGATGCAGCCGCACAATCTGCCGCATCCGACGAGGGTGAGTCCCCCGTCGTGGAGGACGAGCAGGAGGCTCCGGCTGTAGACCCCCAGAAGTTTGACGACCTGCTTGCCACCGGCCCCGTAGCGGCCGACGACGCCATTGCGGCCAGCGCTTGGGCAACCAAGATCAAGGATGCTGGCAAGCTGCGCGTGGGTGGCGTGGAGACGTCCACCTTCTTTAGCTTGCTCAACGTTGAGGATGGTCACTATCGTGGCTTCGACGCCGGCCTGTTCCAGCTGCTTGCACGCTACATCACCGGCAGCGAGGCAAACTTTGCGCTTACCAAGGTAACCTCCGACACGCGTGAGTCCGTGCTGCAAAACGACACGGTGGATTCCGTGTTCGCAACGTACTCCGTTACGCCCGAGCGTCAGGAGAAGATTGACTTTGCCGGCCCGTACTACACCTCGCAGCAGTCGATTCTGGTAAAGAAGGACAACGCGGACATTACTGGCGTTGACGACCTTGCCGGCAAGAACGTAGCCGTGCAGTCTGGCTCCACTGGCCCCACCATCATGGAAAAAGAGGCTCCGGATGCCGTGCTGCAGGAGTTTACGACGGACGAGGAGGCGCGCCTGGCGCTTGAGCAGGGTCGCGTTGATGCCTATGTTATCGACAACACCATGCAGATGGGTGCCGTCGCCAGGAACCCGAGCAAGTACAAGATCGTGGGAGACGTGTTCGGCCCCATCGATCCGTATGGCATTGGCCTCCCCAAGGATGCCGAGGGTGCGGTTGAGTTCGTGGACGAGTTCCTCGCTGCCATCGAGAAAGACGGGCTGTGGGAGAAGCTGTGGCAGATTGCCATTGGCGACCGTATTGGCGCGACCGCTGCTCCTGACGCGCCGGCCATTGGCGTGTTTGAGTAGGCGAGCGAGGTAGGCTGTCTTGGTCCCCTGCGTCCGGTCTGTCGGTGCGCAGGGGACTTCCATTTTGCGTGCGAGGGAGGGGAGGTGCCCATGGACTTTGCGCAGGTTGTTGAGCAGTATGGCGAGAATTACCTCAAGGCCATCTTTGAGACCATGAGCATGACGGTGGTGTGCTTTTGCATTGCCATGGTGATTGCCATATTGGTCACCGTTATGAGGGTGGCGCCCATCAAGCCGCTACGCATTGTTGGCGACCTCTACGTGCAGGTGTTTCGCAACATACCGGGTGTGGCGCTTCTTGTAATCGTTGCCTACGCCCTGCCCAATCTCAAGGTGGTTTTGCCTTGGAAGTCGTGCGTTGAGGTAACCGTCGTCCTCTTGGCATCGGCCTTTGGATCCGAGAACTTCATGACGGGCATCAACGCCATTGGTGTTGGCCAAATCGAGGCGGCACGATCCATTGGCCTCACCTTTACGCAGACCATGAGCAAGGTGGTTATTCCGCAGGCGTTGCGTTCGGCCGTGCTGCCCATGACCAATCTGCTCATTGCCACGATGCTAACCACTGCGCTTGGTTCACAGGTCCCCCTCAATCCGCAGGAACTCACGGGTTTGGTGAGCTACATCACTACGCGAAGCACGGGCCTGGGCATCTTGCCGTTCGTGATTTCGGCACTCTGCTATGCGTGCACGGCGGTTTTGCTGGGCATCTTGGGCAACCACATCGATAAGAGAGTGAGGGTCTTGCGATGAGTGCTCATACCACCTCAATGCGCGACGCGCTCTATGAAGCGCCCGGCCCTCGTACGAAGCGGCTCACCCTCATTGGCACGATCATCTCGCTTGCGTTGGTTTGTGTGGGCCTGGCACTCATAGTGCGTCAGTTTTCGCTCACGGGCCAGCTTGACGCCAAGTACTGGTCGTTCTTTGGCAACATAACCACCTGGAGATACCTGTTCGACGGCTTCCTGGGCACCGTTAAGGTCGCGGCTGTTGCCGCTGCCATATCGCTGGTGCTGGGCGTGGTGCTCATGTTGGGGCGCACGAGTGGCGTCAAGCCACTAGAGATCGTTTGTCGCATTATCATCGACTTCTTCCGCGGCGTTCCTAGCCTATTGCTCATCTACTTCTTCTATCTGGGCCTGCCTACGGTTGGCGTTCGCCTCTCTGCCTTTTGGATGATTACGCTGCCGGTTGCGCTTGCCGCATCGGGCGTGCTTGCCGAGGTGTTCCGCGCGGGCGTGAATGCCGTGCCCAAGGGGCAAACCGAGGCAGCACTCTCCATTGGTCTCACGCCCGGCAAAACCATGTTCAAGATTATCCTGCCCCAGGCGCTGCGCATCGTTGTTCCCTCGCTCATAAGCCAGCTCGTGGTCGTGGTCAAGGACACGACCGTGGCATATGTGGTGAGCTATCCCGACCTCATGCAGAATGCACGCGTTCTTATTACCACGCACGACGCGGTGGTCTCAGTCTATTTAGTGGTGGCGGTCCTATACATTCTGGTGAACTACGCCATAAACCAACTGTCCGTGAACATGGCGCGTCGTACGGGCAACCCCATCATCTCGCGCACTACCGAAAACCCAACCTAAGGAGCAGTCATGGCAGATCAGACCCCCGTCATTGAGCTTCGGCACGTAGACAAGCACTACGGGCAGCTCCATGTGCTGCAGGACATCAACCTCACCGTGCACAAGGGCGAGGTGCTCGTGCTCATTGGACCGTCTGGCTCGGGCAAGTCCACGCTGTGCCGCACCATCAATCGCCTGGAGACCATCGACTCGGGCGAGATTCTCATAGAGGGCGAACCGTTGCCGCAGGAGGGCAAGGAGCTTGCGCAAATGCGCGCGGAGATTGGCATGGTGTTCCAGAGCTTTAACCTCTTTGCCCATAAGACCATTCTGCAAAACGTGACCCTGGGTCCCATCGAGGTGCTCAAGACGCCAAAAGACGTGGCCGAAAAGGAGGCCATGGAGCTGTTGCGTCGCGTGGGCGTGGCAGAGCAGGCGCACAAGGTGCCCGCACAACTCTCGGGTGGCCAGCAGCAGCGTGTTGCCATAGCTCGTTCACTGGCCATGCATCCCAAGGCGATGCTCTTTGACGAGCCCACCTCGGCACTCGACCCCGAGATGATCAACGAGGTACTCGAGGTTATGGTTGAGCTCGCCCGCGAGGGCATGACCATGGTTGTGGTAACGCACGAGATGAACTTTGCTCGTCGCGTCTCTAACCGTGTGGTGTTTATGGCGGATGGCCAGATTGTTGAGGAAGGGACGCCCGCCGAGTTCTTCGATCACCCCAAGACGTCGCGCGCCAAGGACTTCCTCGACTCCATTAAGGGACACTAGCTCTGGCGGGAGGATTCCGCCGCCAGCATGCGAATATACAGTTCGTCGTCGAACGAACGACCGTGGGAGGGTGCGATGCGTCGCATCCTCCCGTCTTTAAACGATATGAGGCGGCATTGCGGCACTGGCTCCCAGTCCGCACCGTCATCGAGTGGCCGCGTGCAAAAGAACGCCGTGCCTGCCATCTGCCGCATAAAGAGCGTGTGCTGAACTGTGTTGGTATGCACATACGTGCATTCGCCGTCATCGATTACAAGGTTGAGCTTGTTGAAGTCCGAGAGACTTGCCATGGCGTTTGAGAGCACCACAAACCGTTCGTCGCGATCGAGCGCGTGCCCGGCACGACTCGAGGCCTCGTTGATTAGGTCCATGAGGAAGAGCACCACCTGCTCGCTGTCGGTATCGCCCTCAATCCACTGGTCGTAACCTACGAGCAGGCCGGGGTTGAGCATGGTGCCATTGTGGGCAATGACCCAACGCTGGTCCTGCGTGTCGCGCCCAATGAAAGGATGGCAGTTCTGGAACGAAGTTACACCTCGAGTGGCGTTGCGAATGTGGGCGACCAGGCGGTTTGCGCGAACCGGCTCCTCAAGAAGGTGCCTGAGGTAATTGGAGTCCACGGCGGTAAGCGGTTCCTTGTGATACTGGAGCCGTTTTCCCTCATACCAGGCAAGGCCCCAGCCATGGGGGTGGTAGGGGCTGTCCTGAAAGAACTCCCTCAGGCGACGATTGGCACGCACGAGGTGACGACTGTTTATGGCAAAGAGCTCGCACATGACTACTCTTCCCAGTTGCGCCAGTCGAGTCCGTTGCGGGCGCAGTAGTCTTGTGCGGATGCCAAAAAACCCTGTTGATCGCATGCCCAACCAGCGAAGTCGGGTATGTCGGAGATTATGGGGTCCGCCTCGTGGACGGCAAGTACGGCCTCCTCAAAGCTGTTTGGCTGGAAGGAGGGGCGGTCGGGCAGATACGTGTCCACAAACACGGGCTGCAGCAACACGTATGCGCCACCCGTGCAGAGCTGATCGTATCCGCGCAATGCGCGCCGCGCCGCAGGCATGCGACCGAGCTTGTACATGAGTATGGCACGGCTCAGGTGGAACCAAGCATTGCCGTGTCTGCCCTCGCGGGCATCAATCCAGTTGAACCCCTCCTCGTCCTCGAGACGGGCCATCGCAAGCGTGCAGGTAAATCGTGCGCCAAGCGCATCGAGAGGCGCCTTGCCCAGCAGGTCGATGCTGCGGTCGCGTGCCATGGCATAACGCGTGGTGCACAAGCATGTGCGCGCGATCGTATCGAGCAGGCGAAGGCGTGGACGCATAAAGGGATCCGACCAAGCGTCACCGGTGGCCGAGGGTGGGATGCTGCCCAAGTCCTTGGTGACCCGCTGCTCAAGGTCCATGAGCTCGTGGAGCACCGTCTCGGGAGGCAAGTCGCGTGAAAGCACAGAGAGGAGCGCCGCGTCCACGCAGTGCTCATCCTCCTGGAGCGCCTGGCTGCATGAGGCACCAAGCGCATCGAGCCGACGCCTTCGCTCTTGCGCGTATTGCTCGTCAGTGAGCAGGTCATCGTCGTGACGATTTGCCTCAAGCTTGGCAAGGGCGTTTACCACGAGGTAGAAGGCACGTTCCTCGTTGTCGTCGACGAAGTTTGCCGGGTTCTTTCGCACGGCAATCTCAAGTTCCTCAAAGGCCTCGTCCGAAAGCGAGCCAATCTTTCTCCTGCGTTTGAGCGCAAGGCGCCGAATGAGTTCTTCTTGACCTTTCATTGTGGGCGCTCCGTGTTCTGCTCCGCCTGTGCGGCCATTACGGCGAGCATGGCTTGCGGTCGCATCTGTGCGACCTCTTGCATAACCCACGTGCTCAACACGCCACGGCCCTCTGGGTCTACTCCCTCTTGGAGCAGCACCGTTCCCTCAGAAAGCGCAAGAATAAGCTCATCCTCGCTAAAGGGAAGCACGGCGAGTCGTGCAAAGACGCCGTCGGGAAGCTCGTTTTGCCGTATGAGCGCCTCGGCTGCGTGTGGATACGCATGTAGCAGCGCCTTGATCTGTTGGCGGGCGCCGTCGAAGTCGCATGATTTAAAGGCCAGGGCCAGGCGCGCCAACGTGGTCCAAGCATCGGTTGCGGGGCGGAGTCTGCCTTTTGCGCCCAAACGGGCATGCATGGCTTCCAGGCCCTGCTCGTCTTCGAGCTTTGCGAAAGCGAGCGAGGCGGTAAAGCGAATGTCGGCTGCGTCGTGCTCGTCTACGGAAAGGCAGTCTTGCGCGATGACCAAGGCCTCCTTGTTGCGCCCACAAATGAGCGCTTGCTCCGCCTGCGTGGCTCGCCAGCGCAAATAGGGGCGCATGGCGAGGTCTGCCAACAGCCGGGCACGCTCGCCGTTCTCGTCGACTGTGGCGGCCGCACGCTGTTCCTCGCAGTACGAGCGCACCTCATCGACGCGTTCGCCAAGGAACGCATAGAAGGCCTCAAACGACGCGCTGATGGCTGCGGTCTTCATGCGAAGCGCGTCGTAGCACCGTGCGTCGAGCGAGAGTGCCTCGTCGAGCAGGCGATGGCCCGACTCAATGAGCTGCTGCGCATGGTCGTCGTTGGCAAAGGGCAGCTCATAGTCAATGAGCTTGGTTGCCATGGCAACCAAGTGGAAGGCCCGGTCGCTGTCCGACTGGGGGAGGGAGTCTCGGTCTTGCGCAAAACGACGACCGAACGAGGCGAATGCTCTTGTGGCGTTTGCCTCACCGCTCGTATCGAGCGACTTGGCAAAGCGTAGTCCCAGACGTTGATAATCTTCGCGTTGTGGGTCGAATGCCATATCTGCCTCCCTCCATTCTTGTGCGTATCCTAACACAGGAGCAAGGGTCAAAGCTCCCGTTTAGTATGGCAGATGCCAATGCGACATCATGGAACTCGTTGATGGGTTGGCGTTAGAAGCCGTGGCCTCCGCCACCTCCGCCACCTCCGCTACCGCCACCACCGCCACCGCCGTGGGACTTGCTCTTGTAATGCCGCTCGGTTCTGGTTACGACGGGGTGGCTCAACACGAGCTCGGGCATGGCCTCCAAACGTGCCGCATCACGCTGCTTCTTGCCGGCACGTGCCAGCCTCGACCGCGTGTACATGGTGTAGAAGAAGGTCCCCAAGACTCCCAGTACGATGGCGATGAGGGCGTTGGTGATGTGCTTGACGGGTCGCGCTATGCGTCCTCCTTGGCACTTAACGAGTATTTGCGAGAACGCCGCATCGGCACAGGCGTAATAGTCGCCCTTGGAGGCGAGCTTGTAGATGTTGTCCGTAATGGCTCGCGCGTCTGCGCGAGATATCAAGGACAATCCTGCTTGATTGGCATATACGTAGATTTCCCTGTTGTCCATGTCGATAACAAAGATCACGGCCGCGCGTGACCCAAACTCGCGATTGACATAGGACCGTGCGAACTTGTCGGTTGAGCTCGAGTTGCTCGCAACCGAGACAAACGCCGTGTCCACGTACTCCGTAAGCTCTGTGTAGTCGTTCCGCAGCTTCGTCTCCTGGCTTTTGGTGAGCAGATTGGCCGCATCGTCTATTACAAAGGATTGCGAAGCGGGAGCGGCGAACGCCGGCCGTGCCATGATTCCCGTAAGAGCCAGCATGAGGCAGACGACCCATGCAAGCAGTAGATGCGCGCGCCTCATGACGGCACCTCCGTCCTGTCGAAGAGCTTGGGCAGAGGCCTCGTGGTTCCGAGGTTGTACAGACGAATCATCGTTACCGAGGTAAGCACGAGCCCCAAGATGCATACGGCATCGCCAATGTAGTACCACCCGTCATTAACGGGAGACACGAGCACGATTGCGGCGTTGAGCGCGACCGTAACTACCAGCGAAAGCGCGGCAAGCAGTGCGTCGCGGCTGTGTATGTGCTTGTGCCAGCGCAGTATCTGTATGCCCACGAACAACGAATGGACCAGCGCAACAAACGGCAGGATGAATCGCAGGATCGACAGTAGCCAATCTGCCGCGTCGGCGAGCAGGAACCCGCCCGCCAAAGCAATGGTGAAGAAGATCGCGATCATAAGACCTGCCAGCGACGATTCGCTGAGCTTCTTTCGCCGCTTCTTGACGTTCCCGTTCGCTTGCTCGCCTGCCCAACCCTTGTCGTTTGCGTGCAGCTGCTTCTCGTATTCCTGACGCGCGGATCTGCGAATGCCGTAGCCCATGAGCAGTCCCGCAGCGAGGCTTATGAGTGAGGTGACCATGGGCGTGGGTTGGAAGAACAGCTCCAACACAGCAAACAGTATGATGCTCACTACGCCGCAAGCCTTTACGAACGCCCGCAGGTCGAGCGGAAGATCCGAGACCACCGTACCCGACTCGCCGTTTATAACGGCGTAGGCCACACGGTCTTCGTTGCGCCAGGTAAGGAACCATAGCGGATACAGAACAGAATGGTGTTCCAGCACGCTCGTCTCGACACCATCCGCTTTATTGTGAACTGTTATGCCGCGCTCTCTGCTCATTTGCCTTGTGGCCTCGGCAACGAGGTCCTGCGCGGCAACGTCACCGGCATCCTCGTTGTACAACTCGGCGTCCACCGTGGAGGTGTCGGCGTAGAAACCCGCGAGGTATGCTGGACTAAACTCCCGCTGTTGCTGCCTGGTAAAAGGTTGTACGCGCTCGGAGATTTCGTCGTCCAAATACCTGCTTCCGTCAAAGGTCACGCCCCGCAAGTAATCATCGGTTGCCGTGGCCTCGAATTGATAATGCTCGATCTCGTCGTAGCGAGGAGTGGACACCACCTTCTTCTGTCCCGTGAGGGTCGCTCTGCCAAAGCGTACGTCGTACTGGTAAAAAGGCATGTAGATGCCCGTAAACTTTTGTATGAACTCCGAGTCGCGCAGCACGGCAGGCAAGAAGCGCACCTTCTTGGTGTACGACTTGTACAGCTCGATGCAGCGATTCTTGTCGACTTGGAACGGCACGATAACCTCTGGAGTATAGTCGCTGCTCGGTTGCTTGATCATGCTCTGGCCACCGCAGTACGGGCACAAGCCAATCATGGAGTCCTCGGTACCCTCTAGCTCAGCGCCGCAGCTCTCGCATGTAAAGCGTGCCATGCTTGCGTCATCGCCGCCAGCCCCTGCGTCGTCCAACTCCATGCGCTCGCCGCATTGTGGACAGAACTTTATGGGTGCGTTGCCCGTCCTCAGCGTGGCGCCACACGCCTTGCAGGTAACGATGCCCTTGTCACGCACCACGAACTCTTGCGGATCGCAGGTGTTTCCGCAGTGTTGGCACAACATTTGCTGGGACGCAACGTCAAAAACCATAGAGCCGTTGCAGCTCGAGCAATGGAACGCCATCGCGCACCTCCTCGCCTCTTTAATGCATACAAGCATTTTACGAGCTGAAACCGAACGGCTATGCGACCTTTCGCCTAGCGTCGACAGGCTCCGGACGGAATTCCGGTTGCGACGGATGGAGTGTGTTACGAGAGGAGCTGGCGGACGAGCTCGCCATCGGGAACGATGGGCACGGGGCCGTCTGCGCGAAGTTGGCGTGCCTCGTGTCCTTTGCCCAGCACACAAACAACCGCTGGCTTTTCGCTGGAACGGGCGAGGTCCAA
>JAFWMI010000251.1 GCA_017513965.1 Atopobiaceae bacterium
GCCATGGCTGACCCGTAGAATACGGCAAGCAAATCTTGGCCCCTGCCCCTCCTCAGGCGTGCGTCGTCGACGTCGACCATGAGCTCGGCGTGGAGCCTTCCGTCGCCGCCTATGCGGGTGGTGGTTACGCAGGTTGCCGGTGCATGCTTTGCGAGCCGTTTCGCACGGGCGATGCTGACGCCGTGAGACATGGACGTCCCCCTCTGCTTGTCTGTCCTTTTCGTCTGATTGCGGTGGAGATTCCGCAACCTACCAGCGCATCTGCGCTGGTCATACAGTCATTCAAGCACGGTCGGGGACGTGGCGCAACGGGTTGTGCGGAGGCATGAGGAGGCTAAGACCGCGTCGTCCGCACATGCCTTGACCGCCGCTCAGACCGGGAGGATTTACGGCGAGCGGCCTACATTCGAACGCAAACGGCAGGGTCAATACCTCTAACTCCGAGCATCAGACGAGGCTTGTTTGAATTGATTCCCGAATGAGGCGTCGAGAGGGTTCCGTGCACGTCTCAGTCATCTTCGTATGCGAGCGCCATTCTTCCCGTCGAGTCAAAGAAGGTGGTGACTCTGATTTCGTCGTTCCTACCTGATATCGAGAAGAGCTTGCTCCTATCAATCAGCGCATAGGCGTCCTCGTCTAGGGAAATGAGCATGAGGCGATGCAGAACATACAGAGCCGCAAGGGCGTTGATTACGTTCTCCTGGTTAGCGAGGTGGTAGTTAACCCCACTCTCGCAGACCGTTGTTCTGGCGTGCTTTACGCGGTTGTATGCGTTCCACCATGTTGGGGATCCACAATGCTCCGCATACGTGTAGAACAATTGGCTGCGCCTGTTTGTCCTCTGCTCAATGGTCCAGTTCGCCCAGGGCGTCAGCTCCCTCTCCTTCAGAAACATCACTTTTTGCTCAGTGATTCCAGGAAGGTGTCGTTTGAGCTCGTATCCCCACTTCTTGATTCCCGCACCGTTTGCCGCAAACGACGGGTTGTGATGCATATCTATGGCTTTGGCGGTCACGTCCACCTCACTGCACGTCGCCTGCAAGAGGGCAAGGTATTCAATCGAGTACGTCCCGGAATTCACCTCGTCAAAGGCGACATACTCCTCGGTTCGGATGAGCCTCTTCTCGAGGGAAAGGTAGTAATTCCAATATGACTTTACGTAGCGATCCTTGAAGGAGGTTTCCATGTTTCCCCAGCCCGACGTGAACCCCATCTGCATGTCTCACGCATAATGATACCCGCAGACCACTGGGCTTTAGTGCAAGGAAGCCGTCATCAGACGACGAACGTGACGAGCGTGCGCTCCCGCTGGCCGGAGAGGTCGGAGCTGCATGTGGCCAGGGTGATGGCACGCGACGCGGTACCAGCAAGTTGATTCGCGTTCGGCACCATCGCGGACGATCTCACAAGAACATCTTGGAGCCATGCGCTGAAGTTCGACATTCTGCCGAAGTCGAATTGCTGGACGAGGATGTAGTCCATGTCCTGGCAGCTCGCGCACAGGGGGGTGGAGACGCGTTGTCATTCCGTCCGGCGTCGACCACACCAAGTCGCCCATGAGCCACCTGTCGAACTCCCCCTGCTCGTGACAGCGATATACGTCCGAGAACATGCCACCCGTTCCCGCGAGGTGGTGGCCATAGCAGAGGACGTGCCGGGAAGTCGCCGACGTGCGATGGTCCACGTAGGGCGTCCCCGCAGTAGATTCATCACCCCAGAAGTCGTGCGAGAGCCAGAAGGTCGGTTCCTCGTCTGTTGCCTGGCACACGGGGAGGTCGATGGACGTCCCCTCCACCCTGCACCATGCGACCAGCGAGGGATTCGTCGCGAGGAGCGCATCCCAGTCGATGGCGTCGGGTACCACGTCCGGGGACTTCTCCTCCGAGAGCTCCCCGTAGGCTGATACGGCACGCTCCTGCTCCAATATCGTGGGCAGGGCCAATGCGGCGAGCGCGAGGCCCGCCATCAAAAACAACGTCCCTATTGTCGCCCGCACTCGCATCTATGCCACCCTGGTCGCCGTCACCCGGGCAGGCGCTTCCCCGATTGCGTGCATGCCCTCCGTTCCGCATTTGTCCCTCAGCCGGTACTGCCTCGTCGGCATGTTGGGTACGTCCCTTCTTCTCAGCAGCTCCTCCGCGCGCTCCCTCGTGGGAATCGCCTCGATCCTGTCCTTCGCCGTGAGCCACGAGTCCGCGAGGTAGGCCTCGCGGGAATCCTGGAGCAAGCCCGCCATCGGCCCCTCCCGATCCCTGATGAGGGTGAGCGCGTCGTCGTGGGCGATGCGCCATCCGTCGTCGTTCGCCACTCTCAGGTAGTACCATTCCATGAGCGCCGGGTCGTCACCGTCTGGAATCGCGGCGGCCGGGACCCTTTCGAAGCCGCACATGACCCTTCCCGTGGAGGGGTCGAGCGACATCCGCTCGCCGGTCGTCGGGTTCTCGATTCGTACCCCCGCCTCGACGAGCAGCCTCGCGGCGTCCGGAGAGCGTAGAAGGGCGGACGCGTTCGCCATGGCCATGCGGTCGCACGCGAACTCGAGGCTCGACCTCATCATGGACTGCGCCCAGTCCACGGCAGAGTCGGCCTGCGTGAGGTACATTCCCCCGTTGATGAGGGCGAGCCTGTCTATGGAGATCGTCGCCATCCCGAGGTCCAGCACGTCCCTCGTGGCGTCCGTGCCCCGATGGCGGACGAGCGCCGCGCCGGGTATGGCGCGCACCTCGTCGGTGAAGTCCACGCCGATGCCGTTGACCTGGGCGACGTATCGGTCCCGGACGCGCGCGAACGGCTCCCGAAGCTGCCTCGCCACGTAGCCGATGGAGTGCTCGTCCATGGCCCCGGCGTGCTGCGGGACCCTCGCCCGGACCCGTTCGAGCAGTTGGTTGAAGTAGGTCCCGGAAACGCAGTGCCCCTCGTCGAACACAACGAAGGCAAACCGCTCCGGCACCACCTCGGTGGGTGAGTGGACGTTGACCGAGCACAGCGGCAGGTAGGCGGTAAGGATGCCAACGGCCTCGTACGCCCGCATCTGGCTGCCCCTCGTCATGGTCGAGTCTTGCACGTAGGCGCTGACGGTCTTCTGTGACGGGGGCATCGGGCCGCCAGCGCCGTCGGACGCCAGGATATCGGCAAGGATTCCCCTCGCC
>JAFWMI010000252.1 GCA_017513965.1 Atopobiaceae bacterium
AACCAGTTCAACATCTCCAACCCCATCTTCGGCTGGACCAACTCCGGCGTCGTCTTCACCGAGTTCGACGACCCCGAGAGGATGATGTACCAGTGCGCGCACTACGAGTTCGTGGCGAGCGCCAAGGCCGTCGTCGAGGGCCACAAGATCGATCCGGACCTCATGATCGGCTGCATGATTGCCTCCGGCCCCACGTACCCGCGCGAGTGCAAGCCCGAGGACGTGCTCATGGCCGACGACGCCAACCACCACATCTTCTTCTTCGGTGACGTGCAGTGCCGCGGCACCTATCCCAACTATGCCAAGAAGATGTTCGAACGCAAGGGTTGGAACCTGGACATCACCGACGACGACCTCGCCGCACTGGCCGCCGGCCCGGTGGACTACATCGGCTTTAGCTACTACGCGTCGAGCGTGGTCGACTCCACCGTGGAAGTCGACATCTCCGAGTCCACAAGCGCCAACGACCCGCACAACGTGCCCAACCCCTACCTCGGCGCCACCGACTGGGGCTGGACCATCGACCCGGTGGGCCTGCGCATCATGCTCAAGCGCTTCGACGAGCGCTACAACGGCATGCCTCAGTTCATCGTTGAAAACGGCATTGGCATGTACGAGGAGCTGGACCAGAACGACACCGTCGAGGACGACGCCCGCATCAGCTACCTCGGCGCGCACATCCGCGAGATGAAGAAGGCCGTGGAGGAGGACGGCGTCAACCTCGTAGGCTACACGCCGTGGGGCTGCATCGACGTGGTGAGCTTCACCACGGGCGAGTACGCCAAGCGTTACGGGTTCATCTACGTGGACATCAAGGACGGCGGCGAGGGCTCCGGCAAGCGCTTCAAGAAGAAGAGCTTCGACTGGTACAAGAAGGTCATCGAGACGAACGGCGAGTGCCTGTAGTAAACGGTTTTGCGGCAAGGTGACTTGTCACACTTTTGTGCGCACGTTTCGACCGGCGGGGTCGCACGTGCGCACAAAAGTGTCCTGGCGGGCCCCCGCGTGCGCACTTCTCAATGCGGGTTGTCCCATTCCCAGCATGGTAAATGCCTAGTTCGTAATACCCAGCTTTGTTCGAATGGCTTGCGGACGCAGACTTCTAGCACAACGACTTTGCCTCGGGATACCTACGAAGTCTCATCCTAAGACCCGTCGCCTCCCCACCGAAGTCCAGCACTTGGCTCTTTCCGTCAAAGCGGAAACCGAGGCCCTCATAGAAGCGAATGGCACGCTCGTTGCCCTCAAAGACCCACACGACAATCTCATCATGCTCCGGCATCGCCTGCAAAGCGGTGTTCATGAGTCTCGACCCAATGCCTTTGCCGTAATAGCCGCTCAACAGATATATGGCATACACCTCGCCGGCATGGGGCAGGTCCTCATCCCAGCATGGCCCGTAGTCAGCAAATCCTATTACCTCGTCGGCGTCCTTTGCGAGTAGCGTGCTAATGCCCGCGCGAAAGGCATCCAGAGCCCGTGAGAGCAGTACGTCCGAGCGAGCACGGGAACCAATACCGCACAAAGGTACCCAGCCAAGTGAGTTGCAGCCGATGCTACTCTCATTGTACTATCGAGATAAGAGGAGTTTTTGATATCAGGCGGTCAGGCAGAGCCATGGCAGAGGTGCCACCACGTCAACGCCATGCGTTATCTCTCGACAACCGCCCAAGGGGGGATACCGATGATTTTCTACTTTACGGCTACGGGCAACAGCTTGTATGCGGCACGCCAAATTGGTGCCGGGGACAAGTTGGTAAGCATCGCGCAGGAGCTACGCAAGAACGATCGTCACTACAAGGACGATGCAATCGGTATTGTAGTGCCGCTCTTCGAGTTCGACCTACCGAGCGTGGTGGAGGAGTTCATCATGGGCTCCACGTTCAACACGGACTACTTCTTCGTAGTCTCAACGTTTGGCATGCATAGCGGAGGCATCGCCGAGCGCGTGAGCAAGCGGCTCGAAGCTGCCGGCAGACGCGTAGACTACTACAACACGGTGATTATGGTGGACAACGCACTGCAGGTGTTCGACATGGCAGAGCAGATGCGCATAGATCCGGAGAAGAAGGTAGACGAGCACCTCGCTGCCGTGCGCGCGGACATTGAGTCCCGCCGGCACTACATCCAACCCGCCACCCAAGAGGAGATTGACTTCTACGAGGGCTACATGGCAGCACCAGCATTCGACCTCAAACCCCGTCCCGACAATCCTCTCTACCGCCTGACCGACGCCTGCATCGGCTGCGGTACCTGTTCACGTGTATGCCCCATGCGATCCATCCGCATGGAGGACGGGAAGCCAACTTGGGACTACAGCACCTGCGCTGGTTGCTACGCTTGCGTCCATGCGTGCCCGAAGGCGGCCATCCGCTTCGCCAAGTACGAGGAGCCCAATCCCGAGGTACACTACCGCAACCCGCATGTCACCCTCGCCGACCTCATGCGTGCGAACGGATAGAGACGACAGACGATACAGTAATCTGAGCAAACGGACCGCACTTCCACATGGTGACGTGCTCTGACAAATGCGTACGGCGCTTAGCCAACTCGCTCGATGATGAGCTCGGCCGAGCCGTCCTCGAGGGAGTTGTGCTCGTCGAGGTGGATGTGGGCGCCTGGACCCTCGTCGGCCAAGTCCATGAGGATGTTCGCCAGGGAAACCAGACCTTCCCGGTTCGCGGATATGGTCACCTCGCCGTCGCGTACACTCGCGCTCATCTCGAAGCCGTCTTCCCATCTTGTGATCATGGCCACCTCTCCTTGGACAATCGATAATATGTAGCTTGAGTTGAGCGATCGAGAAGCGAGGCTGCGTGCGGACACAAGCGGGCAGGGAAGGTTTCACTCACGTCTGAAGAAGCCATTTCCAGGCAGGTACCTGCCTCACCCGCATGCCGTCCCGTTCGTGATTCGTTTCGCCACCCTCGAGCGTCACGAGCAAGCCCTCCTCAGCACCTGCCTCGCGCATCCCCTGCCAGAGTGCCCGCAACTCCCGCGAGAGCGTTCTGTCATCGGACACATCGGCACTCACCTGGCACAGCTCAAACAGGTCCTGCGTCAGGGCGTCGCCCATCACAAAGTCCACCTCAAAGCCACCGGTCCTCGTGCGGTACGAGCAGACCGAATCTGCACGCCCCAGCTCAGTGCGGCGCCGAAGCTCGAGGTAGACGGCATCCTCGAGCCTCTGTCCGAGCGCGTTGGAATTGGCCCTGGCCGAGGCAAGCGCAAGCCCGGGGTCAACCGCATATACCTTCGGCATGCTCGTGGTGGTTTCCGCCAGCGAATAGCTGAACTCCCTAACGAAGAACACGAGGTAGGCCTCCTCGAAGTAGGACATGAGGTCACCTATCGTCTCCCGGCTCGTCCCCAGTCCCGCGGCTCGCAGATCGCCTTCCACCCTGCGTGCGGAGAAGGGCATCGCGTTTGACGCAAGGATGCGGCGCGCAAGAGCAGCGGCCACTCTCGGTCGTCCCATGTCGTGGCGCTCCACGACATCGCGCGACACGACGCGCTCCACATAGGACTGCAGGAGTGCGACAGCCTGAGCCTTGGGAAGCCCATGCGTGTCCGGGAAGCCGCCGTCCGACAGATACGCCATCACCTCGTGCTGCAAGGCAACCCGCTCCTCCATGGAGGGATGGACGGCGTCGACGCCCGGCATAAAGGCCGCAACATGCTCGGCAAAGGAAAACGGCAGCAGCTCGAAGTCTATGGCGCGGCCCCTGAACTCGGTGGAGATCTCTCGCGACAGCATCCGTGAGGACGACCCTGTCACGTAGATGGTTGCTCTCGTGGTGTCCACCACGCGACGCAGCCATGCGCCCCAATTGTCCATCTCCTGGATTTCGTCGAGGAAGAGGTAGACGCCACGCGCCAGGGCGCCGGGATGGAGGGACTCAAACGCCTCTATGACCTGGTCTCCCGTCCTCGTCGTCACGGGCGCCAGTCGGTCATCCTCAAAATTGAAGTAGCATATCTGGTCCATGGACACACCGGAATTCAGAAGCGCGCGAATCTCCTGAAAAAGTCGGAAGCTCTTGCCAGAGCGCCTCATGCCGACGATGACCTTCACGAGGTTCCCGATGCGGGGAGCGAGTGGCTCTCCTAGGTCAAGCGAGCGTGAGTATATGGGCTCAAAGTCCCTCAAACGGAAGCCCACAAGCTTTTCTTGGATGATGGTGTCCATGCTGAATCCTAAACTGGCAGTGTTGCTCTACCAATTATTTTAGAATTGGCAGAGAATGGCGTCAAGTTGTGTCTCGTCCAGCTGATGCGTAGTTCTTCGAGCTTATATGTGATTGCGATGGACGGCAACGAGGAAGGATGTTGCTACATTCACCTTATCGTCCTTGTCGCAGCCTCGTCGCCAGTTCCCTTTTCACCCTCTCCAAGTCGCTGCACGTGAGGAGCGGGATGAGGGCGTTAATCTCCTCGACTCCCCTATCCCACCATTTGAATGCAAGGAGAAGGTCGATGAGCTCGTCGTCAAAGCGCTTGCGAAGAGCCTTGGCTGGGTTGCCGACCACGATGGTATACGGCTCAACATCACTCGCCACCACGCTGTTCGCGCCGATGATCGCACCGTCGCCGATATTGATGCCAGGCATGATGGTCGCGTCCTGGCCAATCCAGACGTCATTTCCGATGACCGTATCGCCCTTGAGCGGGAGGTCCGCGGTCGCCGGAGGGTCCATCTCCCAGCCTTCGAGCGTGTAGAACGGGAACGTGCTTACAGCGTTCATCTGGTGATTCGCGCCGTTCATCACAAACTCGACGCCCGCGGCTATCTGGCAGAACCTGCCGATGACGAGTTTGTCTCCTATCCACTCGTAGTGATGGGTAACGTGGCTCTCAAACTCCGAGTCGGCGATGTAGGTGAAGTCGCCCACGATGATGTTGGGCCTCGTGATGGTCGGCTTCACGTAGATCTCGTGCTCGTACCCGGCAATCGGATGGATAGTGTTCGGGTTCGGCGTCTTCCCATTCTTCATCTGGCAGTCCTCTTTAGAGCTAGTATCGACGGTTCTTTTCCATTCTATGCTGTTTGAAAATCGGTGTTTCTGAAGAACGGAGCGGCATCTGAAAGGGCTGGAAGGTATTCCTCAGGATATGGTCACGTGGACATCACGCAAAGCTTCTACGACAAGATGGCAAGCCAGTACGAAAAGCTATTCCTCGACTGGGAGGCCGCGACACGCGAGCAGGCCCACATCCTCGACAGAATCATCTCCAACGCCGACTTCGGCAAAGACGCGCGAATCCTCGACTGCGCCTGTGGCATAGGGACGCAGGCGATTGGCTTGGCTGGCCTCGGCTATTCCCTCACGGCCTCGGACATCAGCGACGGCGAACTAACCGAGGCGAAGAGGCGCGCCGAGGAGCACGGTGTCACCATCCGATTCGAGCAGGCAGACTTCCGCACGCTGTCCACCACCTTCTCTGAGCAATTCGACGTCGTCATAGCAATGGACAACGCCCTGCCGCACATGCTCACGAGCGCCGACCTCGAGTCTGCCATGGCGAGCATCATGGGCAGGGTCAGGCCGGGCGGCATCTTCGTTGCGAGCATCCGCGACTATGACAGGCTCATCGAGGACAGGCCGCCATACTCCCCGCCCTACATCCACCAAACAGGCACGGGCAGGCGCGTCTCGTTCCAAACGTGGGACTGGGAGGGCGACATCTACCGACTCGTCCAGTACATCATCGACGACGCCGACACACTGCAGGTAAGCAAGTTCGAGTGCGAGTACCGCGCCACACGCAGACGGGAGCTTACCGACCTGCTCGTAACCCATGGTGCAGAGGACATCCGCTGGCTCATGCCCGACGAAACCGGCTTCTACCAGCCAATCGTGGTGGCGACGGCGGCTTCTTAGCGCCTGATTAGCGACCAAGTTCCTCGCATGCCGTGCTAGCCCTTTGGCAAGAAGGTGAGCATCTCGTCTACGCTTGCCACCATCTCGTCTTCGCGTGAAAGCACCTCCGAACGCACCTTGTCTACATAGACGGGGTGCAGCGCCTTGGGCAAGCGCGGATGCGCCATCGAGTTGGTAAGGTACGCGAGCTGCGCGTAGGGCATGAGCAGCTCTGTAAGGCGGGACGCCGCCTCAGCATCACCGCAATACGCCGTGAGCATCTTGTTCCAGAAGCGTCCAAGCTCGCCATACGTTATACCAATGAAGCTTATCTCGTCATCGGAGTGTACCTGACCGCTACCCGTGCCTATGAGTCGAAACACCAAGCATGAGTGAATCAAGTCGAAAAGCGGGTTACCCGTACCCGAGTCGCCGAGGTCGATGAGCATGAGCTCACCACTCGACTCCATGATGTTGCGTGTGTGGTAATCGTTGTGCACAAAGCGATCCATATGTGGAATGGCGTCGTAGAGCGCACGCAGCCGCGCCATCTCGTCAGCGCTGAACTTGTCGGCATTTTCCTCGAGCTTGTCGTAATAGGGCGCCGCACCATCCTGCATAGTTCCTTTTGGCACTTCGAGTAGATGCAGCTGCTTGAACAGATCGGCAGCCTTGAGCGCATATTCTTCCAGCGACTCGGGCCGCTCACGAATGCGCTCCGTGAGGGTGGCGGCGTCGAACATCTCGTACACGGTGCCGTATCCCTCCCCCACGCGCACCGTATCGAAGGATATGGCGCAGGGCACACCGAGCATAAACGCCGCACGCGAAGCTTCGCGCTCGGACTCAATCACATCGAGCGTAAGTCCGGGACGAAAAACCTTTATCATCTCATCACACGTAAGGCGATACACGCTGCCGTTGGCTCCAGAGCCAAGAAACTCCAGTCCCTCTACCGACACCTCGCGCAGACGCCTCTTCACGTCGAACAGATCCGTGAAGCCGGTAACCTCAAAGATCTCGTACACGGCAGGGATGGTGTTGATCACCGACAGCTTGCCTTTCGTGCGCCTCATGAGCTTCATAAGGATCCTCAAGCCAGCAGACGAGATATACTCGAGCTCATCTGCATCCACCACCACGGTGGCACCAGGTGCGTCATCAACCGCTGCCATCACCAGATGCTCAAACTCGCCTGCGTTCTTTGAGTCCACGTGTCCTTGCGGATACAGCGTAAGGACCCCATTGCTCAGCTCCGTTTTCATACCCACCCTTTCATGCAGCGCAAAGAATAGCCGTGTCGTATCGGAACGAAACCAGCCCCGCTACCGCCGCAATTTGATTACCCGTCTTGCAATAACGGCTCCCCCAACGACGATGGCAGTCACCGCAAGCACGGAGGCAACCTCGGTGGCAAGCTCCTTAATCTTGTCTATGTTTATGCGGCAGCCCTCGTCAGCCGAACGTTCCAACTCAATCGCCTTGTTGAGCTCCTCACGCGCATACGCACGTGCCGCGGGCTTGCTCTTATCAATCATCGACATGTGCGCGTAGAAGTGCCCGGGCGCGACTGTAATGCCACGCTTCTCGAGCTTTGTGCGCAGGCCGATCACGGTACGGTGCGACCAGTTTGAGGTCGTGAACAGCACGACGCGATCCACCATGTCTGGTCTCAGACGATTCACGTACTCCTCGAGCGCCGGATCCATGATGGACCAGTATGGCGCCCCACCCAAGAACAGCACGTCAACATGCTGTACCAGCACAGGTTCCTGGGATATGGACATGGCCTTTACGCCCAGCTCGTCGGCCATCTCCTCCGCTATGGCCTGAGTCCGTCCGAACTTTGAACAATACCTCACTGCGATGTTCATGAATATCTCCTCCCGCTGCTCGGGCTTTTTTTCTGTCTTACCAACTCAGGTCCATCAGTTAAGGCAATTATACTCGTGCGTGAGACGCAGGTCGGGGGACACTACCTACCGAGGCCAAACCACATTGGATGTGAAGTTACCGCGCACGCCCTAGCGTGTCGCCTCTTACGGGAGGACACCCGGCCCAAGGACCACGTGTTTTGGAAAGAGGCGACACGTCTGGCATTACTTCTTAACAAATGCCTTGCGGTAGTTCTGTTTCACGCCGTTGTAATTCTTGCCGGGAGCACGACTGCCCTTGCGCACGACGACAACCTGGACGGCCTCTATGCGCCGAGACTTGCCCTTGGTACCGGCCTTGGCACCGTTCTTCGCCCAGGCCATCCAGCCGTAATGCTGGACGTAGACGCGGTAGTAGACGTTGTAGCACTCAGCCATTCGACCCGTCAGCCGGATTTGGATGGCTTCCATGCGCCGAGATTTGCCTTTGGTGCCAACCATGGCCCCGTTGCTCTTCCAGGCCTGCCAACCATTCTTCTGTACGTAGGCACGGTACTCAATGCCGCCGGACAGCGGCTTCTTGGAAAGACGCAGCCGCAGCGACTCTAGCCGGCGACCCTTGCCCGCTGCACCCACAACCTTGCCCACGCCGGTGACGGCGCGCATCGTGCCCTTCTTCTGCATGTAAGCAACAGCGGTAACGGAGCAGGTATCGGGAGCATACACGGTAAGCGTGCCTGCTTTGTACGTGATGTCGTAATTCGACGACGAGAGACCCGAGGGCGTGATGGCGTACGTACCCATGGGCGAGCCCGCCTTGCATCCACCAAAGTCATAGGTGAGCGTTCCGGAGAGCACTTCTCCGCCTTCGCCACCGATGAAGCCTGCATAAGTCACGCCGGCTCCCGCCGGTGCCTTACCAAAAACGACCGCATTGTTTTTTGCCGTGATGGTGAGGGGGACCTTTGTGATGGAGAAGGGAGCGCTCACGGTCTGCTTATCGCCCGCAATCTGTACCGTCAGTCTCGCCTCGTAGCTCCCAGCGTCTACAGGTGCAGCACCCATCCTCTTGTTGCCCTCGTAGTAGGCAACGCTCTCCGTCACCGCCCCGGTCGCAGTCCAGCCCGCGCTCTTCTGGACCGTCGCTGCCACGGGCTTGCCGTCGTAGGCCTTTCCCTGTGCCAGAAGGGTCAGCGTTTGTACATTGCCACCCTCGGCAACGCAGTTCGAGTTCTTGCATGCAGCAGTGAGGACGTTGCCTTCGGCAGCGCACTCCCAGTTATGCTGGTGGAGTGTGAGGGTACCTTCACTGCTCGCGTTCTTAGCCACATAGCAGTTCGCGTCGTCGCTTGCGAAGAACTGCGACGGCGTGCCTTCTGGGTTCTGGGTATTGAAGCCGTCCGTAAAGGGCACCGACACCTGCTCCGTCGGGGCCGTTTCGGTCGTCACGCCGATGCTCGTGCCGTCAGCAAGCGGATCAATGAGCGTGATGGTCTTGTTCTCGGGCAGGAAGACGTTCTGTGTCTGGCCATTGGCTGTGTTTCCCAAAATCGTGGAGGCGCCGTCGGCTCCGCTCAGCTCGAACGTTCCGCTCACGCCCACATTGACCCCGCCACCCGTGCAGCCCTCGATAGTGCCACCGCTCATCGTGAACGCACTGTTCTCGTCCACGTTCACGCCGAGGCCTTTCGCGTTGGTGATGGTACCGCCGGTCATGGTAAAGCGAACTGGACAACTGTCATAATCACTTTTCGTAGTTACACTACCATTAATAACCCCACCGCTCATGGTCAAACTAGATTCCAAGGGGTCATAGTTGCGTTGTCTTGTTTGTATTGTTACATCGCCGTTGATGGTGCCGTTTAACAGGTTTACTCTTCCGTAATATCCTGGGTAATTATCGATTGCGTCGCCAACTCTTATGTCGCCATTTATGGTTCCGCCATCGATGATGAGTATCGCTGGGTCTGCATAAAAATCAACATCTACATTATCGATTCTTCCGTGGTTTTGGTAGTCAGAGGACCCAGCGAGTATTTTGCAGTTATCGAGCTTACCTCCTCCTCGCGAATCTTTTATAGTAAATGTTGTATATATTTCACTATCTATAGTATTATAATCAGTGGGGGAATAACGAAGTAATAAATTATTGCCTCCCATATCCACAGTGTGCCCATTGAGGTCAATTGTGACTCTGCCCTGTCGAATCTTAAAATCAGTATCTAAGTTTTCATGTTTATCTAGATATATATCCTGGT
>JAFWMI010000253.1 GCA_017513965.1 Atopobiaceae bacterium
ATGTCGGCATCCTTTGGCATTTTCGAGAGCACGGCGCGCACGACGCCGGGGCCCGAAACGCCCACGTTGATGACCTGGTCGGCTTCGCCGGAGCCATGGAACGCGCCCGCCATGAACGGGTTGTCCTCGACGGCGTTGCAGAACACGACGAGCTTGCCGGCGCCGATGCATTGGCGGTCGGCGGTGAGCTCGGCGGTTTGCTTGATGATGCCGGCCATCTTGTAGGCAGCGTCCATGTTTATGCCGGCGCGGGTCGAGCCCACGTTCACCGACGCGCACACGAAGTCGGTGGTCGCAAGCGCCTGCGGAATGGATTCCATCAGCTTGGTATCGGCTGCAGAGGCACCCTTGTGGACGAGCGCGCTGAACCCGCCCACGAAATCGACGCCAACCGCCTTTGCGGCGCGGTCCATCGCCTGCGCAATCGGAGAAAGGTCGTCGGCGGTGACGGCGGCGCACACCTCAGCTATGGGCGTGACGGCTATGCGCTTGTTGACGATGGGGATGCCGAACTCGCGCTCGAGCTGCTCGACTGTGGGCACGAGATTTTCGGCTACATGCGTCATCCGGTCGTACACCTTGAGCGCCACCGTGTGGACGTCTGCGTCGGTGCATGCGCGCAGGTTCATCCCCAGCGTGATCGTGCGGATGTCGAGGTGCTGCTCGGCCACCATCGCGGTTGTTTCGGCTATTTCTGCAGGTGTAATTTGCATTTCCACTCCAAACGACGTGTGCTATTCCGCGTTAATTAGCTTGTCGCCATCAACATGGTCTCCAACATACTCTGCTTTCACAAGATACTCGACGTTACCCGAGCGCTTGCCGCGAAGGGACGACTCGACCTCATCCACCACAGAGAATCCTTCTTGTTCAAGCGCGTTTACCACCTCTTGCACCGTGCGAATGCGAACCTCCTCGTCGACGACGAGGCCCCGATCGTCCGTCTCGTCGTGATGCGACTCGAACTGGGGCTTCACAAGGCCGATGAACACGCTGCCCGACTGCGCCAAACGTGCGAAGACGGGCGCGAGGCTCGCCAGGCCGATGAAGCTGAGGTCGGCGACGATCAGGTCGAAGGGAGCGCCCAGGGCAACTGGGTCGGCCACGCGGATGTTCGTGCGCTCGAAGACCGCCACGCGCTCGTCCTGGCGAAGCTTCCAGGCCAAATCGCCATATCCCACATCGACCGCCGCAACCGAGGCGGCCCCCGCCTGCAGCAGGCAATCCGTGAAGCCGCCCGTCGAGCAGCCGACGTCGACGCAACGAAGCCCCGTCACGTCCTGGCCGAACACGCTCAGCGCACCCTGCAGCTTCCATCCGCCGCGCGACACGAAACGCTGCCTGTCTTTCACCTGCACATCCGCATCGGGCGGCACAAGCTGGGCGGCGCTTGTGGCTTACGCGTCTCCGACTTTCTCCTCATGCGCCATCACCGCGCGCAGCGCCTCGTCAACAGAGGGAAAATACCCCCTGTCCACCAGCAGATTATCGAGCCGCACTTTTCCCACTACCGCGAACCCTCTCGAAGCATGTTGGAACGCGCCGTTAACGAAGATGCCAACCGTCGCAAGCAACTGGCATGTTCACACTATAAGGCAAAGGGACGGCCCCTTTGCCTCATTTCCTATTTGACAACAAAGTGGGTTGCAAGCCACGACTTGCAACCCACTCAAACCCAAGTCCCGAAACACGTCGGCGGTTTCGGGCAGTTGACGCGTTTTACGCTAGCCGGCGATCAGCAACTTGGCGATCTGCACGGCGTTCAGCGCGGCGCCCTTGCGGATCTGGTCGCCCACGCACCAGAACTGCAGGCCGTTCGCGATGGTCGGGTCGTTGCGAAGGCGTCCGACGTAAACGTCGTCGGTTCCCTGGAGCATGCCGGGCATGGGGTAAACCTTGTTCGCCGGATCGTCCATGACGGTCACACCCGGGAAAGCCTCGAGCGCGGCACGCGCCTGCTCGACGGTGATGGGAGACTCGAACTCGACGTTGACCGACTCGGCATGGCAGCGCAGCGAGGGCACGCGCACGCAGGTGGGGGCGACGTCGATGGGGGCGCCGAAGATCTTCTTCGTCTCGACGACCATCTTCCACTCCTCCTTGGTGGAGCCGTCCTCCAGGAACACGTCGATGTGCGGGATGCAGTTGAAGGCGATTTGATGGGCGAAAGCCGAGATGGTGAGCTCGTCGCCGCGCTTCCCGTCAAGATACTCGCGCGTCTGGTCGTACAGCTCGGCCATGGCCGGCGCACCGGCACCGCTTGCCGCCTGGTACGACGAGACGACCACGCGCTTCACCGGCGAGACGTCATGCAGCGCCTTCAGGGGCAGCGACATGATGATGGTCGTGCAGTTGGGGTTGGCGATCACGCCGTTGTGCCATTTGACGTCGTCGGGGTTCACCTCGGGAACGACCAGCGGAACATCCTCGTCCATGCGGAACGCGCTGGAGTTGTCCACCATGACGGCACCCGCGGCCACGACGGCCTCGCGCATCTCCTTGGAAACGCCGGCGCCTGCCGAGAACAGCGCGATGTCGACGCCCTGGAACGCCTCGGGCATCATTTCCTGCACGATCAAATCGCCAGCCGGGACCTGACCGCAGCCGCCGAAGGGGATGGCCTTGCCGGCAGACCGGGCGCTCGCCAGGGCGCGCACCTCTGCGGCGGGGAAGTCGAGGTCGTGCAAGACGTTCATGAATTCCTGGCCCACGGCGCCCGTCGCGCCTGCCACGGCCACAACAGGATTGGCCGGAATAGCTTTATCCCAAGTCATATGGTTCTCCTCGCTTTTCTCGTCATACGATGATGTGGCAATACTAGTCCACCATCATCATGTTCAAACACTATTTAACAGAAACGTGATGTTACAC
>JAFWMI010000254.1 GCA_017513965.1 Atopobiaceae bacterium
GTTGCTCACGTCCACCTCGTCCCAGTAGCGCGAGTTCTCTTGGATGCCGTAGACGGTAATCTCCTCGGTGCTATCGGTGACGACATGCGCTACCTCAAAGGATGCCGCTACGAACTTCTCGGCCTGGGCGATGCGCTCCTCACCATTGTCCGTCGTGTTTACAGGATGTGCGTCCTCATCCAAATCCATGGTGCGTAGCAATGCCCGGGCGTAACCCACCATCCCCAGCTCCCGCAGCGGGTCGTCGGTTTGGATGAGCTCCTCCACCGAGGCATATGCCGCACGCTGCTCGGCCGTACCCTCCAGCTCCAACGGCGCCTTGAGCAAATAGATGTGCTCTGCCACCACATCGCTTTTGAGCAGGTCGGCGTAGTGCTCCACGAGCGGCATGAGGCACAAGCCAAACAGCAGAAACAGGCTGCAAAACGCAATGCCGAAGAACAGCACCACAAAGTGCGACAGGTTGCGCAGGAACACGCGTAGTTGGAAGCGCCGCACAAAACTCAGCCACACAGACAGCGGCAACATGGCACGCCGGCTGCGATTGGCTATCTCGCGCCGAAGAAACGCGAGCGGGGTAAAGCGCAGCTTGCGCACCAAACCAAGCAGCGTAACCACTTCGAGCAGCGCAAACGGCACTGCCGTGGTGAGCACAAAGATCCGCGGGCTAAAGGTGTACTCATAGGGCGGCAAGCTGTACGAGCCATAATAGAGCTCCTGCATGGGCGTGCTCATATACGTAAGGCCCAGGAAGTTGCCCACCGCGCACCCCAGCACCCCAATGATGGTGGGCAACACCATGTAGTGCGTAATGAGCTCGCGCTTGCGATACCCCGAGGCGAGCAACGTGCCAATGACGGCCGACTCCTGCTCGATAGTGGCATTGGTGAGCACCACGAACACAAAGGCCATGATCACCACGAGCAGCATGACCAAGACCTCCCACATTCCTTGGTCGCTCTCCACGTCGTCGGTAGCGAAGAAGATGGCCTTGTTGTCGAACTCGTAGTCCACCAAGTCCGTGAGCACCTCGCCATGATCGCCCAACAGATCCGCCATGTCGCGCTCGAAGTCGGTACGCGTCGCTAGGTCCATCTCGCGGTCGTTTAGCTTCACATCGTAGCGATAGTCACGCTTGGCGCCTGCCATGAGCTGAACCCCCTCTGGCGTCGCAAGCGCTACGGTAAACGTGGTGGAGTTAAAGATCATGTCGGTGTTCTTCTCCATAAGGCACTCGTAGTCCGAGACCGACATAATGCCGTACACCGTGATGTCGTGCCCGTTAATGGTCACGACATCCCCCACGTGCACGTTGTTGTTTGCGCACCACACGCGGTCGAGCGCAATCTGGTTGCTTGCCTGGGGTGCCTCACCTTCAAAGTAGTAGCCGCGATTGATGTCGACGCGGTTGTCTTGGTTGATAAGACGGCAGTTGGTGGCACGGTCGCTCCCTGCCACGAGCAACGGAACATCGGCCACGAAGTCCTCGTACACCGAGCAGCCCATGGCCTCAACCGCCTCAAGGGACGCACGCTTGGCCTCAAACTGCGTAATAAAATGGCAGTCCTCCACCTGATAACGCTCGTGCATGCTTTCCTGTAGCGTCTGGATGCTGTGCGCAGCCGAGAGAAACCCCGAGCCCATCATAATGGCAAAGAGGAACAAGAGGAAGATACCTAGATACTTGCCCAAGTTGTGGCAGAACTCGCGCGGAAGGCGCCTTGCAAGCGGAGACATGCAAGCCTACCAAACCAGCTCGCGAGCGGGTAGGAGATGCTCGTTGCGAACGTCTTCCCCAATCTCGCCGTCGCGCAAACGCAGGATGTGATGGCTCATGTGACGGATCGCATCGTTGTGCGTGACTATTACCATGGTGCAGCCATACTCGCGATTGACGCGTTCCATAAGCCCCAGGATTTCCTTGGACGTGTGATAGTCCAAGGCACCCGTTGGCTCATCGCAAAGCAGCAGGCTGGGGTTCTTTGCAAGGGCACGGCCAATGGCGCAGCGCTGCTGCTGGCCGCCAGACACTTGGTTGGGGAACTTGTCCCTGTGTTCCCACAAGCCCAATGAGTGCAGCAGGTCGTCCACAGGCAGCGGATCACGGGAGAGATACTGACAGACCTCGATGTTCTCGCGTATGGTGAGGTCGGGCACGAGGTTGTAGAACTGAAAGATAAACCCGAGCTCACGTCTGCGATATTCCACGAGCGCGCGGTCCTTGAGCTGACAGATGTCCGTGCCGCCCACACAAATGGATCCGGAGTCGGCTGGCTCCAAGCCTCCCACCATATTGAGGAAGGTGGACTTGCCGCTACCCGACGGGCCAAAGAGCACGCAAATCTCGCCCTTGTCGATGGTGCAGGAAATGCTCCGCAGCACCCGCGTGCATGCCTCCCCCTCGCCATAGCTCTTCGTAAGTTCGCGGACGGAGAGAAACCCCTCCCGACCAGCAATGCTCTGCGTCATCGAACATCACCTCCGCCGTCATCCGATGCGCTCGGTCTTGTAGATAAAGCGCACGGTGCCTTCTTGCCCATCCGTCTTGCCGGCGAAGGTGTCGTAGTCGGCGGCGGACGCCCGCAGCGCATCGATTCGGTCGCTCGTGCCGTCGAGGGTGGACGTAAAGTCGTCGAGGACGTCCGCAAGCTTGGTTATGCCCTCGTCATTGAACGCGGCCAAACCGCTTGTGAGCTTGTCTGATCCACTGGCTGTCGCAGTGAGCGCCGTCGTGAGCTGATCGGATCCCTGCGCGAGCGCGTTGATGCCCGCAAGCGCTTGAGGAGCCGAACTGCTTGCGGTACCAATGCCTTCCGCAAGCGTGGATGCACCCTCCGCCAATGCGGAGAGGCCTGTCGCGGCTCCATCGACGCCTTCGGCAATGTCGCGCGCACCCTGCGTCGCCGCATCGAGTGTTTGCGAGGCCGTGCCTGCCGCCCCTGCAGCACCGGCAAGGGCCTCAAGGGCTCCATCCGCGTCGGCAGCAATGGGGTCGAGCTTGGCGGACGCGGCACCGATCTTGCCAGCGTCCGCGGCAATCGTCTTCGAGGCGTCGGAGAGCGCTGCCGCTTGTGCCGTGAGCTCCGCAGGCGGCGTCGCATCTATGCCCGACACGCTCGTGTGCGCACTGGAGAGTTGGTTGCGCACGCCCTCGAGCGCCGAACGCTGTTGGCCCGTAAGGCCCATGTCCACGTTTGCAAGAAGCGCGTCGAGCGTTTCTTGTGCCGCCGCTATATCTGCCGAAGCCGCATCTCGCTGCTCGTGCACCTTGCCCGAGACGCCTTCTATGAGGCCTTGTGCCGTCGTCAAGGCACCGCTCGCGGCGTCTGCCGTCGTGCTCGCATCGCTCATCGCCGCACGCGCATCCACGAAGGGCCCGGTGTTTAAACGTTGCCTTACGTCACTGACGAGCGTAGAGGCCGTCCCCATGCCACCACTCGCCGCGTCAACAAGCTGACGCGCCCCATCGGCGGCATCGCCAATTCCCGAGGCGCCATCCTTGAGCCCTCCAATAGCACTCGACGCCCTGTTCAGTTGATACGTGAGGGTATTTGCACCAGCCTCAAGCTGACTCAGCCCGTTCGGCAGGGGATTCAGGGCCTCCAACAAGGCCCGCGCACCACCGCCAACCTTACTCGATCCGTCGGCGACGAGCCAAAGCGCGTCACTCAACGTGCCCGCCCCGTCCACGAGCTCACCCATGGCATCACGAAGCTCGCCCGTTCCATCACCCAGCTCGTCCAATTCGCCCAAATCCAGATCGCTCGTGTCCATCTCACCAAAGAGTTCCGGCGTCACGATGGTGTACAACGGGTCGAGCACGAGGTCGTCTACATCTGCCTCAATCTGAACATACTCGGGAATGTTTATGTCGCTGTCCTCGTCGAGGTTAAGGCTCTGGCGCAGTCCCGGCGCCGCAAATCCAATTACCGCAAACCCACCCTTGTCGCTCACGAGCTTGCCGTTCGTAATGGTCACGTTGCTAAAGACCTCATCATCCAAAATCGCCGCCGTCAGGCAAACAAAGGGTGTATGGATGCGCTCGTCCCGACCGTCGATGGTCCGCGTCTCGCTAGCGTTGTTCTGATAATCCAAGCGAATCGCAAGGTGTCCGTTTGCCCCCGCCAAATCCTGAGGAGCCACGGACTGTCCGTCAAGCGTGTATGATACGCGCACCGTTACGGGCGGCTTTGCGGAACTCGTTCCCTCGTAGGACACGTCCGCTCCGTTGGCTGCCCACGTAAGCGTCCCGTCGTCGTTTGTTGTGTATGTGACGTTCTCATCGCTGGGCACGATGTCCGCAAGCGTCGTGAGGTCGGAAAGCTCATCCAATGCGCCCACGTTGCGCAACACGTCTTCCACCGTTATGCCGGTTACGACTCCCGCGGCATCAGTAGACACGTGAACCGTCTCGGACTTGCTTGCGGATGTGGAATCTCGGGAGTCGCCACTGGAAACCAACTCCAAAGACGCGGAGTCTTGCTCCCCGGTTGACGCATAGGCGACTTTCGGCACGAGGGAACTCGTTGCCAAAACCAACGACAGACAGGCGCAGCACACGCGAGCACTCGAGAAGCGCAACGCTCTCATCGCCGACTCCAATCGTGCTTGAGGAACTAATCGAGGATGTCTCGCAAAATAGTTTCCCTAGGTTAATAATCTGATTTAGAAGTTTACCATAGAAAACTTTAGTCTGCATGCATCGAGCCGGGTCACCTAGGAGCTTTTCGTTGCCAAGCAAACTGGCTTTTACACGCACCAGGAGGCGCGACCTGCGGTATGAGGAGCCTCTTTCAAATGTGAACGATCTGTGATTTTCAGTCACATGTGAGACGCGTCCCCCGCTGGTGCGTAGTACCAGTCAGATAACGAAGTGAACACGTTATCCTTTCCTTCCTTTGTTGTGCGCGGCCAGGCGCGCAACCGCCCACAAAAGGGCCGGGCCGTCGGGAACTCCTTCCGCCCGACGGCCTGCTTCTTTTTCGAACTGTCCAGAGCGCATCCGCTGTCCCGAGCCAGTGCGCAATACGCTACGCCACGCCCATCCTACTTCGCCGCATGGCCACCAAACACATCAAAGGTCATCGTATCGAGCTTGGCGTCGATGGCTGCAATCTCCTCGGCGGTAATCGCTACGCTGGCGGCACCAAAGTTCTCGCGCAGACGCTCAAGCTTGCGCGTGCCGGGGATGGGGATGATGTGCGGGTCCTTGTTGATCATCCACGCAAGACTGAGCTGGCCCATGGTGCAACCCTTCTCGTCCGCCATGGCATGCAACAGGTCGAGCAGGCCCTTGGCCTTGGCGTAGCCCTCCTCGGTGTACTGCGGCATGTTCTCTCGGAAGTCCTGCTTGCCCTCGAACTTGGTCTGCGGGCTGTACGCGCCGGTGAGCAGGCCATTGGCCATGGGGCTAAACGCGATGTAGGACACGCCCAGCTCAACGCAGGTGGGGAAGATGGACTCGTGCCAGCGGGCGACCATGGAATAGCGGTTCTCGATGGCCGTGACCGGCGTCACCGCATGGGCGCGACGCAGGTACTCCTCGGTAGTCTCGGAGATTCCCCACGCGCGGATCTTTCCCTCGGCGATGAGCTTGCCAAACTCCTCGGCCACCACCTCGGGCTCCACCTTGGGGTCGATGCGGTGTTGGTAGTACAGGTCTATGGTGTCGACGCCCAGCTTGCGCAACGACTCCTCGCAACTCGTGCGGATGGTCTGGGGACGGCTGTCCAACACCAGGTTGTTGTTGGCGTCGTGGTGCACGCCCATCTTGGTGGCGATGACGACCTCGTCGCGGAAGCCGGCAATCGCCTTTCCCACGAGTTCCTCGTTGTACGAGATGGAGCCGTCGGGCTTTACGCCTATGTAGGCCTCTGCGGTGTCGTAGAGGTCGTAACCGATATCGTGTGCGGCACGCAACGTCTCGATGGCAACGTCGTCGTCGGTCGGGTCGCCGGAGGCATGGCTAAAGCCCATGCAGCCCAGGCCAACGGGGTTTACGTAGAGGTCCGACTTGCCAAGCTGAAGCTTCTCCATGGTGGCTTCCCTTCTCTGCATTTCCGACGGCACTCCATGCTGCCGATACGGTCCATCCCCATCCCTATGATGCCATCGTGAACATCCGAATCCAGTTGCGTTTCTCTCATCCCAGCTTGCGCCAAACGCATACTAGTGTGAACTCATGTAGTCACACGCCCCTGGGACGATGTCCGACGAATCAGACAGACAACACGTCCAAATGGCACCCAGATTGACTTAGGCGTACGTTTTTGACATTTTTCATCGATACGTCACCGATGGATGGGTTCATTTCCCCTTCCATTGCGGTAGCATGTAGCCATGGACTTACCAGCAAGTCAGGCATGGGGAGTGGGGACTTCCCAGGAACAAAGGAGAGCATTATGAAGTTTGTTTGCCCTGTATGCGGTTACGTTGAGGAGATCGACGGCGACGAGCTTCCTGCCGATTACAAGTGCCCGGTGTGCAAGTGCCCCGGCGAGAAGTTCAACAAGATGGACGGCGAGATGACGTGGGCAGCCGAGCACGTAGTGGGCATCGGCAAGGCTGACGGCGTGCCTGAGGACATCATCGAGGACCTGCGCGCCAACTTTGAGGGCGAGTGCAGCGAGGTCGGTATGTATCTGGCCATGTCGCGCGTCGCCTATCGCGAGGGCTATCCCGAGATTGGTGAGTACTGGAAGACTGCTGCCTTTGAGGAGGCCGAGCACGCCGCCAAGTTCGCCGAGCTGCTGGGCGAGGTCGTAACCGACTCCACCAAGAAGAACCTCGAGATGCGCGTTGAGGCCGAGAACGGCGCCACCGCCGGCAAGACCGACCTCGCCAAGCGCGCGAAGGCCGCCAACCTCGACGCCATCCACGACACCGTGCACGAGATGGCTCGCGACGAGGCCCGCCACGGCAAGGCATTCGCCGGTCTGCTCAAGCGTTACTTTGGCTAGAAGCCAATCGCTCTAGCAACAATGGTGGCTCACGGGTTGTTTCCGTGAGCCACTTTTTTGTACCACGCCATCGATCTGGCGCAATGGGCCATGACGGGCGCCGGCACAAAGGCCTACCGCTCAAGACGCCCGTATTCGGTTTTGGCAATCTCCACGAAGCCTTGAACCAAATCCCTACCATCGCCTTCCCTGCTGTAGAAACCGTAGACCGCACGGGTACCATCGCGCCATCGAAGCACACGATGAAATGGGTCGGGCATGGTAAAGACGGTGGGCACGATCGCATAACCAAAACCGGCATCAACCAAAGCGTAAGCTTCCGATGAAGTAGCACACTGCGTGGTTTGAACCGCGTCAGTCGTCGGCAAGGCACTTTGTGCACGATAGCCTCGCCTTCGCAGTCCGGGCGGCAGACATACCACTTGTGGCAAGCCCTCCACATCGTCGCGGCCCACTTCATCAAGCTCGGCAAGCGGCGAGTCCTTCCTCACCACACAACTCAGTCCGTCGTCGGCAAGCCCCGTAAAACCGATGCCGCCCTTAGACAGAAACTCACTCTCAAAGCCCATAACGATATCGACCTCCTCGCGCTGGAGCCTTGTGATGTTCGCGTCGCGGGGTCCCTGCGTAAGCAGTACGTGCGCACCCATGTGCTCCCTACGCAAGCGATCGAGTACGGGCACCAAACGCATGGGTTCATTGGAATCCGAGTAGGCAACCACCAACTCGCCACCGTTGCCATGACGGCGGGCGCGTTCCTCGGCTGCATACGCAAGCCGCAGGATCTCCTGAGCGTCCTGCAGGAACGACTCCCCAAGCTGCGTGAGCAACACCTGTCGCGTCGAGCGCACGAAGAGCGCTCCGCCAAGGTCTGCCTCGAGGGAAGCGACCTGCTTAGACACGGTAGGCTGCGATAGGTGCAGTTCCTTTGCCGCACGTCGAAAACTCAGGCTAAGGGCAACTTGGACAAAACACTCGAGTTGCGTGGTATTCATTGCATCTCCCATTGATGCTTAATGCGAATCGCTTATAGCATCACTCTATCAAACTCTAGCCATGCGGCATGAGAAGATTAAACAGAGAAACGTGCGAGGTGATGAGTATGAACATACAGAAGACCATGAAGGCACTCCCCATCACCGGCATCACCAACGCAGAGGATGCAGCGCTCGTGGAGGTGCCTGTTCCTGCAATTCGTCCCGGATGGGCGCTTGTGCGCGTGCGTGGGTTTGGTCTCAACCACTCCGAACTCGAACTGCGACACTCGGAGATTCTCGCCGACTACATTAAGAAGCCCATCATTCCCGGCATAGAGGGCGTTGGCGAAATCGTTGACCCAAGCGACACGGGGTTCGCTGTTGGAGCCAAGGTCTGCATGCTCATGGGTGGCATGGGCCGTGCGTGGGACGGCAGCTACGCCGAGTATTGCCTCGTGCCCTCGTCACGTCTGTTCACGATTCCCCCAGCTGCGAGGGACCTCTCGTGGACAACGCTCGCGGCAGTCCCCGAGACCTTCTACACCGCATGGGGATCGCTTTTTGAGGGGCTGCAGCTCAAACCAAATGACACGTTGCTCGTACGTGGTGCCAGCTGTGGACTCGGCTACGCCGTCATTCAGATTGCGCATGCACTGGGAAGTCGCGTAATAGCTACGACACACCGTAAGGCGTACGCGCCACTCCTCCGCGACTGCGGCGCCAACGAGGTCGTGCTCGACAACGGCACGCTCGCAAAGGCCGGTGTTCGCGCCCACAAGGCACTCGAGCTGATAGGACCAAAGACGCTCCAAGACTCCATGAACTGCCTTTTGCCCGGCGGTATCTGTTGCGATACGGGCATCCTGGGCGGCGTCTTTACCCTCAACCGCTTCGACCCCATCAAGGACATCCCCAACGGACGCTACCTCACCGGCTTTTTCTCTAACTATCCCTCGCAGGAGATTATGAATGAGCTCTTCTCGTTCGTTGCCGTGCATGGAATCGAGCCCATCGTCGCCAAGTCATTCCCATTCGAGCAGCTCGTCGACGCACTCGCGATGCAGGACGCAGGAGGGTTTCAAGGCGAGCTCGTGGTTGCGAACGAGGGACACAGGTAGGCCATTCTGGCGCAAGCCATGGCAATAGACCGTTAGGAAAACAAGATAGGAGAACAAAATGGCTGAGCTTGAGAACACCACCGCGTGCGGCACGCCCGACCCGGCGCCCGCGTGCGGAACGCCTGACCCCGCACCCGCGTGCGGAACGCCTGACCCCGAGTAGTCGCTCGGTGCAAACTGGTCCATTTGGCGGCCGTCCCGTACGGCCGCCGCTTGTATGAAACAGTATTTGAAAGGCCAGCGTATGCCAGCGCGTTTTCCCGTCCAATGGCACCTCACCGACACGTGTGACCAGCGTTGCAAGCACTGCTACATCTTTGCCGAAGGCGCGCCACCCGTGATGACCATGCCTTACCAAGTCTGCGAGCACGTGGTGGGGCAGATTGAGGACCTATGCGCACGTTTGGTCATGGAGCCCTACGTCTATCTCACGGGAGGCGACCCCATCCTGCACCCCGACTTCTGGCGCATCATGAAGCTGCTCCACCAACGCGGCATTCGCATCGCCCTTATGGGAAACCCCTTTCACCTCACGCCAGGGGTCTGTGCCCGCATGCGTGAGCTCGGCTGCGTTAAATACCAACTCTCGCTCGATGGACTGCGCGAGACCCACGATGGTTTTCGCAAGACCGGCTCGTTTGACGCGACGCTCGCTGCCATTCCCGTCATTCAACATGCGGGCATGTGGGCCAACGTTATGACCACCGTCTCGTCGGCCAACGCGGCAGAGCTGCCCGACCTCATCGACCTCGTCGCGGCCCTCAATGTTGACGTCTACGCCTTTGGCCGCTACTGTCCCACAAGCGGACAGCGCGCAGGCGTGTTCCATATGGAGCCACATGCGTATAGGGAGTTGCTTCTCGAATGCCAACAGCGCATTGCCGCGCAGCAGGAGCGAGGCGCTCACACCTTCTACTACAAGAAGGACCATCTGTGGAAGCTGCTGGAATGGGAGCAGGGGACATTGGAGATTCCCGTCGGCATCGATCCGCATGAGTTCCATGATGGCTGCCATTGTGGTCGCGGACACCTTACCATCCTCCCCACAGGCGTGGTCTACGCTTGCCGACGCATGGAATCCCCGGTGGGCAATATTGGGCACGAGTCGCTTGCCAACATCTACTTCGGCGAGCGCATGGAGGCGTATCGAAACATCAGTCACTTCCAGAAGTGCACAGCTTGTCCGTTGCACGGCTGGTGCCGGGGCTGCCCGGCCGTGGCACGTGGCTACACGGGCAACCGGTACGCACCCGACCCCCAGTGCTGGTGGACTCCATCAAGCGTATGATTAACACAAGGGCCAAGAGAAGACAGGAGCGCACCATGACCAACTCAGTTACATTCCAAGACAAGACCTACGTGCCCGTGGGAGCGAGCGTGGGCCTCACCGAGCTCGACGGTGAGCAGCTCATTCGCGTCGTCAAGCCCGAGGAGAACACCGAGCCCGACGTGGCCACCTACGCACGCCTCGTGGGATCCGACTTCCACGACGGCACCATCGAGCTGGACGTGCGGGCGCGCCTCATGCACTGGGCCGACATCGACTGCCGAGGCTTCATCGGCATCGTGTTCCGCGCGAGCGAGGCCGACGACCGCTTCGAGGGCTTCTACGTCCGCCCGCGCAACGGCCGCAGCTGCACGGAGCCGCAACGCCGCATCCACACCATGCAGTACTTCTCCTATCCTGGATATACCTTCGCATACTTCCGCGAGCGCGGGATCGGCGACTACGAGGCAAAGGCAAACATCGACATGGACGAGTGGGTGCACATCAAGGCCGAAGTAGCGGGCGCCTCCGCCAAGTTCTACGTGGACGACATGGAGACGCCGGCGCTCGTGGTGGACGAGATGTTTGGCGGCGCCAACGCGCGTGGCGGCGTGGGTCTTTACGTGGACAATGGGACCGAGGGCAACTTCAAGAACCTCTCTGTTATCTGCGAAGACTAGTTTTGCCACGAGCGACGGCAAGCATTCTTGCAGCCTTTTTGATCGAACGACCCGCCATGCAGTCCATGCCATATAATGCGAAACCAAAAGGCTCATTTTTGCTGCGTAAAGACGGGTTGGATACATGAAGCTCACGATGCTCGGAACCGGTAATGCGCTCGTTACCGAATGCTACAACACCTGCTTTGTCCTCGAGAGCGAGGAAGGTTGTTTGATGGTGGACGGTGGTGGTGGCAGCACCATTCTCCGTCAGCTCAAGCATGCCGGATACGACTGGATGGACATGAGCCACATCTTCGTGACTCACAAGCACGTGGATCATCTGTTGGGCATCGTGTGGATGGTAAGAATGATCTGCCAGTTCATGGAACATGGCGAATACCAAGGCGAGGCGTGGATCTACTCGCACGCCGAAGTACTCGGCCTGTTGCGCGACATAGCAGACAAGCTTCTGAGACCACAGGAGACCCACCACATAGGTCACCGACTGCACATGGTGGAGGTCGCCGATGGCGACGAGCGCGACATCATCGGTCACCCCACCACATTCTTCGACATTGGTTCCACCAAGGCCACTCAGTTTGGCTTTGCCATGAACGTGGGCGAGGGCCGCAGGCTCGTCTGCTGCGGCGACGAGCCGCTCTCCGACGCGGGCCGCCCCTACGCCCAAGGCGCCAAGTGGATGCTGCACGAGGCATTTTGCCTGCACTCCCAGGCGGATATGTTCGACCCTTACGAAAAGCACCATTCCACGGTGAAGGATGCCTGCGAGCTGGCCGAGGAGTTGGGGGTACGGAACCTCCTGCTTTATCACACCGAAGACCACAACCTCGCACGTCGCAAGGAACTCTACACCAATGAGGGGCAGCCGTACTTCTCCGGCAGGTTGTGGATACCGGAGGATCTTGAGACCATAGAGCTCTAGGCACGAGGAAGCGGTCTTCAGCGCCGTTCGCTCTTGAAGCTATCCTTGGCTTCTCTCGATGGGTAGCCAGATTTGGCTGTGGTAGTCATCGGCCGTCATGCACGGACCAAAGTAGACCTCAACGTCTGCTCTCTGCGCCCATTCGTAGCCAGAGCCAGGCAGCCACTCAGTCATGATGCGATGGGTCATGTTGCCTATCGCCTTGGACGCTGGACCCGTGCAGTCAAACACGGCGTACGTCGCTGCGGGCACCTCCCAAGCGACCATGTCCTCTGGCACCGGCGCGTCCGTGACCACGCAAACGAGGTATCCGCACAGCTCATCGCCATCACCGCACACGCCCATAAGCGCTTGCGGCTCGTGCCCGTCCATGAGGCTGAGCACGCGATGAATGCGTTCGTCGCCCTCTGCCGTCAGCTCCTCCCAAAAGGCGACGACCTTCTTCTGTGTTTCCTCAAGCTCCCAGCTGCCCTCAAGCAGACACCCCACCACACGCATGGCGGGCTTCTCCTCAATTCGATACTCCATGGCCTCTTCTCCTCTCACCTGCATCGTAAAGGTGAGACGCGGATACTGGGTGAGCCTCACCGCTCCCCGCTGAGCTTTTGAAGGTGCCACACCATGTACGTCGCGAAACGCCCGTGCAAACGACGTGGGGCTCTCGTAGCCGTAGCGCAACGCCACGTCGATTACCTTCTCGCCCGCGGCCAAGTCGAGCGCCGCGAGCGACATGCGACGGCGTCTAATGTAGTCCGAGAGCGTTATGCCGCACAGGTACGGGAACATACGCTGCAGATGAAACTGCGAGCATGCGGCCTGGCGGGCCACCTCGGCGAGGTCAATCTGCTTGGTGAGGTTCTCCTCGATGTAGCCCATGGCTCGATTGAGGTCGTTGACCCATTCCATGCGCCTCACCTCCTTCCCACACATGTGATTCTGAGGCTACGAACATAATACGTCCTCGCATGAGGCGTGCACATGCTGCGAGCATGCGAGGCTCATGCGTCCCTTTCTACGTCTCCTGATGCCCCATAAACGCCCTCATAGCAAGAGGCAAAAACACCACGAGCGCAATCCCGAAAGGAGCGACAAACTATGCGCTATGAAGAGCTTACATCTGATCAGCAGAAGAAGATCGCAGCATGCCAGACTCCCGAAGAGGTTCTGGCGCTCGCCAAGGAATCCGGCTACACGCTAACCGACGACGAGCTCAACGAAGTCGCCAGTGGAGGTGGAGCTTGGGGAGGCGGAACAAACGGCCATTGCCCCAACTGCGGGTCCACCAGCTACCACACCATACATACGGGCACGGTCAACCAGCAGAACGTCTGCAACAAATGCAGCTGCGTGTGGGGTTAACGACGCCACGGCATATCATGTAGTTTGTTGGCCCGCAGGGACGGTTCGCCCGCACCTTCCGCTCTCAGGTGCGCACACGCACCACTACCGGATATGCGTTTTATGCATAGTTCCAGTTAAAGATGATGTGGACATACGTACACAGAGACACTTTTGGGGCACGTGAACCAGAAGGGCGCAATAAAAGTTCACGTGCCCCAAAAACGGGTATACGATATTGGCATAATGCCTGATAAATTCCAATCTGTTTTAATATCTTATGTGCACGTGAACCCTATCGACTCCAATTGCGGTTCACGTGCACAAAAGTGGCCGAAGAGACCATCGTCGTCGGCCGAAATCCGCCGTACGCCGTCGCGAGCGCGTTTCCAATATGCCCAGTGACTCTCTTCGCGAAGCGCCTACGCCACCGCGGGAAGTTCTTCCTCGCCGTATTCCTCCACTATGTGGTCGTATTCCGCCGTGGCGTCGGCGATGCGCGTACGCAGGTCATCATAGGCATACATGCCATCTTCGTTCTTCTGCAGTCCCCTCAGGGAGAGCTCAACGCTCATGGGCGATTCCGCACCTGAGAGCATGGTGCCCCCGCGAAGTTGTTCGACGCTCTGGTAAAGCAGGCGCACGCGCCCAAACTCGTCACCGCTTGCGTTGGCCCAGCGCTCAAACACCAACTTGCAGCCGATGGGCGTCTTCGCTTCTATGGCACCTGGAAGCTCGTAGTCCTCGGCGTCCAGCGCCGCCAACACGCTCGCGACGTTCGAGTCGTGTCCGCACAGGAAGGTGAACACGCGTCCCTCGGCATCGAGCTCATTCCCGATTTCCGACAGCAGCGGATGCGCAACGTTAGCTGCCACAAGAGGGGCGGTGAACAGCAGGTCGCCATAGAAGTCCTTGGACTGGGAGACGAGCCTCCACTGATCCATGCTCAGCTCGTTTCCAAAGGCGGCGTCGACCGCATCTGGATTCTCGTAGTATTGGAGCACGAGCGCGTCGGCAAGCTGGCATGCCGTCTTGAGCGAGCCAGATACAGCTGGTTCCTTGTCGAGCTCAATCGTCGCCTGCGTGTCTGTTGTATCCAAGTCTTTGAGCTCTCCCGACTTGTAGCCATCGGACTCGGTGTAGTCCACCACGTCCGTGATAAGTGCATAGGAATCCGCCAAACCATCGGCAACGTTCGACATGCCTGCCGCTCCGCCCATGGTACCGATTTGCTCGAGGGCCGCATCGACGTAAGCGTCGGAAACGAAGGTGGTCACCGGATTGAACACGGGGTCCATCTCATCGTATTCAGCGTGCGTCTCGATGGTTACGTTCGCCACGGGCAACATACCACTCGAGAAGAACTGGGCGGTCGCAATAGTTCGCTGCTTGGCATTGGCATAGAAGCGCACCTTGCCCTCTTCGGGCTGGTAGTTCTGTGGGATGAGCTCTTCGGACTCGAGCCACTTGCGTACGTATTCGCCGGTCATTGTCTCGAGCGCACCTCCGCGCATGGTGAGCTCGCTCGCGTTTGACGTCCAGTTTATCCATGTGTGGGGCGTTGCCTCGTCGAGCACCGAGCCGGTTGTCGAGAGCGGAGCACGAATGTTATGCCGACTCAGCACCACAACTTGCTGCAGCTTGTAGTCTTTGCCGGGATTGCAGAAATCCAATCCAGCGGGTGCCAGCTGTTCGCTCGGAATTTGTCCGGCCGCTTGGGTGCCCTGCGTTGATTCGGGGCTTTGCGTTGAATCGCCCGCTTGCGCGCAGCCACCCACGAACAGCGCCAAGCCAAGTGTCAATACCAGCACCACAAGCACTGGAAGAATGTGTTTTCTACCGCCCACTACCCAGCCTTTCCCTCATGCGCCCAAAGCGAGCAATTGCATCGTCGTATCTAGCAACCCCAAGGCAACCATATCACATAGTTCTTTATCGCGCTCAAACTCTTTGGCGTCTCGCAGTGCATCGCATGCAGCACGCCGTTGGCCTTCTGGGTCTTTGCAATCACTGTGAAGAGGATGCGCCAAAATCTTCGACGCACCACTATTTACCTGCGGAAACGATCTGTTCTAGCGAGGACTGCGGGAGGGTGATGCGAGGTCACAATCACTCCCACTCAACAGACGCATGAACCCCCCTTCAAATCGCGACTGTGTTCCCGCAGGTCAGAAGCTTGAAATTGTAGCTTCCCTCGTCTTGGCGGTCTTGCTAGTACGAATCTGGTACGAACTGTGCATGGGTTTGAATAGCAGAGCAAAGAACTGCCAGAGTCGGTCAGACCCTTGACAAAAATGCATCACACTGTATAGTAAATGCAATACATAGGAGGTAAAAATGGCTACAGTGACCACGAGCATACGCACCGACGCACAACTGAAGCAGGAGGCGGACCAGCTCTTCACTGAACTCGGCATGAACTTCTCGACCGCGGTGAACATGTTCCTGCGCCAAGCGGTGCGCATGCAGGGCTTGCCGTTTCGACCCACCCGCGACGTGCCCAACGCCGTGACGGCTGCCGCCATGCGCGAGGCGGATCGCATAGCGGCCGACCCCGAGGCCCAAGGCTTTGCGACCGTCGACGAGCTCTTCGCCGACCTGGACGCCTGACCATGCGCGAGATACGCCAGACATCCAGATTCAAGAAGGACTACAAAGCGGCCATAAGGCGCGGGCTCCCCAGGGAGGAGCTCCGCGCCGTTATCGAGGCGCTTGCAAATGACGAACCCCTCCCCGAGCGCTGCAGGCCACACATGCTCTCAGGAAACTGGGTGGGGCACTGGGAGTGCCATATCCGCTCCGACTGGCTGCTCATCTACAAACTCACTGATGAAGTCATGGTGCTAACGCTCGTGCGTACGGGAACGCACAGCGATCTGTTTGATGAATAGTCGCCAGGTTTTGAACCCGATATCCCACGTCTTGGCGGAGGCCTCGCGCGCGCATAGCAGGGGCCTCGCGAAAGGAAGCCCTTCAGGTCTATTTGGCCACATCTAGAAGTTGAACTCGGCTTCCCAGTCGAAGCCCCCGCTTTCCTCGTATGACTTGGGCCAGTGGTCACACCACTCGGGCACCGACGGGTTCTCGACGCGGTCGATGCTTGGGGTATAGGGCTTCAAATCCAGCACTGGGCTACCGGGGCACGCGTCGATGTAGTCGAGACCGAGAGTCGCCCCCTCCTCGTCCACGTAGGCGATGTCAACGCTGGACACGGCTATTGGATTGGGGCGCATCGGGGAGCGCGTGGCGAACACGCCCAGCTCCTCAGGTCCCTTCGTATACGGTTTCCTCTCGATCAGGACTTCGGCGTCCTCCGCACGGTCGAACCACCAGACGACCTGCACGTGGCTGTACCCATCCAGCCCCCTCAGCGCGGGAGCGTATTCCGGGTTCAGGACGATACTGAACTCACCTTCCACGTATGCAATTGTTCCGATGGGATGCACTTCCATCTTGTTCATGAAAAACCTCCAAACGTGTTGTGGATTGCATCTCATCGAGCGCTCGATGACCCCATCCTACAATGTGTGGGGAACACTTCAACCCCTTTTCAAGATGAAGCATCCAGTCACATGGCTGAGCGCTGGGGTGGTACGAATTCCGCTACAAATAATCCCGAAATGAGCGTCTTCTAGTGAAGCGAAGTGGTGCGCCGATTCCTCGAACACACCACTTCTGACCTGCGGGTTTGTTGTGTTTTGGGGTGGAGTGCGAAAGAGTGATTTGCCCTTCGTTCTATTCCCACTCGATCGTCGCCGGGGGTTTGGGCGTCACGTCGTAGGCCACGCGGTTGACGCCAGCGACCTCGGACACGATGCGGCTCGATATGGCACCTAGCACCTCGTACGGCAACTTCGCCCAGTCCGCGGTCATGGCATCGGTGCTCTCAACCGCGCGCACGACGATGGGTCGCGCATAGGTACGCTCGTCTCCCATCACGCCAACGCTACGGATGTCGGGTAGCACGGCAAAGTACTGCCAGCAGCTATGTTCGCTGTTGCGCTCACCCGTCTGCTCGAAGAGCCGCGCGTTGTACGCATCGAGCTCCTCGCGCACGATGGCGTCGGCCTCCTTAAGAATCGCGAGCTTCCGCGGCGTCACCTCACCAATAATGCGGATGGCCAAACCGGGACCCGGGAACGGCTGACGGTACACCATGGCCTCGGGCAAACCCAGCACGAGGCCGAGTTCGCGCACCTCGTCCTTGAAGAAGTGATCGAGCGGCTCAATGAGGTCGAACTGCACGCCATCGGGGAACGGGATCAGATTGTGGTGACTCTTTATGGTGGACGCCTTACCACCCGTCTTGCGCACGCCACTCTCGATGATGTCGGGATAGATGGTCCCCTGCGCCAGCAGCTCTACGCCGTCAAGCTTGGCCGCCTCTTCGAAGAAGACCTTCCAGAATTCCGTGCCAATGCGCCTGCGCTTCTCTTCGGGATCGGTTACGCCTGCCAGTATGGAAGCGTAACGCTCCTCAGCGTGCACGTGGACGAGCGGCACGTCAAACTGCTGGCGAAAGACCTGTTCCACCAGCTCTGGCTCGCCTTTGCGCAACATCCCATGGTTAACAAACACGCAGGTGAGCTGATTGCCCACGGCACGGTGCACGAGCGCGGCCACCACGCTGGAGTCCACGCCACCCGAAAGCGCCAGAATCACGCGGCGCTCCCCCACCTGCGCACGGATACTCGACACGAGCGCATCCACGACGCCCTCCATGGACCACGTGGGCTCAAGCCCGCAAATGCCGAAGAGGAACGTTTGGAGCATCTTGTTGCCATATGCGGTGTGGCGCACCTCGGGATGGAACTGCGTGGCATAGAGCCTCCGACGAGGGCATTCCATTGCTGCTACCGGGCACGTTTCCGTATGCGCGGTAACTTGGAACCCCTCGGGCACGCGCACCACGGCATCGCGGTGGCTCATCCATACCGTCTGCTCGGCGGGCGTGTCGGCCAAGAGCATGGAAGCCCCATCGCGCACGAGCGTGGCTGGGCCATACTCGCCTTTGTCCACATGCCCCACCTTGCCGCCCAATAGTGCTGCCATGATCTGCTGGCCATAGCAAAAGCCCAGTACGGGAACGCCCAGGTCAAAGACGCCCACATCAACGGTCGGCGCGTCGCTGGCATACACGCTCGCAGGCCCTCCGCTCAGAATGATGGCAGACGGCGCCATGGCGGCGAGCTCCGAGGCAGGCGTATCGCAGGGCACGATCTCGGAATACACGTGCAGGTCACGCACCCGCCGAGCGATGAGCTGGCCATACTGCGCGCCAAAATCGAGGACTAAAACGAGCTGGTTGTTTTTTGGCTGCAACATGCTTTCTCCCGTAAGACTAGTGGATACGTCGTTTATGTGGGCAAACGCAGACAGGTGTATCATAGTCTACTAGTGGCTAAACCAGTACAAGAATGCAAGCCGCCTAACCGGCGCGAAACCATATACGCAACCAACGCGTTCCATTACAGGAGGCTCCCTTGTCCGAGGATCTAGACCGAAGCGAGCAAGCCGCTCCCGAGGACGAACTCACGCCAGAGCAAGCGACCGAAGAGCCGTCAACCGACGAGGTCACCATTCAACCGTCGGTCGAAGAGGTTCTTGATCCCTTCGTTTCGCAGGAGGACCCCTACCCCTACGAAGAGATGACGTCCACGAACCCAGATGACACATCCGCATACCTAGCTGCGGCACTCGAAAGCCAGCAGTCCCAGGAGGCGATGGGCGCAGCTGCCGCAGCGTCCTCATACGAAGAGACGGATAAGTACCAAGACGTCTCGCGTTACCGCCATCAACGCATGGCCCAGCAACGCAAGAGGGGCATTCGCGTGGCGATTCTGGTGTTCGTTGCGCTCGTGCTGCTCTTTGGGGCGGCGGCGGGTGTCTACATTGCAAACATCAATGCCAAGCTCACCGAAAACGTTACCAGCGACCTTCGCGAGCAGCTCGTAGAAACCAAGGCGGGCAACCCCTTCTACCTGCTCTTGCTTGGCATCGACAAAGACCAAGGCCGCGTGGAGGATACCGAGCACTATGGCGCCGACGAACACGCCTACCGCTCAGACTCCATCATGCTCTGCCGCATTGACCCCAAGAACGTCAAAGTCACCATGGTCTCGATTCACCGCGACACCGCGATTGACATGGACGAGCATGGCCTTCAAAAGATCAATGCTTCCTATGCATTTGGCGGACCCGCATATACCACGCAGATCGTTTCCGAATTCGCGGACGTTCCCATATCGCACTATGCAGAGGTTGACCTCGACCGCTTTATTGCCATCGTGGATCAGGTGGGCGGCGTGACGGTCGACCTGCCCGTGCCCGTTCACGACCCCGAGTACACCCAGCTCGATCTTCCTGCCGGCGTTCAAACGCTCAACGGAACCGAAGCGGCGCTCCTGTGTCGTTGCCGTCACGGATACGACGCCTACGGAGACGGCGACCGCTATCGCGCCGCAAACCAGCGCATGGTGTTCTCCGAGATCATCAAGAAGGTTCTTGCCAGTGACCCAGCAACCATGGCAGCCACGGTTGCCACCATGTCGGAAAGCGTTACCACCGACCTCGCCATCCCCGACATCCTCGATCTTGCCAGCCAGATGCGTTCTCTCAACGTCGAGACCGACATCATGACGGGCATGGAGCCCACGGATGGCGTGCTTTATGAGGGCACTTGGTACGAGGCCTGCCTTGTTGACCAGTGGCGCAAGATGATGATTCGCGTGAATCAGGGCCAACCACCCTACGACGAGGCCGAAGGCGAGCATGACTCGACGGCTGGCGTCGCCGGTGGCGTGGGAGAAGAAGGTGCTCGAGCCGCCGAGGCCGCAAGCGCCAAGGACTCCCAAGAGAATGCCACGGAGAGCACCGAGGCTGAAGCTGCCTAATTCTCGCGAAATCGTTGATATGTTGCAGACGTAGCGTAACAATCGGACTAGAATCTAAAGGGCGCCTAGCAACGCACTCGTATTACGACCAGAAATGTAGGACGGATTGCAATATGGCACATAAGGATCATGCGCTCTCACGCGAGCGTTCCCTCGATTACTATTCAGGAGAGCGCGCCAAGCGCAGCCGCAGAAAGCTTGCCTTGGGCATCGTGGTTACCATCGCCCTCATTCTTTGCGCGGTAAGCGTGGCCGTGGGGATGTACGTCACCAACGTGAACGCATCCATGAACACCAACGACGAAGAGCTGCTCGCCAGCCTCAAGAAGGGTGCCAAAAACGAGCCCTTCTATCTTCTGTTGCTCGGTGCCGACAAGGGAGAAGAGCGCTATGAGGATATTGGCGAGGACGAGTCTCTCTACCGAGCAGACAGCATCATTCTTTGCCGCATTGACCCCACCAACATTAAGGCTACGCTCGTATCCATACACCGCGACCTTTACGTAGAGCTTGAAGACGGCACCGATGGCAAGATCAACGCCGCATACTCCATTGGTGGTCCCGCGGGAATGGTTCGCCAGGTTTCCAAACTCGCCGGAGTGGACATCTCTCACTACGCCGAGATTGACTTCGACTCCTTTATGCAGATTATTGACGAGCTTGGCGGCGTTGAGGTAACGCTTCCCACAGACATCTCGGACCCGGACTACACGGGTTTGGAGCTGAGCGCCGGAACGCATACGCTCAATGCCCACGACGCGCTCATGCTGAGCAGGTCACGCCATGCCTACGACGAGTATGGTGACGGGGACCTCTACCGCGCCGCAAACCAGCGCGCCATCATCGCCTCCATGCTACGCAAGATTCTGGCTCAAAGCCCACACGACATGCTCGCCTCGATTACGACCCTGTCCAAGAGCCTCACCACCGACATGACCGTCGACGAGATTCTAACCATCGCCGCGCAGTTCCGCGATTTCAACACCGAGACCGACCTTTACTCCGGCATGACGCCAAGCGAGCCGGAAATGATTGACGAGGTGTACTACGAGATTCTGGACGTTCCCGTGTGGACGGAAATGATGCAACGCGTTGACGCCGGTGAGCCTCCCTTCTCTACCGAGGATGACGACATTACCGCTGGCATTGCCAGCTCGACCTCCAAGGAGTCCCCCATTAGGCGCACAATCGCAGACGGCAACGGCACGGATGCCAACGGCACGCTCGCGACCTCTAAGCCAAAGGGGTCGGTGGACCTCTCGCAGGTGAGCAAGAATGGCTCGGTGATGATAGCGGGCTATCCCGACGGCACCGCGACCACATGGGCAGAGGAGCTCTCTGAGCTCGGCTTCGACGCCAGTGGCTACGAGGACACCGAGTTCACGTTCGACCGCAACCTCGTGGTATATGCCGATGAGTCGCTGGCCGAGGAGGCCGAGGCGATTGCCCAGTACTTGGGTGACGACTTTGAGGCTATCCTCAACGACGGCTCGTTCATGCTCATGTCCGACATCGTCGTGCGCGTGATGCCGCAATAGTTGCCCGCGATGCCATGGTAAAGCCAACGCTCTTTATCGATGCCGACGCCTGCCCCGTAGTGCGTGAGGCGCTTGATGTGGCACGCAAGGCGCACGTTCCTTGCGTGCTGGCGGGAAATGCCACACAAAACCTCGAGCGACACGTGCGCGCAAGCGATCCGCGCGAGCCACGACAGGACTTTTGGGTGCGCATTAACCAGGTGGGCGTTGGGGCCGATTCCGCGGACTTTGCCATTGTGAGCGAACTCGAGCAAGGCGATGTGGTGGTAACACAGGACATTGGGCTCGCCTCCATGGTGCTGGGACGCGACGCTCGCGCCATAGACGTACGGGGCCGACGCTTCGACCCCGTTACCATCGACGCCATGTTGTTTATTCGCCATGAGGAGAAGAAGGTCCGCCGCGCGGGAGGTAGGACCAAAGGACCCGCCCCGTTTACCAGCGAAGACCGCAGGCGATTCTCCCGCTCGCTCAAAGAGCTCTTGAGCGAGCGGTCATAGACGCTGCCCGCTACACTCGAAAGCGAGCGCATTTTCGCCTAGCAGTAATAGCTCAATTCTCCAAAATACGAGAACCACTGCTCTTCGATTGCTTGGTGATGAGCTTCTACAGTCTTCATGATAAGCCGTAACTGACGAGCAGGTATGTCCGACCTATTGTTCGCCAGAAGACAGTGTCCGGTGCTCGTAATCCAGATTTTTGTAGCATTCTCTCTTGGCGTTCCTTGTGACACGTGAACGTGTATGGGCTCTAATGGATGGCTTTCATCTGACCAAAAATATAGGCTCAAGCCAAAAATTACATCACACTTTTTTCGCACTTAAGGATACCCCGTTAAGTGCGAAAAAAGTTTGATTACAACGTGCAGCTGGATGCTGCCTTCATGGATAAGCGCTTTCGGGGATAAGCGCTTTCAGCGCCTAACTTGCGCCAGCTTTTGTCCGTTAAGGGCACCACTCCAACCAACAGTTCGTACACTTCGTTTCGTGAGGCCGCAACCTCAGGACTTTGCCACAAAAA